>NZ_OZ246003.1:3781805-4106110 GCF_965230365.1 Oricola sp. | reverse complement strand
AAGCCGACACGGACAGCATGTTCAGCGTCGCGCAAGGCAATTTTGCGTACGACTTTGATCTCGTTGACGACGCCAGTGTTGTCAACAATTCCGAAGCAACGCAAAATGTCGCGGCGTTCGGTGTCAGCGCTGATGCCGACGAAGGCATCGACGGCGGTTCGGGTTCCGACGACGACAACCTTGCCGATCTGACTGTTTCGGCTGGCGACGATGTCGTCATCGCGGGTTCGGCCAGCGCGTCCGCCGACGCAACGGCCGGAGCCGAACTGGCCACCCAGGAGATCACCACGGGCGGCAACACGCAGACTAACGTGACTTCGGCCTCGATTGTCGGCATCGACGACAATTCCTTCTCCGTCGGTGAAGACAACGTGCTTGGCCCCTTGGGCGATCTTGAACCGATCGAGATGGATTTCCCGGAGCTGGATTCGGATGGTACCGATCAGGCCTTCTGCATCCATCAGGTCAACGATCTGGTCGACGCCGACGTAGTCAACGATCCCTATGTGCACAACAATGGGTTTGTCGGCCAGACGGTTTCGGCGACAGGCGGTTTCGCCGAGGCGTCGGACGGGATCGGCGAGTTCGGCGAGATCACCGGTGCGGATATCGGCGATGACATGTCGATCTTCGGCTCCACATCCGCGTCCGCCGATGCGCTCGCCATTGGCGACCTGCTGACCCAGAACATCACGATGGGCGCCAACTTCCAGGGCGACAGCGTCCAGGTCAGCGTCGTCGGCGGCACCAGCACCGAACTGCTGGTCGGCGAAGACAACGAACTGGCTCTCTGATCGCGAAAGCATCAGGCTGACATCAACGACTACCCCGCGCGATTCGTCGCGCGGGGCATCTGCGGGGCAAGGACCAATTTGATGCGCCGGCAGGAGGCGGCGTCGGCAATCTGTCGCAATCCCATTGTGAGGAGTTGGTTATGATCACGGGTCGCCTGACCGAAGAACTCATCCGGCATTTCATCGGCTATCTGCACCAGCCGGAATTCTACAAGAAAGCGGTGGTGGACTTCACCACCAGCCATTCGACAAAGGCAGACCTCGATCTCTTCGCCTTCGGCGGCGATCCCTCGGTTGATTTCTCCGGCAGCGACCTCGGTGCCGGTTTGTTCAAGGCCATCACGCCTTCATTCATCCAGGACGGTCTTTTCTTCTTCCAACCGCCCATCGGCCTCGAATTCACGCCACAGCTTTTGGTGTCGGCGCCTCTGGTTCCGAATTCGGATTCCGGTCCGGTGCTGTCTCCCGTCCGCCTGCAGGCCGACGATGGAGGTTCGCCCTTCCCGCGCATCGAGTTCCCCGTTACCGGGCCGCCGCTCGCCATCGAACTGACCTACCGGCTCCATGGCGAAGTCCAGCAGTCGGTCACGGTCCACCAGCAAAACGTCATGATCGACAATGACATCTTGCTCGGGCCGGATGGCGTCGTGCCTGTCGATGCGCGCGATCTCAATGACATCATTCAAGAACTCGACGCGCTTGTCGCGCTTGCCGATGACGCGGTGCCCGATGCGGCGCGTGATCCCGGGTCGCAAATCGCCCCGAAGGATCACGACGATTGGGACGACCAGTTTGGCGGGGTGATCGACAACCTCAGGATCGTCAACGGTGTTGCGCAGCGGATTGATCCCGGTTCAAACGACGACGGCGGCGATACCCCGCCCGAAGACGATGGCGGAACCGGCCCGGAGGATGGCGCTGCGGCCGGCTTCCTTTCCCAAAATGTCGCCATGGGCGACAACGGCCAGGCCAATGTTGCCGAGATCGCGGTGGTTCCGGGCGACGGTTCGGTGTCGCTTGACGTCGTCGCCATCGACATTGGCCAGTCGAACGGCATGACCGACGCGGATTTGCTGGTCAATCCGGTGCTCAGCAACGAAGGAACCGCCACCCAGACCGTCAATGGCGTCGAGACTTCTGCGGATCACCAGCCCGCGCAGAAAGCCATGCTCGGCGGCAACACGGCCAACAACGCGGCCGCGATCACCGACTACACCGAGGCAGTGGGGTCGATCATCGTGGCGGGCGATTACTTCGAGACCAACACCATCGTTCAGGTCAATGTTCTTGCCGACAATGACAGTGTCCAAGTATCCGGCGGCGCCGGAGCGGTCAGCCTGTCGACGGATGGCAACAGCGTTGTCAACGACGCCACGTTCATCGACGATCAGGGCACGGTATTCGGCAATGCAGCGTTCGGCCCGCTCATGCCGGGAGCCACTTGGCAAGTCGATTACGTGATGCAGGATTTCTATGACATCTCGTCAACCGTCCAGATCAACACGCTTTATGACAACGACATCAGCGTGCAGATGGCGGCAAACACCGCGTTCACGGCGACACTTGGCGAGAACGGTCTTCTCAATGCGATGCAAAGTGTTGAACTCGACAACTACGATTTGATCGTCGTCGACGGCAACTACTACGAGTTCAATTCGATCATCCAGCAGAATGTTCTGCTCGACAGCGATATAATCAAGATCGAGGGTGGCGGCGAAGGCACGGTAAACGGCATGCCGTCGCAATCGGTCGAGGCGGGCGGCAACGAGCTCTTGAATGAGGCCGCGATTGTCAACATTGGCGGCGGCGACGGCTTCCGCGACATGAACAACAAGGTCGGCAAGCTGGCCGAGGCGATCGGAACACAGGACACGGAATACCTGCTCGACTACTCGGTTGCTGCCGCGCTACCCGGCAATGGCACAGACACGATGGACGTCCTCTACGTCGCCGGCGACTACTACGAATACAAGATCATCGAGCAGACCAATGTCGTCGCCGATGCCGATTATGCCAAGCAGAGCGCCGCCGCCATGGAGCAGCTCGACGGAAGCGATCCGGAGGGCTTCGTCCAGGATGTCGTCAGCGGCGAGAATGTGGAGATCAACACCGCCACGATCCTCGATGTCGACAGCTCGTCGCCGTTCCAGTTTCTCGGCGGACGTTACTACGAAGATTCGCTGCTCGTTCAGGCGGAATATGTCAGCGACGAGGACACCGACTCCAGCTTGGAGACCATGCAGGTCATGGCGTCGCTGATGCCCAATCTCGACGAGATCGGGGCAGACCAGTTCGATGGTCAGATACTGCCCACAGGCTCGGCACCGGGTCACGCCCATGCCGACATGCTGCACAGCATGATGAGCTGACGGGTAAAAACGGGAACCAGCATGAAACTGCGATTTGGGGCGAACCGGGGACACATATGAGTGCTTCAGGCAAGAATGGCAGCGATGACGCTGCGGCTCGATCAGGCAAGGGGCCTGCATGGTCATCGGCGGGCAATGACAATTCGGGCGGTTCCACCCAACTGCAAACCCGCACCGGCGCCCCCGATTACCGTGAAGTCCTGCGCAAGGGCATGGCTGTCGTTCGGCGCAGTTTCGTTGTCGTCGGAGTTTTCTCGGTGTTCGCCAATCTTCTCGTCTTGGCGATGCCGATATATCTGTTCCAGATCTCCGACCGGGTTCTGACAAGCCGCAGCATCGACACGCTGATCATGCTGACTGTCATCGTCGTCGGCGCGCTTGGCATACATGTCATTTTGGACATGCTGCGCCGCGTCGTTCTCATGCGTATTGCCGTCATAGCGGAAACCCGGCTGGGCGAGCCGGTACTCAGTGCCGCGGTAAAAGTATCGCATCCCGGCTCCAACAAGGAGTTCCAGGCGCTCAGCGACCTCCAGCAATTGCGCAGCTTCGTGACCGGGCCCGTGCTTCTGCAGATGTTCGACGCGCCGGTGGCGCCGGTCTTTTTTCTCGCTGTGTTCCTGATCCACCCCCATCTCGGTTTCATCATTACTGGCGCCGGCCTGACACTGTTCGTGATCGCCCTGATCAACCAGAAGATGACCGCAGTGCCATTCGCCCGAGCCAACGCCTACACCATGCGGGCCAACTATCAGGCCGATGCTCTGTCGCGGAATGCGCAGGTCATCAACGCTATGGGCATGATCAAGGAAGGTGTGTTGCTGTGGGGTCATGAAACAGCGGAATCCCTGAAGGCGCAGGTGGTCGCACAAGACCGAAACATCATCATGGCAGGTGTTTCCAAATTCGTTCGACTCGCGACCCAGATCTGCATGCTTGGCTGGGGTGCCCACTTGGCGCTGAGCGGCAGTCTGACGGGCGGCATGATTATTGCTGCGTCAATCATCGGAAGTCGCGCGCTGGCTCCGGTGGAAGGAACAATCGAGGGTTGGCGCAGCTTTGTGCAGGCGCGCTCGGCTTTGGCGCGAATCCGGCAACTGCTGGGCAATTCACCGCTCAATCTCGAACGGCTACGTCTGCCGCGTCCGCGTGGCCAACTCAATGTCGACAAAATCCTGTATGTTCCGCCGTCAACCAAGAAGGTGATCCTGAACGGAGTTACCTTCTCGCTGGAACCGGGCGAATCCCTCGCAATTGTCGGGCCTTCTGGAACCGGCAAGTCGACCTTGGCGCGCATGCTTGTTGGTTCGCTCACGCCGACAGCGGGCAATGTACGGCTCGACCAAATGGACCTGCGAAATTGGGATCCGCGCCAGTTCGGCGAGAGCGTCGGCTATCTGCCGCAGGATGTCGAGCTTTTTCCGGGCTCGATCAAGGCCAACATCGCACGCATGCGCGACGACGCCACGGACGAGGCGGTCTTCGATGCCGCCGAACTAGCGGGCGTGCACGAGATGATCGCGGAGTTCCCGCAAGGATATGAAACCCAGATCGCGACGGACGGAAGCCCGCTGTCCGGCGGTCAGAAACAGCGGATCGGCCTTGCTCGGGCATTCTTTGGCGAACCGAAGCTGCTCGTGCTCGATGAGCCGAACTCCAACCTCGATACCCCCGGTGAAGAAGCCTTGGCCAGCGCTCTCACGCGGGCCAGGCAGCGAGAGATTACGGTCATCGCCGTCACACAGCGTCCTTCACTGCTCAAGAGCGTGGACAAGATCATGATGCTCAAGCACGGTTCCGTACACGCTCTGGGGGCTCGCGACGAAATTATTGTCAAGCTGGCTGCCGCGAAGAACGCGCCGCCAAACGGCGCGCGGGCGCCGGTGGAGGGGCCGCAGGGTTCGGGGCTGAACTGACGGCGGTGTCCGGTTTGAATTCGACAGGATAAGCGCGCCAGTCACTGGCAGGCGGCGGATTGGAACGCCGCACCCCAAAACGGTGACGGCACAAGAGGAGTGGGTGGATCATGCGCCGAGGGTCGACAGAAATACGCACCTGGTACTCGGATGTACCGAGCAATGTCTCAATTCCTACAATCACAGGCTTCCTGGTGTTGATCGTGGCTGTTTTCGGATTCGGCGCATGGGCTGGCACCGCGCCGATTGACGGGGCGGTCGTCGCTCCTGGAACATTCGTCGCTACCGGTCAGAACAAGCACGTCCAGCACCTGGAAGGCGGCGTGATTGATGAGATTCTGGTGCGCGAGGGTGATGTTGTCGAACCGGGGCAGACCATGATCAGGCTCGACGAGACGGCGCCCAAGGCGCAGTTGCGCCGGCTTGTTCTGCGCCTCTTCGGGCTCAAGGCCATGGAAGCGCGTTTGCATGCTGCGGCCGAATTGAAGGAAGAAATCGCTTTTGCCGATGACTTGACCGCGACGACCACGGACCCGGACATACACGAGATCATCGGCGTCCAGAGAGTCACGTTTCAGACGCGCCGCGACACGCTGACCAGCCAGATAGAAGTGCATCAAAGGGGAATCGCAGCATTGCGAGAGCGGATTAACGGCTATCAGGCACAGTTCAATGCCATCGGCGACCAGCTCGAATATGTGGCCGAGGAAATGGAGGCCAAGAACGAACTGCTGCGCAAGGGCCACCTGAAGAAGCCGGAAATCCTGGCCTTGCAGCGTGCACAGGCAAAACTCGAAGGCGAAGCCGGTAGGCTGCGTGCCGAAATTGGCGACGCCAAGGAACAGATCGCACGTACCGAGCGGCTGATCGCCCATGAGAAGAAGGTTTATGTCCAGGAAGCTGTCGATCAGTTGCAGGGCGTCGAAGGCGAACTGCAGGATGTCCGGCAGCGCATTCGGTCTGCGCAAAACGTTCTCGACCGCGTCGACATCATTGCGCCGGTGAAAGGCGTTGTCGTTGCGCTACGCTATCATACTTCCGGTGGGGTCATCGAGCCGGGGAAAGACATACTGGAACTGCTTCCGATCGGCGACGAATTGATCATTGAGGCTGAAGTGCGCCCGCAGGATATCGAGAACGTCAAGAAAGGACAGGAGGCCGTGGTCAGGCTGAGCGCGCTCAGCCAGCGCGTGACACCGATGATACCGGGTGAAGTCATTTACGTATCTGCTGACACGCTGGCAGACGAGCGGCGCGGTGCGCTCTCGCGGGAAGATGTTTATGTCGCACGCATTCGACTCGACAGTGCCATGGCCGGAGAACTCAACTTCCATCCGACACCGGGAATGCCCACAGAGGTCTATATCAGGACAGGCGAGCGGACGTTCCTGACTTATCTGTTGCAACCGGTCGTCAACAGCATGTCGCGCGCTTTCCGGGAATCCTGATCCCTCAAGCCAGGAATTCTCGCAGCACCGCGATCTCGCGGTCTGTGGCGAGCGTCGGTGCATGGCCGACACCGGCAAATTCGACCAGTTGCGGTTTCGGGCCGCGGGCGACCATGTCCTGCGCCACATTGGCCGGCAGCACGTCCGAATTCTCGCCGCGCAGCAACAGCGCCGGCAGATCGAGCGCGTCCCAGGCATCCCAGCAGTCGAGATCGCTCTTGTGCACGGTAAACTGGGTGACGATGTTCGGGTCGTAATGCACGGTTACCCTGCCGTCGTCGGCGCGCCGCATCGAGGTGTCGGCCATGCGCCGCCAGAATGCGTCGCTGTTCGGGCCGAACGGCGCATAGCTGGTGCGCAGCCACTGTTCCAGATCGCCGATCGTGTGGAATTTCGGCGGGTTGCCGACATAGTCGGCGATACGCCCGGTCGCCGCCTCCGGGATCCATGGTCCGATGTCGTTGACAGCAAGGTGGGTGATCCGGTCCTTGAGCGGCCCGGCAGCCAGCGTGACGCCGATCAGCCCGCCCATCGACGTGCCGACCCAGCGCACCTTGCCGACGCCGAGCGCATCGAGCAGCGCAGCCGCGTGTGCGCCATAGGCGGCGTAGGAATAATCGGTGGCGACATCGACTGCCCACGACGACAGCCCGCGTCCCAGCGTGTCCGGGCAGATGACGAAATAGTCGGCCGAAAGGGCGGCCGCCGCCTCGTCGAAATCGCGGCCGGTGCGCGCCAGCCCGTGCCACATCACCAGCGCCGGCTTGGCGCTGTCGCCCCAGACGCTGGCATGCAACTCATGGGCGCCGCAGGCAACATAGATCGAGCGTCGTTCCGCCATCAGTGACCGCCCTTCTTCATCAGCGTTCCGGCGATACCGGCCGGGAAGAAATAGACAAGGAGAATGAAGATGATGCCCAGCCACAACAGCCAGCGGTCGGGATCGAGCAGTTCCGGAATGAGCGGGATCGCCTCCGTCGCTTCAGCCGCGCTGGCCATCAGGTCCTTCAGATAGAACTGCGCCAGGCTCATCAAAACAACGCCGATCACCGCGCCGACCATGGTGCCCATGCCGCCGATCACCACCATCAAGAGGATGTCGATCATGATGGCAAAGGAAAGCGTCGTCTCCGGCCCGGTATATTTCAGCCACACCGCCCACACCGTACCGGCCAGCGCCGCGATGACGGCTGCGATCACGAACACCGATGTCCGGTAGGCAACGACCCGGTAGCCGATGGCCTCGGCCCGCATCTCGTTCTCGCGGATCGCCTCCAGCACCGTACCGAGCGGCGACCGGACGATTCGCACCAGCGCGTAGAACAGCATCAGACAGCTGAGGAACACGAAATAGTAGGCGGCGATCTTGCCGTTCAGCGAGACGCCGAACAGTTTGACCACCTTGCCGTTGTCGTCGGTCACCAGCTTTGTTGCCGGCTTGAACAGGTCCGGCGCCTTGTAGACGATGCCGTCCTCGCCGCCGGTAAAATCCGAGAATTGCGAGGCCAGCACCATCATCACCGACGCCGCGGCCAGCGTCACCATGGCAAAGAAGATCGCCTTGACCCGGAGCGACAGCACGCCGATGGCCACCGCCAGCACGATTGCGGCGACCACGCCGGCCGCGCCGCCGAGCAGCACCGCGTCCCAGCCCGGCCCCATCGTCTTCAGCGCGATTGCCGCGCCATAGGCGCCGAGGCCGAAGAACATCGTGTGGGCGAAGGAGACGATACCGGTATAGCCGATCAGGAGGTCGTAGCTCGCAGCCAGCACGATGAACACGCAAATCCGCGCCGCGACCTGGCTGGAACGGACATCCTGGAACAGGAACGGCGCCAGCGCGAGCGCCAGTGCGATGACAAACACGATGCCGTAGACGATGAGGCGGCCGGTGCGGGCGCTGTCGGCGGGCGGCGCGGAGGCGAGGTCTATCGAGGTCATGGCCCGCTCCTATTTCGAGACCGCCGGGCGCAAGCCGAGCGGCCGCCACAGCAGGATCGCCATCATCAGGAGCATGTTGGAGGCAAGCGACAGTTTCGGGAAGATAAAGGCCACATAGTTGCCGAGCAGCCCGACCAGAAGCGCGCCGAGCAGCGATCCCTCGATCGAGCCGAGCCCGCCGATGATCACGACGATGAAAACGAGGATCATCAGTTCGCCGCCGAGCGCCCCGGAAATCAGGCCCTGGTAGCCGGCCCACATCGCGCCGCCCATCGCCGCCAGCGCCGAGCCGATCATGAACACCGCGATGAACAGCCGTTCGATCCTGAAACCCAGCGCTTCCACCATTTCGCGGTTTTCCACGCCGGCGCGGATCAGAAGCCCGATGCGCGTGCGGTTCAAAACCACGCTGAGCGCGATGAACACGGCCAGCCCCAGAAAGAAGGCGAACACCCGGTAGATTTCGATCGCCACGTCGCCGATAATGAACGACCCGTCGAGCAGCGCCGGGCGCGGCACCGCGACCGGGCTGCCGCCCCACACCGCCAGGATGATCTGCTCGGCGATGATCAGCGCCCCGATGGTGATCAGGATCTGGCGCAGATGGTCGGCGTAGACCGGCTTGATGATGACCCGCTCGAAGAACCAGCCGGCCGCCAGCCCGAACAAGGTTGCCGAGCCGATGGCCGCGAAGAGCGCCAGAAAGTTCAGCGTCAGAGAATCAGCGCCGACCCATGCCGCGAGCGCGGCCAGCACCGAGGCGGCGATAAACGCGCCAAACGAGATGAAGGCCGAATGACCGAAATTCAGCACATCCATCAGGCCGAACACTAGGCTCAGTCCCGACGCCATCAGGAAGATCATCATGCCCATGGCGAGGCCGGCGATGGTCAGCGTCGCCCAGGACGGAAACGAGCCGACCAGCGGCAGCGCGACGATCATCAGCAGCACCGGCAGCGCGTTGACCCCGCCAATGCGTTGAAAGAGAGATGCGATGGGTGCGTTCATGGCGCGCCGTTCTCCTATTGATGCGCGTCGAGCGACAGGCTGAGCAGCCGGGTTTGCAGGTTGGTGTCCTCGACCATCGCGCTCATGGTGCCGGAATGGACGATCCGCCCGTCGTCGATGACGCAGACATTGCGGCCGAGCGACGAGGCGAACAGGAAGTTCTGCTCGACCAGCAGGATCGTCGCGTCGCGGCCGATTTCGCGGAACGCCTCGATCATGGCGCGGATGATCGACGGGGCGAGCCCCTTGGTCGGTTCGTCGATCAGGATCAGTTCGCGGCGCTCGATGATCGCCCGCGAAATCGCCAGCATCTGTTTCTGGCCGCCCGACAAGGACCATGCCGGCTTGGTCCAGAATTTCTCCATGGCCGGGAACAGTTCTAAGATGCGGCCAAGCCGGTTGTCGTCGAAAGCGCCGGTCGCGGTTGCCAGCCGCATGTTTTCCTGCACGGTCAGCCCGCCAAAGATGCCCATGTTCTCGGGCACATAGGCGATGCCGAGCCGGGCGATGTCGGATGTGTGCAGGGCGGTAATGTCGTGATGTTTGAAGACGATCGCGCCAGACCGCGCCCGCCAAAGCCCCATGATGGTGCGCAGCGTCGTCGTCTTGCCCGCACCGTTGCGGCCGAGCAGCACATGCACGCCGCCTTCGGGAACATCAAACGAGATGCCGTGCAGCACCTGGTACTCGCCGATGTCGGTATGCACATCGTCGAGGCGCAGAACATGTTCGCTCATGCTGCCGCCTCCTCGTCGGCCGGAATGCCGAGATATATTTCGCGCACCACCGGCAGTGCGATCACCTCGTCCGGCGGGCCGTCGGCGACAAGTTCGCCATTGTGCAGAACGATGATCCTGTCGGCGAGCGCCCGGACCACATCCATCTTGTGTTCGACCAGCAGCACCGTCTTGGTTGTGTCCTTGCGGATCGCGTCGATCAGTTCCAGGATGACCGGCGCTTCATCAACGCTCATGCCGGCGGTCGGCTCGTCGAACATGAACACGTCCGGTTCCATCGCCAGCAGCAGCGCGACTTCCAGCTTGCGCTGGTCGCCATGCGGCAGGGCGGCGGCCGGCAGGTTGGCGACACTGTCCAGCCGTGTTGCCTTGAGGTGGTCATGCGCCCGGTCGGCGATATCGGTGAATGCGGATGCCGGACGGAACAGGCGCGGGCCGATGCCGCGCCGGGCCTGCACGGCGAGCCGCACATTCTCCAGCACCGAAAGCTTCGGAAACAGGTTGGTCAACTGGAAGGCGCGGCCGATGCCCGCCTTGGCCCTTGCCGACGGCGACAGCCGCGTGATGTCGGCGCCGTTCTTCAGCACGGTTCCCGTGCTCGGTGGCAACTGGCCGGAAATCAGGCTGAAATATGTGGTCTTTCCGGCACCGTTCGGACCGACAATGACCGTCAGTTCGCCGGGATGGAACGCGCATGACACGGCATTCACGGCGGTGTGCCCGCCGAAGCGGATCGTCAGGTCGCGTGTTTCAATGGAGGGGGAGGTCATCGGTATCGCCCGTGTTCCCCACCCGGCAACTCCAACTGGGGAGGCCAGGCGGGGGCAGGGGCCCTTTGATGTCAGTTGGTCCGGCCGAGCGGGATGTTCATCTCCTCGGGCTTGATCTCGCGCACGAGGTCCGGGATCGCCCAGTCGACATTGTCATCGACGCGGATCTTGAAGTGGAACATCGACTGCAGGGCCTGGTGATCTTCCGGCCGGAACATCATCGTTCCCTTCGGCGTCTCCCAGCTCATGCCTTCCATCGTTTCGATCAGCGTTTCGGTGTCCCAGTCATCGGCCGTTTCCAGCGCCTTGGCGACGGCAAGCCCGGCCGCCATGCCACCGGCGGTGAAGAAATCCGGCGGCGCGTCGTAGCGCTTCTGATGTTCGGTGACGAGCCAGTCGTTGATCGGATTGTTCGGCGCCTCGTAATAGTAGTAAATCGCGCCTTCCATGCCGGGCACCCGCTTGTAAGTGGGCAGCACGGCGAGGATGTGCCCGCCTGTCGAAATCTCGATGTCGAAGCGCGACGGATCCATGCCTGTCAGGGCACCCATCGGATCGCCGGAGCCAGCGACGTAAATCAGGATCACCTTGCGGCCCGGCTTGTCCTTTAACGCGTTGAACAGGCGCTCACCAACGGCAGTGTAGTCGGTGGTCTTGAGCGGAACATACTCTTCGGCGACGACGGTCGCGCCGGTGCCTTCCAGCGCCTTCTTGAAGGCAGCGATGCCGTCCTTGCCAAAGGCATAGTCCTCGGCCAGCGTTGCCACATGCAGGTCCGCATCGGGCTTGAGCGCCAGCGCCTGGGCCTGCATGTCCATCGACGAGTTGCGCGAGGTCTTGAAGACATAGCGGTTGGAATCCGGCCCGGTCAGCGAGTCGGCGACCGCGGGTTCGACCAGCAGGATCTTCTCGTATTCCTCGGCCACCGGCAGCATCGCCGTCGTCACGCCGGACGAGGTGCCGCCGACCGCCAGCAGAACGTCATCGTCGCCATAGGCTTCGGCCAGCACCGAGCGTGCCACGTCGGGCTTGAACTGGGTATCCTTCTCCAGGACCTCGATCTTGCGGCCCTTGATCGCCATGGTGCCGTCGGTGGCGTATTCCAGCCCCATATTGAAGCCGGTCGAAGTCTGCTTGGAGAAGACTTCGAATGTCGATCCGGACAGGCCATGCACCAAGGCAATCCGGGCCGTGTCCTCCTCGGCTGATGCTGTGGCGACCATGCCGCCGGCGACAATGCCGGCGATGGCCAACGTCGCGATTATCCGTTTCATGTCAGGTTCCTCCGTCTAAAATCGTAATCGGGCAGCTGATCGAACACCGCTTCCTGTCGCTGCCGCGCAATTGGCGTGCGCGGCGCCGGCGCGCGGCAGCCGGCCAATGATGAGTACAGTCCGCATGATGCGGAATCGGTTCGATTGATCCTCCCTGCCGCTCGGTTCGGCTGCGATCCGCTTCTGTCGAACCGCGCCGCAATGTACATTCCTCTTTGCACATGCGAGCCGGGTGCTAATATCCGGCGAGAACACACATGCTGGCAATAACGTAGAATTACGTATGGATAGCGCGCAGAACCACGATACGCTCGACCTGCTGGCCTGGGAGCATGCGCCCGTCGGTATCGTGATGACCGAAAATCGCGTCATCCGCACATGCAACCCGGCTTTCGCGGAGATGTTCGGCTTTACCGTCGACCAATTGCGCGACCAGTCCTTTGTGATCCTCTATCCGTCTTACGAGGAATTCGTGCGCATCCGCGAGGTCGGCATTAGGCCCTTGCGCGAGGAGGGACGTTACTCAGACGAGCGCATCATGGCGCGCTCCGACGGCTCACTGTTCTGGGTTCGGGTGCGTGGCGTAACGCTGACGGAGGAGGGCGATCCGCTGATGAAGGCAGTGTGGAGTTTCGCCGATCTGTCGCACGAAAGGCCGGTGACCCAATTGAGCGTGCGCGAACGGCAGGTTGTGATGTATCTGGGCGAGGGCCGCACCAGCAAGGAGATCGCCCGCATCATCGGTATCTCACCGCGCACGGTCGAGGCTTGCCGTGCCCGATTACTCAAGAAATTCGAATCCGCGAATGTTGCCGAACTGCTCGGCAAGCTTGGCGGCATGCCGAATGTATCTTGAAATCTGCGCGCGACGCGATTGAACTGGCGCCCAAACGGAGAGCCCTGTCATGCCGCACCATATCGATCCGGACCGCGAGACCTTTGGCGCATTCCGCCGCATGGAGGACGCTAGTCCTGTTCATATGCTCAATCTTGTCCGGTTTCGCGATCAGGCCGCCTATCCCGATGGCCGGAGTTGCACCGGTGAGGAAGCCTATGCGGCCTATGGCCGTGAAAGTGCACCGATTTTTAAGGCGGCTGGCGGCCGGATCGCGTGGTCGGGCGATTTCAAGCTGATGCTGATCGGCCCCGCAGACGAACACTGGGACCGCTGCTTCATTGCCGAATACCCGTCGTCGGATGCGTTCGTGCAGATGGTAAAGAACCCGGATTACCAGAAGGCCGTGATCCATCGCCAAGCCGCCGTTGCGGACTCCCGGCTCATCCGCCTGTCGCCACTGCCCGCAGGCAATACGTTCGCGGGTTGAAGCTGACCTAGCGGCACATTCATGGCGTAATCCGGAACCTGCCGGAAAACGGAATCTTCCGTTCGTTACGTTATGCTTTCCTTAAATGTTTGAGGTCAGTTTTTGCGTGCGGGCGTCGACGCGCGATGTTTGTTTCCAGCGCGAAACCAGGCCCGAATGTGTTTTCAGATTCAGGACGAGACAGCCGGAAACCCGGACGCCGACAGATGTGGCGCGGGCCGAGCCGTTTTGTACGTTTCCGCTGCGGGCCACCCGCGTTTATTGAATTGGACTGGAGAAGGTCGAATGGAAACCGGTAACGAACACACGCGCGAGCAAACCGTGGAGATTATATCGTTCCGGCTCGGCGAGCAGGTTTATTGCGTTGATATCATGGTGGTGCGCGAGATCCGCGGATGGGCGCCATGCACGCCGATGCCGCACGCTCCCTCCCACGTGCTGGGAGTCATCAACCTTCGCGGCTCGGTCATTCCCGTGATCGACGTGGCGGTTCGCATTGGACTGGCACCGGCCAATCCGACCGAGCGCAGCGCGATTATCGTGATCGACCAGGGCAAGAAACTGGTCGGCCTTCTCGTTGAGAACGTCTCCGACATGATCACGGTCAAGCAGTCGGATCTGCAGCCCGTCCCGGATGTCCTGCCGCCGAGCGAACGTGCGCTCGCCAAGGCGATCGTGGCGCTCGACGATCAGATGATCTGCTTCCTCGATCCCGAGCCGTTGATCGGCTCGCAGCTCGAGGACTTGGCAGCCTGATCGCTGTCACTGCAAAACCAATCCAAAAAAAAGAGGGCGGCCTGAGCCGCCCTTTCTGTTTCTGGCTGCATGACCAGCCGCTAGATCGCCAGATAGTCGTGGCGCAGCTGCTCGTTTTCCAGAACTTCCTGAGCGGTGCCGTCGTAGACGACTTCGCCGGTGTCGAGGATGACCGCCCGGTCGGCGAGCTTCAGCGCCGCCACCGCATTCTGCTCGACGATGATCGTCGTGATGCCGGCGCTGCGCACCTCGATCAGCGCCTTCTCGATATCGTGACGCACGACCGGCGCGAGCCCCTCATAGGGTTCGTCGAGCAGCAGCAGCTTGAGATCACGCGCCAGCGCGCGGCTGATTGCGAGCATTTGCTGTTCGCCGCCTGACAGCGTCGTTCCTTCCTGCCGTCGGCGTTCCTTCAGGCGCGGGAACAGGTTGTAGATCCGCTCGTAATCCCAGCCAAGCTCCCCGGAAATGCATGCAAGGTCGAGGTTTTCCTCCACCGTCATGCCGGGAATGATGCGCCGGTCTTCGGGTACGAGTTGAATACCGTGCAACGCGGCCTGGAACGACTGCATCTTGTGCACGGGCTCTCCCTTGAGCCAGACTTCGCCTGAACGCAGTTCCGGCGAGCCGGCGCGTGCGATCGAGCGCAGCGTCGACGTCTTTCCGGCGCCGTTTCGGCCGAGCAGGGCGAGGATTTCGCCTTCCTTCACATCGAAGGAGATGTTCTGCACGATGAAGCTGTCGCCGTAATAGGCCTTGAGATTGCGGACCGCGAAATAGGTCGATTTCACATCGCCGAGGACAGGGTGTCCCGGTTCGCCCTGTACCACTTCGCTCATACCTGCTCCTCCCCGAGATAGGCTTCCTTGACCCGCGGATTGTTCTTGATCTCCTCCGGCGTGCCCTGGGCGATGATGCGTCCTCCGGCCAGCACGCTGATCCGGTCTGCAAGCGAGAACACCACATGCATGTCGTGTTCGATGATGACCTTGGTCATCCCGCCTTCCTTGATTTTCTTGAGCAGCTCGATCGTCGCGTTGGTGTCGTGCCGCGCCATGCCCGCCGTCGGCTCGTCGAGCAACAGCAGCTTGGGATGCTGAATCAGACCCATGGCCAGTTCCAGCCGCCGCTTGTCGCCGCGCGACATGCTGGACGCGGAGTCATTGAGCTGCGCGTGCAAACCGACATTGTGGATGATCTCGATCGCTTCCTCGCGGATTGTCCGTTCATCCGCGAAGGCCCGGAACATGTTCAGCTTGAAGTGACCGTCCCGCTTGGACAGCGCCGGCACCATGACGTTCTCCAGGACCGTCAGATCGAGGAACACCTCGGGTGTTTGGAAGACGCGCGCCACGCCGAGCTGGTTGATCTCGTGTGGCGATTTGCCGGTCAGCACCTCGCCATCGAAGATCACCGCGCCACGGTCGGGCTTCAGCCGCCCGACACACACATTCAGGAGCGTCGACTTGCCGGCGCCGTTCGGTCCGATGATGGCGTGGGTCTCGCCCTTGCGCACATCCAGGTCGACATCGCTCAGCGCGTGCAGTCCCGAGAAGCTCTTGTGCACGTCATCGATGTGCAGAACCTTGTCGGGAATGCCGCTCTTGAAGCCGCGTTCTTCGTCGTCGTCCAGTATTTCAGCTGTTACCGACATGACTTACCCCCGTTCTCCCATGGCTTCGCCAACGGAGCCTACTGTCGTTTCCGAGTTTCCGCCACGGCGGAATAGCGCGGCGATGCGCCGCGCGCCTTCCATGAGCCCGCCTGGCAGGAAGATCACGATGATCATGAACAACAGGCCGAGCGTCAGGTGCCAGCCTTCGCCGACGAACAGCGAAGCGATCCCGACAACGAAGTCTTCCATGCCATCCGGCAGGAACGACAGCGCCTGGTGCAGGATGCCCTCGTTCCAAGAGGAGACCTTCTGCTCGGCATACTTGATCAGGCCCGCGCCGAGCACCGGTCCGATCAGCGTTCCAACGCCGCCCAGAATGGTCATCAGCACGACTTCACCCGAAGCCGTCCACTGCATGCGTTCGGCACCCGCGATCGGGTCCGTGATCGCCAGCAGCGAGCCGGCGAGGCCAGCATACATGCCCGAGATCACAAAAGCGGCGATCAGATAGGGGCGGGTGTGGATGCCGGTGTAGTTCAGGCGGCTCTGGTTCGATTTGATCGCCTTCAGCATCATGCCGAAGTTCGACTTCGTGATGCACATCGCGATAAAGAAACAGATCACCAGCACCACGGCGCAGAAGTAGAAGCCCGTGTAGCCGCTCATCGGAATGCCGAACAGGTTGGTGATCGGAACGCCCGTCTCAGTCAGGCCGAACGCCTGGTCGATGATCCGGATATCGCCGTCGCGCAGCGAGGTTTCCGCGCTGTCGCGAATCGCACGCACCTGCAGTCCGGTTTCGCCGTTTGTGATAGGCGTCAGCACGGAATAGGCAAGATTGTACGACATCTGCGCGAAGGCCAGCGTCAGGATCGAGAAGTAGATCCCCGAACGACGCAGCGACACATAGCCGATCAGAAGGGCAAACACCCCGGCCAGAATGATCGACAGCGCAAGCGCCGGGATCACGTTCATGGTGAACAGCTTGAACGACCAAACCGTCGCGTAGGAACCGATCCCGATGAACGCGGCGTGTCCGAAGGACAGATAGCCGGTCAGGCCGAACAGGATGTTGAAGCCGATCGCGAAGATTCCGAAGATCGCGAACTTCTGCAGGAGGTCGGGATAGGCCGCGCCGAAGGGCTGCAAGGTCCAAGGGCCGGCAAACACCACGACGGTAAAGCCGATCAGCATGAGCCAGTCGTTTGTGGTGAAGGTTCGCAACATGGTCTCAGTCCTCCATCACGCCTTTGCGCCCAAGCAGGCCGCGCGGCAGTGTCAGCAGTACGAAGACCGCGACGAGGTAAATAATGATTTGGTCGATGCCGGGCAGGATGGCTTTCACTTCGCTCATCGAGGCGAAGGATTGCAGCACGCCCAAGAGGAAGCCTGCCGCGACTGCGCCGCTCAGCGAACCCATGCCGCCGACCACGACCACGACGAAGGACAGCACCAGGAAGTCCATGCCCCAGTGATAGTCCGGCGGCTGGATCGGCGTGTACATGACCCCCGCCAGTCCCGCCACCACGGCGGCAATTCCGAATACAGTGGTGAAACGCCGGTCGATATCGATCCCAAGCAGCCCAACGGTTTCGCGGTCGGCCATGCCGGCGCGCACCACCATTCCGAAGGTGGTGAATTGCAGGAAGGCAAACACGCCGCCGATCAGAATCAGGGAGAACAGGAAGTAGACAAGACGCCAGGTCGGATAGGGCACGGTGCCCGGGTCGAGGCCGAGCATGACGCCGATATCGATCATGCCGCGCGCAATGTCCGGCGCAGGCATCGGGATCGGGTTGGCGCCGTAGAATTTCTTGATTATCTCACCCAAGACGATCGCAAGGCCGAAGGTCACCAGGATCTGCTCGGCATGCGGGCGCTTGTAGAAGAAGCGGATTAGGCCGCGCTCCATGATTATCCCGATCAATAGCATGGCCGGTATGGCCATGATGATCGACACCGGCACGGAATACTCGATCAGGAAGGACCCGAAATCGCCGAACCAGTGCTCGATATAGGGGGTTTCGATCTTCAGCGGGTTGCCGAGGAAGTCCTTCTCGGTCGCCGATTCGGTCACGTAGGAGATCTGCAGGATGCGCTGCATCGTCACCGCGCAGAAGGCACCCAGCATGAATAGCGCGCCATGCGCGAAGTTCACGACACCAAGCGTGCCGAAGATGATGGTCAGCCCAAGCGCGATCAGCGCATACGCGCCGCCCTTGTCCAGCCCATTGAGAATTTGCAGCAGAATCGCGTCCATGACCGATTCCCCCCTGGAATACTGAGAGATGGCCGGCCCCGGGAAGGGGGCCGGCCGTGACGATGATGGCGTTGATTAGACGCCGTCGTTGATGTCGCCGCGGTTGCAGCCCAGCATGTCGGTCGCGTACTCGACCTGCGTGCGCGGGGTGACCTCGACGACTTCCAGGATGTCGAATTTCGAGCTCGGGTTTTCCTTGCCCTTCACGACCAGAACGTCCTTGAAGCACTGATGGTCTTCAGCGCGGTAGGTCGTCGGGCCATTGCCGAGGCCGTCGAAATCGAAGCCCTCGAGTGCGGCGCCGACTGCCGACGGACGGAAGGTCTCGGCACGCTGTGCGGCATCGGCGTAGAGGATCGCCTGGCAGTAGCAGGTGTGAGCTGCCTGCGATGGCGGGAAGCCGTACTTCTCGCCGAACGAACGGACGAAGGCCTGCGAGCCGGCGTCCTGCAGCGACCAGTGCCAGTTGGTCGAACCGTAGATGCCCTTCACGTTCTCGCCGGCACCCTGTGCCATCAGACGCGAGTAAAGCGGCACCACGATGCCGAAGTCCTTGCCGTTGACCTGCTTTCCGCGCAGACCGAACTGAACGGCTTGGGTCAGCGAGTTGACCATATCGCGGCCGTAGTGGTTGAGAACCAGCACGTCGGCGCCCGAGTTCAGGACAGGGGTGATGTACTGCGAGAAGTCGCCGGCACCGAGCGGCGTGCGGACGGCGGCTGCGGTCTGCCAGCCAAGCTGCTCCGAGTACTTCTTGATCGAGCCTTCCTGGCTCCAGCCCCAGTTGTAGTCGGCGGTCAGGTGGTAGGCCACCCGCTCCGAACCAAACTGGTTCTTCATCACCGGCGCTAGGGCCGCGCCCGACATTTCGGTGTTGAAGAAGTGACGGAAGCCGTTGGCGCGGCAGTCCTTGCCGGTGGTGTCATTGGCGTGCGTCAGGCCGGCCATGAAGATGATGCCGGCGGTCTGGCAGTAGTCTTGCACGGCCACGGCAACGCCCGACGATGAACCGCCGGTGATCATGATCGCGCCGTCCGACTCGACCATGCGCTTTGCGGATGCACGTGCCGCATCGGATTTGGTCTGCGTGTCGCCGGTCACGAAGGCGACCTTCTTGCCGTTGATGCCGCCGGTCAGGGCTTTCGACGAGAACGTGTCGAGCATGCCGCCTCCGCCGGCATTGATGTGCTCGACGGCCAGTTCGTAAGCGCGAAGCTCGTCGGCGCCTTCGTCGGCATAAGCGCCCGTCTGCGGGACGTTGAAGCCCAGGGTCACCGTATCGCCCTTCGGCGCATTGCGGTAGTCTTCACTCTGCGCAAGAGCGCCGCGCGTGAAGAAGTAGGGCGTTGCAAGCGTGGTTGCCGCCACGCCGCCATAACGCAGCACAGAACGGCGATTGAGCATGAATTTCTGGCTCATAAAGAGGTTCCTCCCAATTGCGTGAGCACTTCCGGAATGCGGGCACGGCCGACCGGAGTATCTCTGGTAACCGAAGGGTAAACGGTCCTTCAATTATCCATTGTGCTTAAGTCGATGGTCGCCCATTGGATAAAGTTCTGATTCCAAACGCGAATACGCCGATCAAAAAACTGCTCGGAGCAGCGGGGCATGATCATGAAATGACTGGGTTGCGCCTTACGGCGAAGTCGTCCCGGAGTTTCACGAGGCAGGAACCGGGATCCGCAGCCCAGTGTACCATCAACGGTTGTCGGTTTCGGCTGATGTGCGAAGGCCCAGCCGTGTCGCGTGCCAGGACGCCTCGGCGCGCGATGAAATGCCGAGTTTGCGGTAGATATCCTTGATGTATCCCGTAACGGTGGTTTCTGCCAAGCCGAGCTCGGTGGCAACTTCGGCGTTTCTCAAGCCGCGCGCGATCAGCGTCAGAACATCGGTCTCGCGGCGCGTCAGCTGCACATCCGCTGTCACCGGGCCGGTATCGCGAAAGTGGTTCATGATGCGGCGTGCGATCACCGGCGACAATGCCGGGATGCCGAGGCTCAACTGGCGCAACAGATGCGTCAGCATCGCGTCGTCCTGATCCTTCAGGAGATAGCCCTGCGCGCCTTGCGAAAGGGCGGCAACGACATCCGCGTCATCTCCCATGACCGTCGTGATGACGCAGGTCGTGTCGGGGCTGTTGGCGCGCAGAAGACCAAGAAGATCAAGCCCTGACCCATCCGGCAGCCGCAGATCGATCAAGGCAAGATCGGGGCGGGACTCCGCCGCTGCGCGACCGACGCGCAAGCTCTCGGCCTCAAAAATCTCGGCGTCCGGGAATGCTGCGAGTGCGACCCTCGCCAGCCACCGCCGCGTTTCCGCGACATCCTCTAGTATAAGTATTCGTCTCACACATCCACCGATTGCGTCAGCTGGTCCATCTTTAAAAGACAGAGCAAGTGCAACTGCCAGTAAAGATGTCAACTGCAGATAAACGCAGACTATTCGACACTATCACCCCCTGTTCAGGGGACATACCCCGAAGCCTGAACCTGCTTAATGGAACCGTTCCCTGCGTCATGTTGGGAGCAGGGCGGCTGGGCGCCGTTGTGACGCGGCGGATTCTCCGGGTCAAGGCGAAGGGGTTTTAGGGGGCGATCGATGGGTTTCAGGGCGAAGAACTACCTGTTTGCGACGACGATACTCGCGGGTACGGTCATTCCGGCCGGCGCGCAGGAAAGCGCGTTCGACGTTCTGGACGATACGAGTCAGATGGAGGCCTGGGGCGTATCGAGCGACGGCACGATCGTGGTTGGCGAACTCGGGGCCCAGGCCATGCGCGTGACGGTCGGCGGCACACCGGAGCAGATCGGCGGGCAGGACGCACTGGCGATATCGGGCGACGGATCGACGATTGTCGGATTCGAGATCATCAACACGATCGATTTTGCGGTCCGGTGGAATGGCGATGGCAGCGGCATGCAGCAGCTTTCCACAAGCTTCGCCGACAATTCCGGTTCGGCGACGGAAACGCGAGCCTATGGCGTATCCCACGACGGGAACGTGATCGTCGGGGTAGCTGTCGATTCAACGACGAGCCTGGATCAATTCGCGGTTCAATGGGCAGGAGGCGACCTCAGCCGACTGACTGGCATGCCGGCGGGCAGCAAGTCGTTCGCCTATGACGTCTCGGCGGACGGAAAGTCGATTGTCGGCACCTATTTCAGTATTGTGCCGGAGGTCGACGGCACGGCATTTATCTGGACGGAATCCGGCTTGACCCCGCTTGGCATGCTCAACGGCGGAACCGGCGCCGTTGCGCGCGCGATTTCCAATGACGGTAGCGTCGTCGTCGGCCGGGCGGTCAGCGGCGGTTTTCCGGTGGTTTACGCGGTGCGTTGGGAGAATGGCGGACCAGCCGAAAGCCTTGGCGATCTGGCGTCGGGCGCGGGTGGCTCGGAGGCTTTCGATATCTCTGATGACGGGAAGGTCATTGTCGGGACGACGTCCGTGTACAATGGCGGCATCAGGACCCGCGCCTTTCGCTGGGAAAACGGCGCGATGCAGACCGTCGAGGACTGGTTGCGCAATGCCAGCGTCACGATCGCCGAGGACGTCACGCTCGCAGCTCACGGGACCAATGCCGACGGCAGCGTCATTGTCGGCAAGGCAACGGATGATCGCATCTTCATAGCGCGCGTGACCAACGGCGATACTGGCGGCGGCGATACTGGCGGCGGCGATACTGGCGGCGGCGACACGGGCGGCGGGGACACGGGCGGCGGCGATACGGGCGGCGGAGACACGGGCGGTGGGGACACGGGCGGCGGCGATACGGGCGGCGGAGACACGGGCGGCGGCGATACGGGCGGTGGAGACACGGGCGGCGGCGATACGGGCGGCGGAGACACGGGCGGCGGCGATACGGGCGGTGGTGGCGATGTCGATTCCGGGCTTGTCTTCGTTGAGGATGTCGCCGATTCCCTTGCCGATGCGGGCGCAACCAGCAGTTCCGTGCTTTCCAACATGAACATCCAGTTGAATGGCGCTGGCAGCCGACCGCTCGACCGGCGCGCATCCCCCGACCGTTCGATCGTCTGGGCAACTGGCGACCTCGGCAGTCTGAGCCAGCCCGGAGGCAACGGGAACTTCGGGCTCGTCGAGTTCGGCGGCGGCCACAATTTCGGTCCGGTGCAGATAAACGGCACCTTGGGTGGCGCACGGCAATCCATCGGAACGGCACTCGGCGGCGAGACGGAACTGGAAACGCTGTCGGCCAAGCTGGAAGCCATATCGCTTGTCCATGGCACCGAAGACCGCGGTCTCTGGGCGGTGGTGACCGCAGCCGGTGTCATCGGCAACGCCGACATCAGGCGCAACTACCTGGCGAATGCCGGATCGGTCGTCACATCCAAAGGCACGACGGACATATCGGGCGTCGGACTTCGCGGCCGCGCGCAATGGGAGAACGCACTGCCGAACCTGTCGCCTTTCGCTGAACTGGCGTGGTCGAACGCCTGCATGGATCGCTATACGGAATCCGGCGGGCCGGCGCCGGCGATCTTCGCCAAGAAATGCTCCAGCGAGACCCTGGCCAGATATGGTGTCGATGCGACGGTTCCGGTGACGGAGACCTTCCGCGTGACGGGAACGCTGCAGGGCGTGCACCGGATCGGCGGATCGAATGACGCGACTTCCGGTCAGTTGATCGGCCTCGAAGCGTTCTCCTTGCCCGGCAGTCAGGGCCCGGAAGACTGGATTCGCGGCGGGGCCGGCTTTGAGGTCGACGTCACCGATCAATCGGTGTTTTCGCTCATGGTGAGCGGAACGGCCGGCGGCGGGTCCAGCAATGCCTGGGTGTCGGCAAGCTGGCGGAAAGCGTTTTAGGGCTGGCGGCTATCTGCTTCGTCAACCGCTACCCGTCCGGATATCTCCGCGATACGGATTGATATATCCGCTACCCCCAATACCAGGGGAAACGTGGCTGTTCCGGCTGTACAGATCAGCATGGAAAGAGCCACCTCAGCGTCAAGCGAGAACAGTCCGGGAAACGTCGAGCGTTTTGCCGTGCTGGACATCATGCGGGGTCTGGCGGTCTTTCTCGCGATGGTGGACCATGTCAAGGTCCAGTTTGTTCCCGACTTTCACCATTTCATTCCCCTGACGCGGCTGGCGACGCCCTGCTTCATCATTCTTTTCGGGGCGATGGTCGAGATCGCCTATCTGAAGAAAGTGCGCTCCGGCAGGCCGCTGCAAGCCGTACGGGAGCGCATGTTCGCTCGTCTCATAACCTGCTGGGGGCTCGCCATCCTTCTGACGATCGCGGCCGTGGTGTCCGGCAACATGGATTTCGAAGCCGGGTGGAAAAGCGTCGTCGGCCTCGGCCTCGGTCGCTTCAACGAAATCTTCCTGATCTATGCCGCATTGTTCGCAGTTCTGATCGGCATCTTGCCGCTCATCACGCGGTTCGGTTCCGCCTCCATACTCGCGGTCGCGTGTATCGGCTGGGCGCTCCAGCCTGTCTGGCCGCAGATCCTCGGCGAATCGGCCTATCCTGCCAGCTTTCTTCTTGGCGCCGGCAACGGCTATGGCCCGGGGCTGCTCCCGGCGATGACCTTTCTCGGCTTCGGCCTTGCTGTCGGCGAGATGTTGACCGGCCGCCGCGGCCCGCTGCTTCCGGCGGTCGTTCTCCTGATCGCTGTCGTCGTGTTTGCGATGGAACTGTCCCATGGACCGTTTGAGGCCGGACGCCGCTTCCTGGCGCATCGCTGGACCAACCACCCGGGCTATTACGCGGTCGGCATTCTGGCCTTCGCCGGCATGGCATGCACGCTGATGCTGGCGCATCGGATCAAGTTGCTGCGGCGACCGTTGCAGGTCGTGGGGATCGCAGGCACGCAGACGCTGTTCATCTATGGCGCCGGCAATCTGGTGCTCAACGCGCTGCCGATGACCGAGCTGCCGCGCGCCGTCGGCGCCCCCGTCGCGATCCTGTTCCTCGCCGGCCTGATCGTTCTGGCGCTGGCCGGCCCGTCGCGCCGCAATGCGCTCGGCCTCGGCCTGCCGGCCGCCTGGGGCCGGGTCTATGAAGGTTTCCGCAACGCGATCACCGGGCGGACGGCGCCAAGCGGACAATGAGGTTGGCGGTTTCGGGGGACCGGGATCAAGAGCCTGATGTTTGGGAAAAACTGGTGCCGCATGCCGGACTCGAACCAGCGACCCCATCATTACGAATGACGTGCTCTACCAACTGAGCTAATGCGGCGGGGTGGCGTCGACCTCTGGATCAGCGCTTCGCGCGATTTACTGGCTCCGCGCCGCGAATTCAAGGGCGCAGATGGCCGATGTTGTTTTCAAATCGGTTTTTCGCATCTGCATATGGACAAAACATGTATTCGCCTTCAAGTTTCGTTGCGGCGCGCCGGTCGACAAGTAATTGCATGCCGGCGCCGCACCGATTGGGAGGAAATCGATGGCGAAAGTGGAGTTGACGGTCAACGGCCGTCGCGTGTCCGGTGATGTGGAGGACCGCACGCTGCTGGTGCAGTTCCTGCGCGAGAACCTGAACCTGACCGGAACGCATGTCGGCTGTGATACGTCGCAATGCGGGGCGTGTGTCGTGCATATCGACGGCAAGGCGGTGAAATCCTGCACCATGTTGGCAGCCCAGGCGTCCGGATCCGAGATCAAGACGATCGAGGGCCTTGCTGCCGGCGGCGCACTGCATCCGGTGCAGGAAGCCTTCAAGGCCCATCACGGCCTGCAATGCGGCTTCTGCACGCCGGGCATGATCATGGCGGCGACCGCGATGATCGAGGAGCATGGCGGACAGCTGGACGAGGCCACGGTTCGTGCCGAGCTGGAAGGCAATATCTGCCGCTGCACCGGATATCACAACATCGTCAAGGCGATCCTTGCTGCCGCCGAGCAGATGAACGGCGCGGCGAAAGTGGCTGCCGAATAGCGCTGGAGGAAACGGGCACGGCGGGGCCGGCTGGTGCTTGCTGCCGCGTAACGTGTTTCGAAAAGGCTGGTGCCAGGCGCGCCAAGGCCGCCAGCGCGATCTTAACGGGAGGAATTCATGGGACTTGAAGGCATCGGCGCCCGCGTGGCGCGCAAGGAAGACAAGCGGTTCATTACAGGCAAGGGCCGTTACACCGACGACATGTCGGTACCCGGCATGAAGCATGCGGCGTTCGTGCGCTCGCCGCACGCCCATGCGACGATCACCGGCATCGATACATCCGAAGCCGAGGCAATGCCGGGCGTGATCGGCGTGCTGGCCGGCGACGAACTCGCCAATGACGGCATTGGCAGCATTATCTGCGGCTGGATGATCCATTCCAAGGACGGATCGCCGATGAACATGGGCAACTGGCGCCCGCTCGCCCAGGAAAAGGTCCGCTATGTCGGCGATGCGGTCGCCATCGTCGTCGCCGATACACGGGCGCAGGCGCGCGACGCCGCCGAGAAGGTCGCCGTGTCCTATGAGGAATTGCCGGCGGTAACCGAAGCCGTCGACGCGCTCGGAGACAGCGCGCCGCTGATCCACGACAACGCCTCGGGCAACTTGATCTACGATTGGGAAATCGGCGACAGCGCCGCTGCCGACCAGGCCATAGCGAGCGCTGCCCATGTCACGCGCATGAGTCTTGTCAACAACCGCCTTGTGCCGAACGCCATGGAACCGCGCGCCGCGCTCGGCCACTACGACGAGGCCGAGGACCACTACACCTGCTGGACGACGTCGCAGAACCCGCATGTCGCCCGTCTGGTGATGAGCGCGTTCTACAATGTCGCGCCGGAAAACAAGCTGCGCGTCATCGCGCCCGATGTCGGTGGCGGTTTCGGATCCAAGATTTACATCTATCCGGAAGAGATCGTCTGTCTTTGGGCGTCGCGGAAAACCGGCGTGCCGGTCAAATGGGTTGCCGACCGCACCGAGAGCTTCCTGACCGATGCGCATGGCCGCGATCATGTCTCCACCGTCGAGATGGCGTTCGACGCCGACAACAAGATCACCGCATTGAAGGTCGACACGATCGCCAATTTCGGCGCCTACATGTCGCTGTTCTCTTCGGCGGTGCCGACCTATCTCTACGCAACGCTGTTGTCGGGCCAGTATGTGATCCCGGCCATCCACTGCAATGTGCGTGCGGTCTACACCAACACCGCGCCGGTCGATGCCTATCGCGGTGCGGGCCGGCCCGAGGCCACCTATCTGCTGGAGCGCACCATGGAAACGGCGGCGCGCGAACTTGGCGTCTCGCCCGCCGAACTCAGGCGCTCCAACTTCATCCGTGAGTTCCCGTACCAGACGCCGGTCATCATGACCTATGACGCCGGTGACTACGAGGCTTCTCTCGACGCGGCCATGAAAGCCGCCGACTATGCGGGCTTTGCCGGTCGCAGGGCGGAGGCCGAAAGCCGCGGCAAGAAACGCGGTATCGGCATGAGCTGTTACATCGAGGCATGCGGCATCGCACCGTCACAGGCTGTCGGTTCGCTTGGCGCCGGCGTTGGCCTGTGGGAATCGGCCGAAGTGCGGGTCAATGCCGTCGGCACGGTGGAGATCCTGACCGGTTCGCACAGCCACGGCCAGGGCCATGAGACCACCTTCGCCCAGCTGGTCGCCGATCGCTTCGGCGTGCCGATCGACAATGTGTCGGTTGTCCACGGCGATACCGACAAGGTCCAGATGGGCATGGGCACATATGGATCGCGCTCCGGCGCGGTCGGCATGTCGGCCATCGTCAAGGCGCTCGACAAGGTCGAGTCGAAAGCCAAGAAGATCGCCGCCCATCTGCTCGAGGCCAACGAAGCCGACATCGTTATCGAGAACGGTCAGGTCATGGTCGCGGGCACCGACAAGGCGCTTGGCTGGCACGAGGTGGCGCTCAATGCCTATACCGCCCACAATCTGCCGGATGGCATGGAGCCGGGACTGAAGGAAGGCGCGTTCTATGATCCGTCCAACTTCACCTTCCCGGCCGGTTGCTACATCTGCGAGGTCGAAGTCGACCCGGAAACCGGGACGACCGAGATCGTACAGTTCGTGGCCGCCGACGATTTCGGCAACATAATCAACCCGATGATCGTTGAGGGCCAGGTGCATGGCGGCATTGGCCAGGGGATCGGCCAGGCCCTGCTGGAAGGCACGGCCTACGACGCCGATACCGGACAGCTGATCACGGCAAGCTACATGGACTACACCATGCCGCGTGCCGGCGACCTGCCGTCCTACAAGGTGTCGCATTCGGTTACGCCATGTACGTCCAATCCGCTTGGCATCAAGGGGTGTGGTGAAGCAGGCGCCATCGGCTCGCCGCCCGCCGTGATCAACGCCATCACCGATGCAATCGGTAACAATGACCTGACCATGCCCGCCTCACCGCAAAAGGTGTGGGCGGCGATCGCAGGCTGAGACAAGGGATAGCGACCATGTATGAGACCAAATATCAGCGCGCCGCGTCGGTGAGTGAAGCTGCCGAGATGATGGCGGCGGCGGAAAACGCCAAGTTTCTCGCCGGCGGCCACACCCTCATCCCGACGATGAAGCAACGGCTCGCAGCGCCAGACACGCTGATCGATCTGCGTCATGTCGAGGAGATGAAGGGCATTTCGGTTGACGGAAGATCTGTGCGCATCGGTGCCGCCACACCGCATGCCGAGGTCGCCGCATCCGCCGAACTGGCGGCCGTGTGCCCCGGCATAACATCGATGGCGGCCCATATCGGCGATCCGCATGTGCGCAACATGGGCACGATCGGCGGTTCGATCGCCAACAACGATCCGGCGGCTGACTACCCTTCGGCGATGTTGGCGCTCGACGCGACGATCCACACCAACAAGCGCGAGATCGCCGCCGGCGACTTCTTCGCCGGGATGTTCGAAACAGCGCTCGAGGAGGACGAGATCGTCACGGCGGTATCGTTCGAGGCACCCGACAACAGCGCCTATTCGAAATTCCCAAATCCCGCGTCGCTCTATGCGATGGCTGGCGCCTTCGTTGCCAAATTCGGTGATGCGGTGCGTGTCGGCGTGACCGGCGCCGGCGCAGACGGTGTGTTCCGCTGGCAGGATGCGGAGGAGGCGTTGTCCGCCGATTTCTCGGCCGGGGCGCTCGATGGATTGAGCGTTTCAGCCGACGATATGCTGTCCGATCTGCACGGCAGTGCCGAGTACCGCGCCAATCTGGTCAAGGTGATGGCCAAGCGGGCGGTGGCGGCCGCCGGCTGACACCGGATCGAAGCGGCGCGGAAATGCGCCGCTTTTTTACTCTCCTTGTCATGGACCCGCCATGGAATGGTGGCTAGCCTGCCGCCATCACGTTGAGGCAAGACCTATGACATTGACGCTGGCGCAACTGAATTCCGGTCTGGCACGCGCCGTATCGATCGTTGCATGCCTGGCCGCCGGCTCCATGTCTGCGGCCGCCCAGAGCGAGGCCGAAGCGATCGTCCGCAGCTGGGTCGAAAGCGACACACTGGTTCCCTTCGTCGAATTCGACGTCCGGGACGTGTCGAGCGAAGGCGATCTGCTGACTGTCACCGGATTCTCGGTGGCATTCGAGTTCGACCTTGCGGGCTTCGCCCTGGACGACGACGCGCCAGACCCCGGCACGCTCAAATACCGGCTGTTTTTCCCCAGCGCGACCTTCGAGGACTTGCGTGACACCGGCGGCCGGTTCGCGACCGACATGTTCGAAGCCGACGAGATGATCGTCGAATTCCAGGTGGAAAACGGCGCCATGCTGCCGATCGAGGTCGGTTATGAGGGCATCTCCATTGCCAATTGGAGCTGGGCCAAGATCCCGGACATTGTCGAGGACGAGGATCGCCCCCTGACGAGCGTGCTGCCGGCGCTCACAGCCATCTATGACCACGACTTCGACAGCGCAATCATCGACGGGGCAACGGGGGTGAGCCCGGCGGCCAATGGCGGCGATTTATCGATCAGCTACGGAACGATCGTCGCTGGCAGGACACGATCGGGCAATGTGTCGCGGCTGGATGCCGACAGCGTTTCGATGCACGCGACCGGACCGGACGATGAGCATATCGACATCGAAATCGGGGCGCTGACGGCGACCGACTACAACATCGCCGCATTGTTCCGGGCTTTCGGTCCGGAGGCGGATCAGGACAGTGAATACGAGACGCTGATCGGCGGTTACCGGATCGACGGTGTGGACATGACAGGGCTGATCGAGGGCATCGATTTCGTAATCTCGATCGGCGAGGTGCTGCTGGAGGACGTTGGCGTCCGGCCGCCGTCATTCCCCGTGCTCGAGCGCGCCGATGCGATGATCGCGTCCAACAGGGCCGGCAACATTCCGGAGTTCGGTGATGACGAGTATCTCGAATTCGTCACCGGATTGTACGGCGCCTTCCGGCTCGGCGCCTTTGAGATTTCCGATTTCCGTGTCGTGGAAGACGGCCTCGAAACGCAGGATCTCGGCTCGATCGGCATCTACGACCTGTCGGCCGACGGGCTGGGCGAGTTCACGATGCGTGACCTCGTTTTCCGGTCGCCCGAAGACGATGCAAGCGGCAGTTTCGGGGAGATCTCGATCGCCGGCCTGACCTTCCCCTCGCTGCAATCGGTCTTCGCATTCAACGCCGCTGTGGATCATGTTGAACTCGCTGCCCTCGAGGCGTTGCCGACACTGGAGCGGTTCGCCGCGATGGACGTTGCGCTCGACACGCCGGACGGACTGATGTCGCTCGGCGCATTTCTAATCGAGATGAGCGATCACATCGGCTCGATTCCGACCACGGTGAGCGTCGCCATCGAGGATCTGGACCTGCTGGTTTCCGAACTGGATGACGAGCCGCGCGAGCAGCTGCAGGCTCTCGGATACAAGCGGCTGACCGGTTCGCTCAGCCTTTCCGGCGCATGGGACGAGGAAACGGAAACGGTCGAAATGGAATCGGAGGGCGACCTGGAAGACGGCGCGCGCTTCTCGTTTGCCGCAACCATCGGCGAGATTGCCCGCGAGCTGTTCGAGGATCCGCAGGCCGTTGCGCCGACGGCGTTGGAAACCGCCACGCTGGAGGCCGCGTCGGTGTCACTTGAAGACGATTCGCTGCGCGACCGGATTATCGACATGGTCGCCGAACAGCAGGGGACAGAACCTGAGATGGTCCGCCAGATGGCGCACGGTGTCGTGCCCTTCGCATTGGCGCAACTGGGCCGGCCGGAATTCACGGCTTCGGTATCAGCCGCGCTGAAGAGCTTCCTGGAGGGCGAGGGCAAACTGGACGTGGATGTCGCGCCAGACGAGCCCGTCCCGCTCATGCAGCTATCGGTCGAGGCTCAAGCCGATCCGGGGTCGGCCATCGACAAGCTCAAAATCACCGTCGACGCAGAGTAGGGCTCGGCTCGCCGGTGGTGCCGCTCAGGTGCCGCCGGCGGCGCAGATCCGGCCCTTGGCTTCCAGATATTCGCGTTCCAGCCGGTCGACCAACGCTCCGGCCGAAACCACTTCCTTGACCGCGCCAATGCCTTGGCCGCAGCCCCAGATGTCCTTCCACGCCTTCTGCCCCGGCTCGGCGGCGTCGGCAAAGTTCATCTTCGATGGATCGGCGACTGGCAGATTTTCCGGGTCCATGCCGGCATTGGCGATCGACGGCTTCAGATAGTTGCCGTGGATGCCCGTGAAGTAATTCGAGTAGACGATATCCTTGGCTTCGCTTTCGACGATCATCTGCTTGTAGCCGTCGACGGCGCGCGCCTCCTCGGTCGCGATGAAGGGCGACCCGATATAGGCCATATCCGCGCCCATCGCCTGGGCGGCGAGCACCGCGCCGCCATTGGCGATCGAGCCCGACAGGAGCAGCGGGCCATCGAACCATTCCCGGATTTCCTGGATCAATGCGAAGGGCGAGTAGGGGCCGGCATGCCCGCCTGCACCGGCTGCGACCGCGATCAAGCCGTCGGCGCCCTTGCGAATTGCAGAATGCGCGTGCCGGTTGTTGATGATGTCATGCAGCACGACGCCGCCATAGGAGTGAATGGCGTCGTTGACTTCGGGAACCGCGCCAAGCGACGAGATGACGACCGGAACCTTGTACTTCACGCACATCCGCAGATCGTGCTCCAACCGCTTGTTCGACATGTGCACGATCTGGTTGACAGCGAAAGGCGCTGCCGGCCGGTCCGGGTTTTGGGCATTGTAGGTAGCCAGATCCTCGGTGATCTCAGCGAGCCACTCGTCAAGCTGGCTTTCCGGACGGGCATTCAATGCGGGGAACGAACCGATCACGCCCGCCTTGCACTGGGCTAATACCAGCGGCGGATGCGATATGATGAAGAGCGGCGCTCCGACGACAGGCAGTCTAAGGTTGTCTTGCAGTATTGCGGGCAGCGCCATGGTCCTCTCCCGGGGATTTTGACTTTTCCGTAAACGTAAGTCAAATACCAGACTGTGTTCTCATGGCAAGCGTCAACTGATCGATGATCGCCGCAAGTAAGGGTCGAACCAAACTCTCGTGTCAGGCTCCGGTGGAAATTGATCCGGTTCGTCGGCCTGCCGCTTTCAATACTTCCTCAGTTATGTCACATGCCGCTTCGCGGCCGGTGATAATTCTGGCCGCCGAGCCGCCCGTTTCGAGATGAGTTGTTGGTGAGTGACTTGGAAGCTGCCCTGAAGCAGGCATTGGCGAAGGGCGATGCAACGGACCCATCGTTTCGCGAGCGCGTCTACCGGGCCGCAATCGGGGCTGTGGAGCGCGCGGCCAGCGGCAAGGACGGCACCGCCGCTGAACGGATCGCGGTGCGCCGGAAACAGCTCCTGGAAGCCATTCGTACGATCGAGGCGTCCTACCGGGCGGCTGCGCCAGCACCTGCAGCTGCGCCTGCGCCGCCCGAAGCGGTCGCGCCCACGCCACAGCGTGCGGACGACATCCTGCCCGAACCGCGCACAGAGGCGCCGGCCGTTGCCGGCGAAGTGCCCGAACTGCGCGCCGAGCCCCGCCAGCGCGGGGCCGCTGTGCGTCCGCGTGCAAAACCCGAACGAGGCGCTCGCCGGCGCGCCGCGCAGGCGAACTCCCGCGACGGGACCGTGCGGCCCCGCAGGGCGCCCTTCGCCACCATGCTGTCGCTGGTTGTCGTGATCGCGGCGCTCGCCGCCGGCGGCTGGTGGATCGCCACGACCGGCGCTTACCAGTCGACGGCCGAGCGCGACACATCGGTGCCCAATCCGCCGCTTCGCCTCGACAATGAGGCCTTCGAGGGCACGCCCGGCGGCGGGTCGCGCTATGCACCGGCGCTGATCGCCGCCCAGTCGGGTGAAGAAGGCTGGATCACCCTGTTCAAGCCGGAGGATCCGACGACCCTTTCGCTGAGCGGCAGCGCATCGGCGACAATTGACGAGGACAACACCGGACAGTTCGCCCGCCTCGTGTCACCGGACGCCGCAAGCGTAATCGCCATCGACATTCCAGCCGCCACCTTGCGCGCGCTGGCTGGCAAGCCGGTCCAGTTCTCGATCGCCGGGCGCGCCGACCGCGACATGCCGACGCAGATCGCCGTGACATGCGATTTTGCCGAACTTGGGGACTGCGGCCGCCTGCGGTTCAATATCGGCCTGTCCGACGGCGAGTTTCTCTTTGCCGTTCCGCTACCGACCGGATCGGCCAGCACGGCCGGGCGGATCCGCCTCAACACCGATCTCGAGAATACCGGCAAGGGCCTTATCCTGACCTCGGTGCGGTTGCGCGAAATCCGTTCCTGACGCGTCAATCTCTGCCGCGCATCATCTTCGGATCATCACCGACGATAGCCTTGTCGGGTTTGCCGATGACATCCATGTCGCGGCCGTCGAAGGCGATGTGGCTCAGGATATGCCGCAGCACCTCCAGCCTGCCGCGCCGCTTGTCGTTCATGCGGATGATGGTCCATGGCGCATGGTCCGAATGCGTTGCATTCAGCATCGTGTCGCGTGCCGATGTGTAATCGTCCCACTTGCGCATGCCGATGATGTCGATGCCCGATAGCTTCCAGTGTTTCACGGGGCTGTGGCGGCGGTCGTGAAAACGCTTCAGCTGCGTCTCGCGACCGATATTCAGCCAGAACTTGAAGAAGTGGAATCCTTCTTCGACGATGATCTTCTCGAATTCCGGCGCGTCCTTCAGGAAGGTGCGGTGTTGCTCCGGCGTGCAGAAGCCCATGACCGGCTCGACACCGCCGCGGTTGTACCAGGAACGGTCGAAGCTCACGAGTTCGCCGCTGGTCGGAAAATGCTCGACATAGCGCTGGAAGTACCATTGTCCGCGCTGCACGTCGGACGGCTTCGACAGGGCGACATTGCGCGCCCAGCGCGGATTGAGGAATTGGTGCAGCACATTGATCGAGCCGCCCTTGCCGGCGGAGTCGCGGCCCTCAAAAACCGCGATGATGCGCTCGCCGGTTGTTTGCAGGTGGGTCTGAAGCTTGACGAGTTCGATCTGCAGAGCCTCCAACTGGCTCTCGTAGTGCTTCCGTTTCAGCTTCTCCTTGTAGGGATAGCCGCCCGCGGTTATGTCGTTGTCGTCCACCCAATCGGGAAGCGTCGGGTCGTCGATGTCGAAAACCCTCTTCGTGCCATTAATGTCGAGCTCGACGCTCCGGTCCTCGGCTGTCATGTCGGGTCACCACGCTTGTCTGGTTTTGGCTATCGGCGTTCAGCCGGGCGACGTTAGGACGCGGCGCGCAAATCGTCCAGCGGGCAGTTTGGCAGCACGGAAGCGGCGAGGCGCAGCCGATGGTTGAACCCAGCGGCGACCACGCCGACATGCCAATGACCGACAGTAGCGGTGGCAGTGAGAGCTTCTGGGCTGCTGTCCGCCGCAGGCTGGTTTCCAACCGCTTTCCCTTGGTGATTTCCAGCGCGTTGTTTGCGGCGCTTTACGTCTATGCGTCGGTACCCGGCATCGTCGCGTTCGGCTGTATCGCTGTCATGGTCGCCGTGTCGCTCTTCGCGCCGGTCAGGACGGCCAGGGCGCGCAAGGCTGCAAAGCTTATGGAGGCCCCGCGCTCCAGGGACTGGATCAGAAGCGAAGCGCTGATCGACAGCCTGCCCGATCCTGTGATCCTGCTCGACGGCAGCGGCGCCATGCAGTTCGTCAACTCCGCGGCGCGGCGCGTCTTCGGCACGACGGTCCGCCCGGGAGGGCCGGCATTGGTGCGGTTTCGCGATCCCGAGCTTCACGCGATGATCGGAAACGCGTTGGCCGGGCGGCTTGCGCAGCCGGTCGAGGTGCTCGAACGCTCCCCCATCGAGCGCTGGTTCGAGGCGTCGATCCATGCGCTGCCCGGGACGGACACACGCGAGATCAGCTATTTCCTGTATTTTCGCGATCTGAGCGAGATGCGCAGGCTCGACAAGATGCGTAGCGACTTCATCGCTAACGCCAGTCATGAACTGCGCACGCCGCTGGCTTCGCTCGGTGGATTTATCGAAACGCTTTCGGGACCGGCCCGCAACGATGCCGAAGCGCGCGATCGGTTTCTCGCCATCATGCAGGAACAGGCCGACCGTATGGCGCGGTTGATCGACGACCTTCTGTCGCTCAGCCGGTTGGAGACGGCCTTTGGTCGTGTTGATTTCTCTCCGGTCGATGTCGAGGAGGTTTTGCGCCATGTCGTCAGCGCCCTTTCTCCGGCGGCCGCGGCTGCCGACGTCGTTATTGTCGACAGGATCGGTGCTGTTGGCGGCGAAGACTGCCGTATTTGGGGCAGCTCGGATGAACTGATCCAGGTCTTTTCCAATCTGATCGAGAACGCCATCCGCTACGGGGCCATCGGTAAGCGAATCGAAGTTCATGCCGAGCGTGCAATGGTTTCCGACATCGACAGCATTCGCGTCAGCATTCGCGATTACGGACCGGGAATTGCAGCCGAGTACATTCCTCGCCTTACGGAACGGTTTTACCGCGTTGACGTTGAGTCGAGCAGGGCGAAAAAAGGCACTGGTTTGGGTCTTGCGATCGTCAAGCACATCATGACCCGGCATATGGGCCGGCTTGCCATTTCCTCGGAGGTCGGAAAAGGCGCGACATTCACTGTCACAATACCCGTATGGAGTGAGAGTTAATGCGGTCGAATGTGAGATAATGTATGTTTTTCAGTATAATAGAGTGTCATAAAACTGTAGTTATCACGTCATAAAAGCTCGACCGCTGGGGTATACATACCCTTTTGTCCGGCACCGCCGGTCATGCTTCACACATGCCCAAACGGGAGAATTTCATGAAAACCCTGAAGATTGCAATCGCTGCCGCTTTCACCGCGACGGCGCTTACGACCGTCGCTGAAGCGCGCGACCAGATCCAGATCGCCGGCTCTTCGACCGTCCTTCCCTACGCCTCGATCGTTGCCGAAGCTTTCGGCGAAAACTTCGATCATCCGACTCCGGTTGTTGAGTCCGGTGGTTCGGGCGCAGGCCGCAAGAAGCTCTGCGAAGGCGTCGGCGAAAACACCATCGACATCGCCAACTCGTCCTCGCGCATCAAGCAGTCGGACATCGATCTCTGCGGCTCCAACGGCGTTGCTGAAATCCAGGAAGTCCGTATCGGCTACGATGGTATCGTCTTCGCTTCCGACATCAATGGCGAAGCCTTCGCGTTCACCCCGGTTGACTGGTATCTTGCTCTTTCCGACAAGATCGTCATGGACGGCAAGGTTGTCGACAATCCGAACAAGACCTGGGCTGACGTAAACGGTGACTTCCCGGCTCAGGACATTCTGGCTTTCGTGCCGGGCACCAAGCACGGCACCCGCGAAGTCTTCGAAGACAAGGTCATCCTGGCTGGCTGCGAAGAGACCGGCGACTTCGACGTCTTCCTGGCTGCTGCTGAAGGCGACTCTGACAAAGCCAAGAAAAAAGCCGCTGAAAAGGCTTGTATCTCGCTGCGCGCCGACGGCGTGTCGATCGACATCGACGGCGACTACACCGAGACGCTTGCTCGCGTTGACGCCAACAAGAACGGCATCGGCGTGTTCGGTCTTTCGTTCTACCAGAACAACACCGACAAGCTCCAGGTTGCCACGATGAACGGCGTCGTGCCGTCTGTGGAATCGATCGCTACCGGCGAATACCCGGTTTCGCGTCCGCTCTACTTCTACGTCAAGAACGCTCACCTCGACGTCATTCCGGGCATGCAGGAATACATCGAGTTCTTCGTTTCTGACGAAATCGCTGGTCCGGACGGCCCGCTGGCTGCTTACGGCCTCGTTTCCGACCCGGAACTCGCCAAGACCCAGGAAATGGTTCGCAACCGCACCCCGATGGGTCCGCTGAACTAATTCCAGACGACCTTCGATCGGCGCCGATTACGGCGCCGATCTTCCTTTAGATCAGGGCGGACGTAGCATGACACCAGGCATACTCGCACTTATCGTTCTTGCGTTGACGATTACTGGATATGTCCTTGGGCGTCAGCGTTCCGTGGCCGTGGCTGAGAAAGAGCGCACGCGCCTTCATTCGCTGCCCGGATACTATGGCCAGACCGTCGCGTTGTTCGCCGCCGTGCCGGCTTTCCTCCTGATGGCCGCCTGGTTGTTCCTGCAGCCGGTCCTGATCGAAAGTCAGGTCACCACACAGATTCCCGACAGCGCCATCCCGGAAGGCGGTGCGCGCAGTCTCGTCATGGCGGATGTTCGCCGTATCGCCGAAGGCCTTGATCTTGTTGTCGACCAGGGCGGCGTGTCGGAGGACGAACTGGCCGCGATGCGCGCCGACTTCTCGAATGTCCGTAACCGCTTGGCCGATGTCGGCGTCGCGCTCGGCGCGGATGTGTCGCCGGTTGTTTTCGAGGCCGCCAAGACCTATCGCCATATCGGTAACACCGGTTCGTTCGCCCGAAATGTCGCCGTCATATTGGTCGCGCTGGGCTTCACCGGTTGGGCCCTGATGCGCATCCGGCCGAATTTGCGCGCCCGCAATATCTCGGAAACATTCATCCTGACACTCCTGATCGGCTCATCGATGGTCGCCATCTTGACGACCTTCGGGATCGTCGCGTCGCTGTTGTTCGAGACGGTGCACTTCTTCCGCCTCCATCCCTATCAGGACTTCTTCTTCTCGACGGTCTGGAATCCGCAGTTTCGCGGCGGCTCCGATCTCGGTGTCCTCCCGCTGCTCTGGGGCACGTTTTATGTGTCGCTGGTGGCGCTGTTCATGTCGGTGCCGATCGGTCTGATGATCGCGATTTATCTCGCCGAATATGCCGGCAAATCGCTGCGCAGTTTCGCCAAGCCGGCAATCGAGATCCTCGCCGGCATCCCGACCATCGTCTACGGATTGTTCGCGCTGATCACCGTCGGACCGTTCCTGCGCGACTTTATCGCCCAACCGCTCGGGCTAGGCACTTCGTCGTCTTCGGTCATGACCGCCGGCCTCGTGATGGGTGTCATGCTCATCCCGTTCGTCTCATCGCTGTCCGACGACATCATCAACTCGGTTCCGCAATCGATGCGCGACGGCTCCTTTGGCCTTGGTGCGACGCAGTCGGAAACCATCAAGCGGGTGATTATGCCCGCCGCGCTTCCCGGGATCGTCGGCGCCGTGCTGCTGGCCGCAAGCCGCGCCATCGGCGAAACAATGATCGTGGTCATGGGCGCAGGTGCTGCAGCGCGCCTCGACCTCAATCCCTTCGAGGCCATGACCACCGTGACCGTGAAGATCGTCAGTCAGTTGACCGGCGACACCGAGTTCGCAAGTCCTGAGACACTGGTCGCCTTCGCGCTCGGCCTGACGCTCTTCGTCTTCACGCTCGGTCTCAACATCCTTGCGCTTTACATCGTCCGTAAATACCGGGAGCAGTACGAATGACCGACGCGACAACAGCTACTCCCGCTAGAACGCCTGCTGACAACAGCCGCTCGCTGCTGGTTCGCGGCGATCGGACTCGCCGCCGCCATGCCGCCGAAGCGCGGTTCCGGATGCTCGGTCTTGCAGCGGTTGCCTTTGGCATTCTGGCGCTTGTCGGCCTGCTGAGCTCGATCCTTGTGAACGGCGCTTCGTCGTTCCGCCAAACCTACATCGCACTCGACGTTTATCTAGACCCGGCAAAGCTCGACAAATCCGGCACGGGCGACCTTGAGCAAATCAAGAAGGTATCGACCTTCGGTTATGCGCCACTGATCAATGCCGCCATCGAGAAGGCTGTCGAAGACAATGGCATCGCTGTTGAAGGGGCGGTCAAGAAGGACATCACCGGGCTGATCTCCAAGGAAGCACCGGCAGAGATTCGGCGATACGTGATCGCCAACCCGTCGAAGATCGGCGATACGGTGCCGTTCAACCTTCTCGCCAACGGCCGTATCGATGGTTACTACAAGGGCCGCGTCACGATGGAGACGGCGCAGCTCGACCGAAACGTCTCGCCGGCGCAGCTCATGCTCTCTGACGAGTTGAAAGAAGCAGGCGTTCTGAGCACGCGCTTCAATTTCCGCTTTTTCACGGCGCCGGATGCGTCCGATACCCGTCCGGAGGCGGCTGGCCTCGGCGTCGCCATTCTTGGCTCGGCCTACATGATGTTGGTCGTCCTCGGACTGTCGCTGCCGATCGGTGTCGCGGCCTCCATCTATCTGGAGGAGTTCGCGCCGCAGAACCGGCTGACCGACATCATCGAGGTGAACATCGCGAACCTTGCCGCTGTTCCCTCGATCGTCTTCGGCATCCTGGGATTGGCAGTGTTCATCAACTATGCCGGTCTACCGCAATCCGCGCCGGTTGTCGGCGGGCTGGTTCTGACGCTGATGACCCTGCCTACGATTATCATCGCCACGCGCGCGGCATTGAAGGCTGTGCCGCCGTCCATTCGCGAAGCAGCGCTGGGCGTTGGCGCGTCGAAGATGCAGACCATCTTTCATCACGTGCTGCCGCTGGCCGCGCCCGGCATTCTGACCGGCGCGATCATCGGCTTGGCCCAGGCGCTCGGCGAAACCGCCCCGCTGCTGCTGATCGGCATGGTTGCATTCGTGCGCGAATATCCCGGCGCTCCGCCGGAAGGGTTCTTCGATCCTGCATCCGCACTGCCGGTTCAGGTGTACAACTGGACCACACGCGGCGACCCGGCATTTGTCGAGCGCGCGTCGGGTGCCATCATTGTGCTGTTGGTGTTCCTTGCCATAATGAACATCACGGCGATCATCCTGCGCAGACGCTTCGAACGGCGGTGGTAAGAACATGGAGGCGAGTGACATGAAAGTGGAAGCGGACCAGGTTTTCGCGAACAAGACAAATGTGGCCACAGACGGTCTCGTCACCAAAATGAAGGGTGAGAAGGTTTGCGTCTTTTACGGCCAGAAACAGGCGCTGTTCGATGTCGATCTCGACATCTACCAGCGTCAGGTCACGGCGCTGATCGGCCCGTCCGGGTGCGGAAAGTCGACCTTCCTTCGGTGTCTGAACCGGATGAACGACACGATCGACATCTGCCGCGTGACCGGAACCATCAATCTCGACTCCGAGGACATCTACGATCCGCGGATCGACGTGGTGGAATTGCGCGCCCGCGTCGGCATGGTGTTCCAGAAGCCGAATCCGTTCCCGAAGTCGATCTACGAGAACATCGCTTATGGCCCGCGCATTCACGGGCTGGTCAAGTCGAAGGCCGATCTCGACGCGGTCGTTGAGCAGAGCCTTCGCGGCGCCGGCCTGTGGGAAGAGGCCAAGGATCGCCTCAACGAGCCCGGCACCGGCCTTTCCGGCGGCCAGCAGCAGCGCCTTTGCATCGCCCGCGCGATCGCGGTTTCGCCTGAAGTCATCCTGATGGACGAGCCGTGCTCGGCGCTCGACCCGATCGCCACGGCCAAGGTCGAGGAACTGATCGACGAACTGCGCGAGAACTACACGATCGTCATCGTCACGCACTCGATGCAGCAGGCCGCCCGCGTCTCGCAGCGCACCGCCATGTTCCACCTCGGCGAACTCGTGGAGGTCGACGACACCAAGACGATCTTCACCAATCCGTCCGAGAAACGGACCCAGGACTACATCACCGGCCGTTTCGGCTAACAACGGCGTACGGCGCCGTCATTCAGGAGGCCGCGCGCCCGCGCGGACGGACCAGCGATGGATACCAACCACACCATCACGGCTTTCGACGAGGACATGAAGTTTCTCGCCCACAAAATCGCCGAGATGGGCGGTCTCGCCGAGCGAATGGTCGAAAACGCCATTCGCGCGCTCGTCCGCTCCGACCTGCAACTGGCGCAGAAGGTGATTACCGACGACGCCATGCTGGACGAGTCGCAGGCTTTGCTCGACGAGAAGGTGGTGCTGGTCATCGCCCAGCGCCAGCCGGTGGCGAGCGATCTGCGCGAAGTGGTGTCGACGATCCGCATCGCCTCCGACCTCGAGCGCGTCGGCGATCTCGCCAAGAACATCGCCAAGCGCGTTGTCGCGATTTCCGAGCGCGGCCACTCGCTCAACCTCGTCCGCGGCATCGATCACCTCGGCGAACTGGCTCTGGCGCAGCTGAAGGAAGTGCTCGACGCCTATGGTGCGCGCTCGGTGACACGCATCAACATGATCCGCGATCGCGACGACGAGATCGACGCCATGTACACCTCGCTGTTCCGCGAACTCCTCACCTACATGATGGAAGATCCGCGCAACATCACGACATGTACGCACCTCCTGTTCTGCGCCAAGAACATCGAGCGGATCGGCGATCACGCCACCAATGTCGCGGAGTCGGTCTATTACATCGTCACGGGTGAGCAGCTGTCGGCCTACCGGCCCAAGGAAGACAAGACACATCGCATCGTCGTGGACGAAGCCGACGTGTGATGCATGGGAGCATACGCATGGCCAATCAACCCAAGGTCATGGTGGTTGAAGACGAGGAAGCGCTCGGCATCCTCCTGAAATACAATCTTGAATCGGAAGGCTATCGCGTCGACACCGAATTGCGTGGCGACGACGCCGAAATCGCGCTGCGGGAATCGCTTCCCGATCTCCTGATCCTCGACTGGATGCTTCCGGGCCTGAGCGGCATCGAGTTGTGCCGTCGGCTGCGCATGCGCACCGAAACGCAGCGCCTGCCGATCATCATGCTGACGGCGCGCGGCGAGGAGAGCGAACGCATCCGCGGCCTGTCGACCGGCGCCGACGACTACGTGGTCAAGCCGTTTTCCACGCCGGAACTGATGGCGCGGGTCAAGGCGATGTTGCGCCGGGCACGGCCCGAAATCGTCGCCAGTGTGCTCAAGGTCGGTGAACTGGAACTCGACCGCGAAACCCACCGCGTCTATCGCAACGGTCGCGAGATAAAGCTCGGGCCGACCGAGTTTCGCCTGCTCGAATTCTTCCTGCAGGCGCCGGGGCGCGTCTTCTCGCGCGCCCAGCTTCTCGACGGGGTGTGGGGCGAGGACATCTATGTCGACGACCGCACAGTCGATGTGCATATCGGCCGACTGCGCAAATCGATCAATTTCGGCAAGCTGCGCGACCCGATCCGCACGGTGCGTGGCGCCGGCTACTCGCTTGAGGCGGTGTAACAGCAACAAAAAAAAGGCGCCGTTTCCGGCGCCTTGTGACGGTTGCAGACCCTTGGTGTCAGCTCTTCTTTTTACGTTCCGACGAAGGCTGGAACGCAAGTTTCGCGTGATACTTGCAGTAGGGCGAGCCGTCTTCCGTGTTATGACCGCAGAAGTAGAAATCGTCCGACAACGGGTCGCCCTGCGGCCACTTGCAGGTGTTTTCCGAGAGTTCGAGCAGGGTCAGCTTCCTGGAGATCGGGACGACGATGTCCTCGATCGGCCGCGTATCGGCCTCGGCCAACGCTTCCAGGCCGACTTCGCGTTTCATCACCGTGGCGCCGACCGCCCGCGTGACCGTTGTCGTTGCTGTACGGCCGCCGCCATAGCCGCCATTGCGCGGCGCCGACGGCCGGGGTGCGGCGGCGCGCTTGGTTTTCGGCGCGCCCGACGAGGGCGCCTTGGCGCGTCCCGACAGCTTGAGCCGGTGCACTTTGCCGATCACGGCATTGCGGCTGACACCGCCAAGCTGCGCCGCGATCTGGCTCGCGCTCAGGCCGTCGCTCCAGAGTTTCTTAAGCATCTCGACGCGTTCGTCAGTCCAGCTCACTAGCCTCTCCATCCTTTTCTGCTGCGCAGAATCCTTCCCCGTTGCTCGGTTTGCGTCCCAATAAACCGGCCTGATTACGCGAAACTTTGGAATTTTACTGCGCGGTTTCCCGCCACACCCGCAAGCTACTATGCCGTCAGACTCGCTGACAAGAGTCCGGGCCGAAGCGGGAATCCGTTTTCGCGGTTTTCAACAACTTGCGCCGGGGCAGCTTGATCGCCGCGGTTTCTCGGCGCGGACGGCCGGAATTGACAGGTTACCCGGTGCCACAATACAAAAGGAGCCGCCGCCGCAACGGGCGGCTTTTTTCTTTTTTCGCACCTGAGAAAGACAATGACCGACCAGTCGCCGCTCTATAATACCTATGCACGAAGCGAGTTCGCGTTCGACCATGGGGAAGGTGCATGGCTGGTCGATGCGCGCGGCGAACGCTACCTCGATTTCGGCGGTGGCATCGCGGTCAACGCGCTCGGCCATGCCCATCCGCATCTTGTTGCAGCGCTGCAGGAACAGGCGGCGAAGCTCTGGCACGTCTCCAATCTCTACGAGATCCCGGAACAGACCCGGCTCGCCGGCCGGTTGGTCGACGCCACCTTTGCCGACCGGGTGTTCTTCACCAATTCGGGCGCCGAGGCACTGGAATGCGCGTTCAAGACCGCGCGCCGCTACCATTATGCGAAGGGCAATCCGGAGCGTTGGCGGATCATCTCCTTTGAGGGCGCCTTTCACGGCCGCACCATCGCCACCATCGCCGCCGGCGGGCAGCCCAAATATTTGGAGGGCTTCGGTCCGAAGGTCGACGGTTTCGACCAGGTGCCGTTCGGCGATCTGGAGGCACTGAAACAGGCGATCAGCGAGGAGACGGCGGCGCTGGTCATCGAGCCGATCCAGGGCGAGGGCGGCATTCGTGTGGTCGCATCCGATTTCATGCGGGCCCTGCGCGATTTGTGCGACCGCAACGGACTGCTGCTGATCCTCGATGAGGTGCAAAGCGGCGTCGGCCGGACGGGCCGTTTCTTTGCCCACGAGTGGTCGGGCATCGGACCGGACATCATGGCGGTCGCCAAGGCTATCGGCGGCGGTTTCCCCATGGGGGCGTGCCTGGCGACGGAAGAGGCGGCAAGCGGCATGGTTCCCGGTATCCACGGCACCACCTATGGCGGCAATCCGCTGGCCATGTCGGCTGGCAATGCTGTCCTCGACATCGTTCTCGCCGACGGATTTTTCGACGGCGTCAATGACCGCGCCAACCGGCTCAAGCAGGGTCTTGCGTCGCTTGTCGATCGCTATCCTGGCGTCTTCGAGGAAGTGCGCGGCCAGGGGTTGATGCTCGGGCTGAAATGCGTCGTGTCGAATGTCGCCCTTGTTAGGCAGCTTTACGCCAACCATATGCTAACCGTTCCGGCGGGTGACAACGTGGTGCGTATATTGCCGCCGCTTGTGATCACCGATGAAGAGATCGGCGTGGCGCTGGACCGTCTTGAAGCGGCCGCCGCCGAACTCTCGCAACAATCCGAATAGCAACGCGGAACGCCTCTGCGCCGCCGCACCAATATCTGGGACCAATACCAATGAGCGTTCGCCATTTTCTCGACATTGCCGGGGTTGCTTCCGGCGAACTCCGGTCGATTGTCGAGGCCGCGAAGACCCGCAAGGCGGCGCAGAAGGCCGGCACGGCCGACAAGCCGTTGCAGGGCAAGGCGCTGGCCATGATCTTCGAGAAACCGTCGACGCGCACCCGCGTCTCCTTTGACGTCGGCATGCGTCAGCTTGGCGGCGAGACGATCATGCTGACCGGTAACGAGATGCAGCTTGGCCGCGACGAGACCATCGCCGATACGGCGCGCGTGCTGTCGCGCTATGTCGACATCATCATGATCCGCACCAAGGAACATGACCGGTTGCTGGAACTGGCGAATGCGGCGACCGTGCCCGTCATCAACGCGCTGACCGACGACACCCATCCTTGCCAGATCATGGCCGACGTCATGACGTTCGAGGAGCATCGCGGCGCGATCGATGGCAAGCGCATCGCTTGGTCGGGCGACGGCAACAACGTCCTGCACTCTCTGATCGAGGCCTCGCCCCGCTTCGGCTTCGATCTCTCCGTCGCGGTTCCCGAAGGCAATGAGCCGGTGAGCCGCTATGTGGATTGGGCGCGCGGCGAGGGTGGCCGCGTCGAAATCGGGAATGATCCGGAAAAGGCCGTTGCCGGTGCCGACTGCGTCGTGACGGACACCTGGGTGTCCATGGGGCAGGAGGAGAAGGCGCGTGGCCACAACATATTCATGCCCTATCAGGTCAATGAGCGTCTGATGGAGCAAGCCGACGAAAACGCGGTGTTCATGCATTGCCTGCCGGCGCACCGCGGCGAGGAAGTTACCGATGCCGTCATCGACGGCCCGCAGTCGATTGTGTTCGACGAGGCCGAGAACCGGATGCACGTGCAAAAAGCGATCATCGAATGGTGCATGAGCGGGGGCGACACGTGACGGCAGGCCTGCACGCCAGATCGGATCTGATGGGAGCCGATCCGTTGGACGCGGTGGTACCGTTTCAGGTCGACGCGCTGGATGCGCGCGGCCGTGCGGTGATGGTCGGGCCGATGCTGGATGGCATTCTGGACCGCCACAATTATCCAGAGTCGGTCGCCCGCCTGCTCGGCGAGATGATCGTCCTGACGGTCCTGCTTGGCACTTCGTTGAAGTTCAACGGCAAGTTCAGCGTACAAAGCCAGACCAACGGGCCGGTTGCCCTGCTGGTCGTCGACTTCTCGACGCCCGACTCCGTTCGCGCCTATGCCCGCTGGGATGACGATGCGGTCGCCGCAGCGGTTGAGGCTGGCGATGCCGGTCCCGAAGCGCTTCTTGGCAAGGGAATTCTGGCGCTTACCGTCGATCAGGGCGCATACATGCAGCGCTACCAGGGCGTCGTCCAACTGGACGGCTCGACGCTGGAAGAGGTGGCGCGCAACTATTTCCGCCAATCCGAACAGATACCGACCGAGCTTAGGCTCGCTGTCGCGCGGTTGGTTGTGCGCGGCAAAGACGGCAAGAGCAAAAGCCACTGGCGGGCTGGCGGCATCCTCGCCCAATTCCTGCCCGATACGCCGGAACGCATGCGCGGAGCCGATCTGCATCCCGGTGAAGTGCCGGAAGGTGTCTCCGTTCCCGGCCATGTCGAGGACGATGCATGGACAGAAGTCAAGGCGTTGCTCGATACCGTCGCCGACGACGAACTGGTCGATGAAGCGGTTGGCGTTCACACGCTTCTATACCGCTTGTTTCACGAGCGCGGCGTTACCGTCAGCGAACCGGGGCCGGTGCGTGACCGTTGCACCTGCTCGCGCGAGCGGGTGGCCGAGGTCTTGCAATCGCTATCGCCGGACGAGCGAGCCGAGTCCATCGAGGGCGGCGAGATCAAGGTCAAATGCGAATTCTGCTCCGCCGAATACCGGTTCCAGCCGACCGAGTTCGATTAACCGCGATTTTATCTTGCCATCGTCGCGGGCCGGGCAGATGAACATTTGGTAACTTGCAAGTTCGTACACGCGCGTTACATCTGCGGTGCGAAAGGCAATTCGATGCTGAAATCCTTGAAAGATCGTGAGGGCTTGGCCGAAGAGGCCCACCCCGCGACCGAAGACGGCATGTCGAAACCGGCGCCGTCCCGGTCCGCCGGTGTCGTCCGCGCTTTCGCTCAGCTAGCCTTGATGATCGTGGTTCTCGCGGTGTCTGCCTACCTGATGGAATCACTGGTGGCACAACGTCCGGAACGCACCGGTCGCCCCCAGGTTTCCGCCGCCATACCGGTCGAGGCGGTCGCCGCCACACCCGCTATCGAGCGCCCGAGGATCCGCCTTTATGGCGAAATCGAAGCTGCCAGGATCGTCGATTTGCGTCCGGCTGTGGCCGGCGAAGTGATTTGGGTCAACCCGGCGCTTCGAGCCGGTTTGAGCGTCAGCGAAGGCGACACGCTATTCCGGATCGACCGGTTTAACTACGAGGGTCAGCTCACCGAAGCCGAGGCCAATCTTGCGCAGACCGAAGCGGCCATCGTGCAGGGGCAGGCGCGTATCTCGGCCGAACAGGAACAGTTGACCTTTTCCGAAAGCCAGCTCGAACTGGCCAGCGCCGATTTGACCCGCGCCCGCACGCTTGCCGAAACTGGCGCGCTCACCACCAAACAGGTCGAGGACCGCGAGTTGATCGTCAGCCAACGCGAGCAGGCCGTCAGTTCCCGGCGCAGCAACCTGGTGATCGAGCAGGCCAGCCTGGAACAGCAGTTGGCGACGCGCGACCGGTTGCGCTGGCGCGTTCGCCAGGCGGAACGCGATCTTCGCGACACCGAGGTCGTCGCGCCGTTTTCCGGGATCGTCACGCGCTCCGATGTCGAACTGGGCCGCATTGTATCGGCGAGCGATGCCACCGTCTCGCTCTACGACGGCACGGCGCTGGAAGCGCGGTTTACCCTGACTGACGCCCAATATGGGCGGGTCGCGGTCGATGACGATCCGCTGATCGGTCGCGACGTCGATCTGATTTGGACCGTCGGTGGCATCGACTATTCCTACAGGGCGCAAGTTGTCCGCATAGGCGCGGAGATCGCCTCTGCCCGTGGCGGCGTTGACGTGTTCGCGCGGCTTGTTCCGGACAATGCCGACGTCAATATCCGGCCGGGCGCTTTTGTCGAGGTCAGCGTGCCAGACCGGCGCTATGTTGACGCGTTCCGCCTGCCCGAAACGGCGCTCTACGACGCATCGGCGGTCTATGTCATCGTCGATGGCGTTCTAAAGCGGCGTACTGTCACCGTTGCGGCCTATGATAGCGCCGATGTGATTGTGACTGAGGGCCTTGTTGCCGGCGAGACGGTGCTTGTGACCCGCCTGTCGCGCATCGAAGACGGTCTCAAGGTCAGTGTCCCGTCCGGCGTTTCGGGACAGCCGGCGCAATGAACGTTCCGGCGTTTGCGCCCGGCCGCGGGCTGGTCGGCACCTTTATCCGCCATCCCAACGCGGCCAACCTGTTGATGGTGCTGATGCTGCTGTTCGGCGCCTTTGCGCTCGCCCGCATCGATACGCAGTTCTTTCCGACCATCGAAAGCCCGAACGTCTCCGTGACCATAGCCTGGTCCGGCGCGAGCGCCGAGGATGTCGAGACCAACATACTCGCCTTGGCCGAGCCGGCTGTGCGGTTCCTCGAGGGCGTCAAGGAAATGAACTCCTATGCCCGCGAGGGATCGGCGTCGATCCGGCTGGAATTCATCGAAGGCTACGACATGCAGAAGGCGGTCGCCGATGTCGAGACCGCGATGAAGGGCCTGACGACCATGCCCGATGAGGCGGAAGACCCGACGGTGACCCGGTCGCGCTGGTTCGATCGCATCGCCTCGGCTTCGATCAGCGGCGATGTGCCGGAGGAGGATTTGCGCTATTGGGCCAAGCGCATGCGCGACGATTTGCTGACGCGCGGCGTCGACCGCGTGACCTTCACCGGGCTGCGCGATCCCGAACTCCAGGTCTCGATACCGGAGCGCGAACTCCGCCGGCTCGAACTGACGGTCGACGATGTCGCGCGCGCCATATCGTCCAACAGCCGCGACCGGCCGTCCGGCAATCTGGAAGGTGCGCTCGATCGCCAGTTGCGCACCGTGGCCGATGTCGAGACGCCGCAGGCGCTTGGCGCCGTCGAGGTCAAATCGTATCCCGGCGGCGAGAAGGTGCTGCTGGGCGATATCGCCGGCATCGGGGCGGGCTTCGAGAGCGATGCGGTGCGCGGGGTATCGCGTTCCGGCGGCGCCATTGAGCTCGATATCATGCGCTCGGAGCAGACCAACACCCTGACCGCCAACCGCATCCTGCAGGACTACATCGCCGAACTGCGCCCGCAACTGCCGACCGGGCTGGAACTGCAGATCTACGAGGTGCGCGCCGACGCGCTCAGCGAGCGCATCATGCTCCTGATCAAGAACGGAGCCGGCGGCCTGGCATTGGTCGTCCTCGTCCTCTTCCTCTTCCTCAACGCCCGCATCGCCTTCTGGGTCGCCGCCGGCATCCCGGTGGCGATGATGGCGACGCTCGGGTTGATGTATGTGTCCGGCCAGTCAATTAACATGATCTCGTTGTTCGGCCTGATCATGATGCTGGGCGTCATCGTCGACGACGCGATCGTGGTGGGCGAGCATACCGACACACGCTTGCACCTTGGCGATGAGCCGGTCGTGGCCGCCGAAAACGGCGTCGGGCAGATGCTCGTGCCGGTGATGGCGGCGATCGCGACAACCATCGCGACGTTTTCGCCGATTCTGCTGATCGGCGGAACGATTGGCCAGATCATGGGCGTTCTGCCGCTGGTGGTCGTTGCAGTTGCCATCGCGAGCCTCGTGGAGTGTTTCCTGATCCTGCCGGGGCATCTGTCGCATGCGATGTCGCGGCGGCGCGGTGTGCGATGGTCCTATTGGCGGCAGTTCGTTCTGGCGCTCATACTGACCACATTCGCGGTGGCGTTTCTGACCCGTGCCGGCGGCGAGGGTGCTGCGGTGACAAGTCTCCAGATGTTCGCCGCGCTGGACGAATGGCGGCAGGGTATCGATCCGGTTGCTGCGGCGGTCCTCGTCGCGGTTCTGGCGCTGGCGTTCGCGAGCGCCGTCGAATGTGTCATCTACTGGTTGCAACGGCTTGGCGGCGGGGGGAAGGAGTATCGCGACGGCTGGTTCCGGCGTGTTTTCGACGCCGGTTTCGACTGGTTCCGCACACGCCCATTCGACGCTCTCGTGCGGCTGTCGTTTCGCTGGCGCTATGTCACGGTGTCGACCGCGATTGGCTTGGTCATGATCGTGCCATACGGTTTGTGGGCCGGCGGCCACGTCAATTTCGTGTTCTTCCCTTCGCCGGAATCGGAGAACATTCGTGGCAACGTCGTCTTTAACGCAGGCATTCCCGAAGCTGACGCAATCGCCGCAATCAACCGGATCGAAGACGCCTTGTGGCGCGCCGACGACAGGCTGCGTGGCGACGGTCCGAGCCTTGTCCGTGCGACCTTTGCGACGCTGGGCGCTTCCGGTATCCAGCGCGGTGACAATGTCGCCCGGGTCAAGGTGCAACTGACATCATCGGAGGTCCGTACGGTTCGCACGCCCGATATCGTTCGTGCGTGGCGACAGGAAGTTCCCGAGATACCGGGCATCCAGAGGTTCTCCATTCAGCAGACACGCGGCGGACCGCCCGGCGCTGACATCGATGTCGAGTTGAAGGGGAGTTCGATCTCGGTGTTGAAGGTTGCCGCTGCCGATGTCACGGCCGTCGTCGCAGCCATCCCGGGTGTGTCCGGTGTCGAAGACGATCTTCCCTACGGCAAGCCGGAACTGGTGATGACCCTCAAGCCCCGTGGCGCCGCGCTCGGATTTACGCTGGACGCGGTCGGCACGCAAATTCGCAACGCTTTTGAGGGAATCGTTCCGCATCGGTTCGCGCGCGGCGATGACGAGGTCGCCATCCGGGTCGAACAGACCATGCGCGAACAGGGCACGGCTGCGCTGCGCGGCATGCAGTTGCGTGCCTCCACCGGTGAGTATGTGCCGCTGACCGAAGTGGTCGAGTTGCGCGAGACGCAGGGCTTCGCCGTAATCCAGCGACGCGAAGGCAAGAGTACGATTTCCGTCACCGGGGATATCGATACCGAGATCAACAACACCGATGCGGTGGTCGGCCAACTGGAGGAGTCAGGCGTCCTGGCCTCCATCGCTCGCAAGCACGGCATCGAGTACGAGTATGGTGGCCGCAGCCGCGAGCAACGCGAAGCGTTTCGCGACCTCGGCATCGGGACGGTGGTCGCCCTCTCGGTTGTTTATATCATCCTTGCCTGGGTATTCGGCAGCTACTTCCAGCCCTTTGCGGTCATGCTGATCATACCGTTTGGGATCGTCGGGGCGGTCGCTGGCCACTGGCTGATGGGTTTCGACCTGACAATGCTCTCGATGATTGGTCTACTTGGCCTGGCCGGGATCCTTGTCAATGACTCGATCATTCTCGTCGCCCGTCTCAATGAGCGTATACAGACCGGCGAAAGCCTGCCCGAGGCCAGCGTCGGCGCCAGCCGTGATCGCTTGCGCGCCGTGCTCCTGACCTCGCTGACGACGATAGGTGGATTGGTGCCGCTGCTGTTTGAAAAGAGCATCCAGGCACAGTTCCTGATGCCGATGGCGATCACCATGGTCTACGGCCTTGCCACGGCGACATTGCTGGTGCTGTTCCTCGTCCCGGCATTGATCGGTATCGGCGACGACATTCACCGTGTTCTTTCCGCACTGTACGGCCATCGCCCGGCGCGCCGTGCTGCCGTCGCCGGCGAATGACCCTTCCGGTCAACTGCGCCAGAACTGCGGCAGAAACAACACCAGCACTGTAAACAGCTCAAGCCGCCCCAGCAGCATGCCGAGCGAAAGCAGCCATTTCGCTGTGTCGTTGAGTGACTGATAATTGCCCGCCGGACCGATGATGTCGCCGAGCCCGGGACCGACATTCGAAATCGCCGACCCGGCGCCCGACATCGCCGTCAACAGGTCGAGACCGGTCATCTGCAAAGCGATCGAGAGGACCGCAAAGGTGGCGAGATAGAGGAAAATGAAGGTTGTCACGGCGAGCGGGACACGTGGATCGAGCGGCCGGCCGTTGAACCGTTTGACGAACACGCCGTGCGGGTAAAGCACGCGCGCCAGACGTTCTCGCACCTCGGCGAACAGCACCTGGAACCGGAAGATCTTGATCCCGCAACTGGTGGAGCCGGCGCAGCCGCCGATGAACATGATAATGAAGAAAAAGGCGATCGATTGCGCGCCCCAAAGTCCATAATCTGCCGATGCGTAGCCGGTGCCAGTCATGATCGACACGGTGTTGAAGACCACCGCCCGGAACGCCCCGGGGCCGCCGAACAATTCGGTCAGCGTCTGTTCGACAACAAGCCAGCCGATGAGCACGAGCAGCGCCAGCACGGTCAGGAACGTGCGCACCTGCTGGTCCCTCCAGATTGCCAACGGCCGGCCCTGCAGGACCTGGATGTAGAGCAGGAACGGTATCGAGCCGACAATCATGAACACGACGGCTACCCATTCGATCGCCGCATCCTGGTAAAAACCGATCGAGGTGTCGCGGGTGGAAAACCCGCCGGTCGCAACCGTTGTCATGGCATGGATCAGGGCCTCGGCGGGCAACATGCCGGCGATCATGTAGGCCACCGCGCAGATCGCAGTGAAGGCGACGAAGATCAGTGTCATCGAGCCGGAAATCTGCGTTGCGCGCGGCAGGATCTTTTCCGGCGTGTCGAATGCCTCGGCCTTGAACACCTGCATGCCGCCGATCTGCAGCATCGGCAGCACCGCGACCGCCATGACGATGATCCCGAGGCCGCCGAGCCATTGCAGCATACCGCGCCATAACAGGATGCCGGGCGGAGCATCGTCGAGTCCGGTGATCACGGTCGCGCCCGTGGTGGTCAGCCCGGACATGGCCTCGAAGAATGCGTCGGTATAGCTCGGTACGACACCGGACCACAGGAATGGCAGCGCGCCGGCGGTCACGAGCGCGATCCAGACGACAACCGTCATAAGCATCGCTTGGCGGGTCGAGAGCGTCCGCGACATACCCCGCGTCGCGGTGTAGAAGGTCACCCCGACCAGTGTCGTCGCCGCTGACGAGGCGGCAAACACCTGCCAGTCCGGATTGCCGGCAATCGCATCGACGAGCGCGGGAACCAGCATGGTTGCTCCAAGTGCCGTCAGCAGGATCCCGGTCACCAGCACCACCGGACGAAGGTCGAGTACGAGCGTCAATGGACCGTCCGGATGTTGTCGGGAAGGTCGAGCGAAAACGCCGGAACATTGACAGTAAAGCTGCTGCCATCGTCCCGGCGCATCGTATACTGCCCGATCATCATGCCCGACGGCGTGTTGAGCGGACATCCCGACGTGTACTGATAGCTGTCACCCGGCGACAAGACCGGCGTTTCGCCGACGACGCCTTCGCCCTCGACTTCTTCGGTCTGGCCGATGGCGTTGGTAATCCGCCAGTGGCGCCGCTCGAGTTGTACGGTGTCTTGCGAGGAATTGGCGATCACGATGGTGTATGCCCAGACATATCGGTGCGCTTCTGGATCGGACTGTTCCTCCAGATAATGCGGTTCGACGGTAATCTCGATCCCGTTCGTAATCTCTCGGTACATAACCGAGATTTAACCGAAGCGGTTTTCGGAGAGAAGCGCTCAATTGGGTGCAATACACGATAGATTGACTGGACTTGAACGCGTTTTCGGTGACACCGGGTCTTTGTCACTGTATCGCGTTGCGCAACAGAACCTGAGGAAACAGCGATGCTTGATGGCGCCGTGCGCGTTAGGATCGAACCGTGGATCAATGCCTTGGCCAGGACAGTCGCGCCGACCGGGATCAGCGCGAACGCGATCACGGTAACCGGGCTCGTCATCGGAATGGGTGCGACCGCGGCAATCGCATACCAGCTTTACCTGGCCGGCGCCGCCCTGCTTCTGATGAGCCGGCTATTGGACGGGCTCGACGGGGCTGTAGCAAGGATCAACGGCAAATCGGACTTCGGCGGTTATCTCGATATCGTGCTCGACTTTGCGTTCTACGGGTTGATCCCGCTCGGTTTCGTGCTGGCCGATCCGCAGGCCAATGCGGTCGCCGGCGCGGTGCTCATACTGTCCTTCTACGTCAATGGCGCCAGCTTCCTCGCCTTCGCCATCATGGCCGAGAAGCACAAGCTTGAGACCGATGTCCGGGGCGAGAAGTCGTTTTTCTTCTCCACCGGTCTGGCCGAGGCGACCGAGACAATCGTGGTATTCGTCGCGTTCTGCCTGTTACCCGACTGGTTCTCGGTTCTCGCCTATGTGTTCGCCGCCGTGTGCTTCTACACCGCTGTTTCGCGCATCGTCATGACCGGCAACATGTTGGCCGGAAGGGATTAAACGGCTGCGGCCAGCGCTTGGTCGCAATCGGCGACGAGATCGTCGGCGTCCTCCAGACCGACCGAAAGTCGCACCAAGCCGTCGCTGATGCCCAACTCGGCGCGCACCTCTTCAGACAAGTTCTTGTGGGTGGTCGTCGCCGGGTGCGTGACGAGGCTTTTGGCGTCGCCGAGGTTGTTGGAGATGCGGACGATCTTCAACGCGTTCTCGAACGCGAAAGCTGCCTTCTTGCCGCCCTTGAGTTCGAAAGCCACCAGTGTCGATCCGCCTTCCATCTGCTTGGGAATGATATTGGCCTGCGGATGGTCAGGGCGACCGGGATAGATCACGCGTCCGACTTCCGGACGTTCTGCCAGGAAGTTGGCGATACGTCCGGCATTCGATGTTTGTGCCGCGACCCGCAATGGCAAAGTCTCCAGCCCCTTGAGCATGACCCACGCGTTGAACGGACTCATGGAGGGGCCGGAATGTCGAAAATAGTCATGCAGGTGCTCGTCGACCCACTCCTGGTCCGACAGCACGACACCACCAAGACAACGCCCCTGACCGTCGATGTGCTTGGTGGTCGAATAGACGACGATATCGACGCCGAGTTCCAGCGGTTTCTGCAGGATCGGGGTCGCGAAAACGTTGTCGATGATGACCTTGGCGCCGACAGAACGGGCAACCGCCACGACATGGGTGATATCGATGACTTCCAGCGTCGGGTTGGTCGGGCTTTCGAAGAACAGCACCTTCGTGTTGGGGCGCACACCCTGTTCCCAGGCCGCCGGATCTGTGCCGTCGACGAGGGTGATCTCGACGCCGTAGCGCGGCAACAGCGTTTCGATAATCCACCGGCAGGAGCCGAACAGCGCCCGCGCCGCGAGCACGTGGTCGCCTGCCCTGACTTGGCACAGGATCGAGGCCGAGACCGCCGCCATGCCCGAAGCCATGGAGCGCGCCGCCTCAGCGCCTTCCAACGCGCACATGCGCTGCTCGAACATCTCGTTGGTCGGATTGGCGTATCGCGAATAGATGAAGCCATCGGCTTCGCCCTTGAAGCGCGCCTCTGCGGCTTCCGCGCTCTCGTAGACGAAGCCCTGCGTCAGGAACATCGCTTCAGACGTTTCGCCGAAATGCGACCGCAGCGAGCCGCCATGCACCATTTGCGTCGAGGCACCCAGTTTACGCCAAGTGTCAGTCATGTCGCGCCTCCATAAAAAAACCGGCTTTGCGCCGCCGCAAAACCGGATCACATGCAGTCAAGACTGTGCTCGCGGCCTTTTAGCGACTTGTTTTACGTGGCTGCAAGCCGACCGGCCAAATCACCACGAATTTGCTGTCCATAAGACTTCGCACCGCTTGCGTCAACAAATTCGCTCGCCGATTGTGCCGGCCAATGACAACCACAGATGATAACGTTTCCGGCGGTATTTTGCCGGACAGCGCAATCCGGGCGCTGTTCGAAACCTCGGCGCTCGCATCGCAGCGGCCGCTCGATGTTGACCAGATCCAGCCGGCCAGCCTCGACCTGCGGCTTGGCGAGACCGCTTATCGCGTTCGCGCCAGCTTCATGCCGGGGCGCGATTTCAGCGTCGTCGACAAACTTGAGCAACTCAAGCTTCACGAAATCAGCCTCGTCTCGGGCGCGGTGCTCGAAACCGGTTGCGTCTATATAGTGCCGCTGCTCGAACGCCTAGCTCTGCCGTCGCAAATTGCCGCCTCCGCCAACCCGAAAAGCTCAACCGGACGGCTCGATATTTTCACCCGCGTGATGACGGATCGCGGCGTCGAGTTCGACAAGGTGCCGGCTGGCTATGAGGGGCCGCTCTATCTGGAGGTTAGCCCCCGCACCTTTCCGATCGTCGTGCGCACCGGATCGAGGTTGTCGCAGATCCGGTTCCGTTCGGCGGACACGGTTCTCGGTGCGTCCGAACTGGTCGCTCTGCATGCCGCCGAGACGCTTGTCGCCGACGACGATCCTATTATCTCGCATGCCGGGATCGCGGTTTCGGTGGACTTGACCGGCAATGCCGACGGCCTGGTTGGCTATCGCGGCAAGCACCACACAGCGGTGGTTGACGTCGACAAGCGCGCCGCCCACGACACGCTGGATTTCTGGGAGCCGCTCTATGTTCGCGGCCGCAAGGAACTGATCCTCGATCCCGACGAGTTCTATATCCTGGTCTCGCGCGAGGCGGTCCATGTGCCGCCGCTCTATGCCGCCGAGATGACACCGTTCGATCCGCTGGTCGGCGAATTCAGGGTGCATTACGCCGGCTTTTTCGACCCCGGTTTCGGCCATAGCGCGGCTGGCGGCTATGGCAGCCGCGCCGTGCTGGAGGTGAGAAGCCACGAGGTGCCATTCGTGCTGGAAGACGGACAGACCGTCGGCCGCCTGGTTTATGAGCGGATGGAAAAGCGGCCTGACAGGCTCTATGGCGTCGATCTGAAGTCGAACTACCAGGCGCAGGGCCTGAAGCTTTCCAAGCATTTCCGCTGACGCGGACCGATCAGTCGGCCCGCAGGGCCCGCACTTCCTCGCGCAGCTTGCGCAGTTCCTCGAGAATCTGTGCCTGGTCGTCATGAATTGACGCCCGGTCGCTCGCCGCTTCCTCCTCATGCTCCTTTTGCATTGCCGAGACCACGACACCGATAAACAGGTTCAGCACGGTGAATGTCGTGCACAGGATGAACGGTATGAAGAAGGCCCAGGCCCACGGAAATTCGTCCATGACCGGGCGCACGATCCCCATTGACCAGCTTTCCAGCGTCATGATCTGGAACAGCGAGTAGGCTGAGGCAGGAATCGAGCCGAACCACTCGGGAAACGCAGCCGCAAACAGCTTGGTTGCCATCACCGAAAAGACATAGAAGAACAGTCCGAGCAGCAGCAGGATCGATCCCATGCCGGGGAGTGCTGTCAGCAACCCGCCGATCACCCGGCGCAGCGACGGCACCACGCTGACCAGCCGCAACACGCGCATGATGCGTAGCGCGCGCAAGACCGAGAACGCGCCGGCATCGGGGACGAGGGCGATCCCGACCACGACGAGATCGAAAATCCTCCAGGGACTGCGGAAGAAGTCGAGTCGGTAGACGATGAGCTTGATCAGCAGTTCGACAACGAAGACTGCGAGCACGGTCCGGTCGAAGGTGAGGATCGCCGGACCGACCATTTCCATTACGCGCGGCGATGTCTCGAGGCCGAGGCTGACCGCATTGGCGATGATGAGCGCGATGATGAAGTGTTCGAAACGCTTCGATTCTACGAGTTGTTTCATTCGCTGAATGGTCGTCATTTCCGCCGGCTGTTCGCTGATCTGGGATTTTAGCGGCGGGTGTCGCCGCTCGTTGACCACCGGATATCACAGGTGGTGGAATTCGCCATCTGGATCGTGGGCCTTGTGCGGCGTTTTTTCCCACAGGAAGGGCTCTTTGACGAATTGGTACACCGCCCGCCAAGCGGCGACGGAGGCAAGCAGCCAGTAAAGCGGGGCTGCAGGCAGCGTGCGCAGGGTCAGCGAGCGGAGCTGCGGATTGACGGTTTGCAGGCACAGTGCCGCATGGATCGCCAGGCTGGCGCCGATATTGGTCCAACCCAGTGCCGCGAGCCAGACATATGACGGCGGTAGCGGCACGTTGAGGCTCGCCATGACTGCGACCATAACGACGGCGATGATCGTCAGCGGGTAAAACAACGTCGAAATAACCGTTCCGGCCAGCAACGTATGCATGACGCCCACCCCGGCGAGGCGTCCGCCGCCATACAGACGACGCATCCGCCTGGTGCGAACCACCCAGGTTTGCAACCATCCCTTGATCCAGCGTGTCCTTTGGCGGATCCAGACCGGTATGGTGTCGGGCGCGTCTTCCAGGGTCGGCCGGCCGAGTAGTCCGACATGGTATCCGGCATGCCACATCCGGAAGCCGAGATCGGCATCCTCGGTGACATTGTACGGATCCCAGCCGCCGCAATCCTCGATCGCGCTGCGCCGGAAATGCGTCGATGTGCCACCGAGTGGGACTGGCAGGTTGCGGTCTGCCAACCATTGGAGAATGCCGTTGAACAGCGTGGCATACTCAAGATGAAACATAATGCCGAGCAGGTTGCGCCGCGGATTTGCGATCAGCAGCGGCGCCTGCAGCGCACCAAGGCGGTTGCCGGATGCGCGGAAGACCTGCCAGGCTTCCTCGATCTGATCGGGGTGCGGTCGGTCTTCGGCGTCGAACAGTGTCACATAGGTGCCCCGGCAAAAGGGCAGGGCGAAATTCAGCGCTTTGGGTTTGGTTTGCGGTCCAACCGGCGGTGTCTCGATAATTTCGAAACGCGCATCGAGGCGCTGTGCGGCAAGGGCAGCGAGCGTTTCCTTGTCGCCTTCCTCGCAAACGATCTTGAACTCAAGCTTGGTGGCCGGCCACCGCAACTGACGCAGCGCGCGTATAAGATCCGGCACGACAGGCGCTTCCTGATAAAGGGCCACGATGACCGAATAAACAGGCCGCGCCGAATTGGGAAACTGCTCCAGCGCGCGATACGGTTTGCGCCGGTAGGAAAGCGTCGCAGCCGCCCGCAGCACCACGCAGGACAGGAAGAACGCCGACAGCAGGATGTGTGCCGCAAGGAATGTCATGCCGGGATTGAACAGGAGGCCGATCACAAAGCTTGCTACGAGGACGCCGACAGCCAGCCCGTGCCAGGCGCCCGCTCCGAACTTGGCGGAGTTCTGCGCGCTGTCGGTGGCCAACCGCTCGCTGGCGAGGCCCGCCAGTGCGTGTCGGTTTTTCCTGACAACCGCCGCCCGGAGTGCTGACGGCGTGGTGATGCGTGGCGACGGCAGCTTGCCGAGCTGGGCAGCGAACCGTGTGGTACCCGCAAGGCCCGCGGCTGGCGCAACGCAAAGGGCCACGCCGCCGCCCCGGATGCGACACCAGGCGACCGCTCGCGACACGCGGCCCCGATCGTCGTCAAGCACTTCGATGAGGTCCGCGGGATCGAGAAAGGCGATGCCATGGTGATCGGCCAGCGTGCGGTAGTAGGCATCCTCAGTAATCTGGCCGTGTGCGATCAGTTCAGCGGCGGCCGACGTTCCATTTAGAGCGGCCAGACAAGTGGCCTGGGCAAGGAGCCGGCGCGGGAAGTGGTGCCGCGCTAAATAGCCCACGCTGGCGCACAGCCGGTCGTCGCCGACATCGTTCCGGTTCTCGCGCGCGTGCTGGGGCGCAATGCCGGCGATTTGGCCGGTAACCGGCTCCTGTCGCATCTGAGCAGTCGAACGCATGGACTCTGCAACTTGAACCCGAATTGGCGTGTCCCCCGCTTCAGCAACGCCAAGCAAAAGCAAGTATAACTGTGTTGCGAACAATAAGGGGTCAGAAATAAAAAACAAGTTCCGTTGGGCGATGAAGCGGGGCAGGTACGGAGGGAACTGGCGCGCTTGCGCCGATTGCGCTAAGGCGGGTCATGTTCAAGAAGATGGTCCTTGGCGCGGTCGCCGCAGTCACCCTTGCCGCATTCGCGCCCGCTGCCGCAGAGGATGCACCACGGCTTTTCGACCCGAGCAACCGGCTGACGCGGCCGGATTTGTCGGGATTGCCGCGGCTGCGCTTCCTGACCACGCTTGATTTTCCGCCCTTCAATTTCGCGGACAACAGCGGACGCGCGGCCGGTTTCAACATCGATATCGCCCGCGCGATCTGCCGCGAACTGGAGATCAAGGCGAAGTGCGAGTTGCAGGCGATGCCCTGGGACGAACTCGACGTGACGCTTGATGGCATGCGCGGCGAGGCGATCATCGCCGGTCACCGCATCACCTCGGCGTTGCGCGCAGAGCGCGACCTGTCCGCGCCATACTTCCGCTTTCCGGCACGCTTTACCGCCCGCACGGATTTCGACGTCGAGCGTCCCGACATGTCCTCGATCGCGCTGCGCCGCCGCGTCGCGGTCGTCGAAGGCAGCGCCCATGCCGCCATGCTCAAGGCGTGGTTTCCCGATGCCCGCGCCGTTCCGATGCGCGATATGGAGGCCGCCTACCAGGCCTTGCGCGACGGCGATGTCTCGCTGCTGTTCGGTGATGGCGTGGCGATCGCGTTCTGGCTTGCCTCAACCGCGTCCGATGCCTGCTGCCGTTTCGTATCCGGGCCATTTATGTCTGACCACTTTCTCAGCCCCGGCATGGCCATCGTCATGCGGCAGAACAGCGCCGGGCTCTCCCAGGCCATGGATCACGCGCTCAGCAAGATCGAGGAAAACGGCGTCTACCAAGAGATATACGACCGCTACTTCCCGCTAAGTCCCTTCTCGGACATCGCTCCCGCCCGCACGCCGCCGGCCGGGATTGGGCAGGAAGGGGAGGCGCAGCGCCCAGACGAGACCGGATGACTGCGGTCCGCGATACTCGCGCAGTCCTATCTCCATGCGTTCGTGCCCCAGTTTCGGTTGCGCGACATAGGTCCGAAATAGCCGATCCCAGATCGAGAAGTTGAAGCCGTAGTTGCTATCGGTTTCGCGCGGGGTGCTGGAATGGTGCACGCGGTGCATGTCCGGCGTGACGATCGCCAGCCGGATAAGCCGGTCCGCCCGGCGCGGCAGGTCGATATTGGAATGGTTGAACATCGCCGTGCCGTTCAACACGATTTCGAACAGCAGCACGGCCATGACCGGCGCGCCGAGCGCGACGACAATGCCGGCTTTCCAAAGCATCGACAGCACGATTTCCAGGGGATGGAAACGCAGCGCCGTCGTGACGTCGAAGCCGTTGTCGGCATGGTGCATGCGGTGAATACGCCAGAGGATCGGGATCTTGTGGCTTGCGAGGTGTTCCAGCCACACGGCGAAATCGAGGATCAGGAATGCCAGCATGCCGGCGATCAGCGGATGGACGCCGAGCGCCGGAAACAGACCCCAGCCATTCTGGTCCGCCCATATGGCGGTTCCGACGGCGGCCGCGGGAAAAACGATACGCAGACAAAGCGACGACAGCACCACCATCGACAGATTGGTGAACCATCGCTTTGACTTGAGTGCGCCGGTCATCTCTTCGCGCTCCAGCCGCGGCGACCACAACTCGTAAATCGCCATCGCGGCAAAGATGCCGACAAAGGCACCGAGCCTGATTACCGGTTCATACTGTTCCATCAAGCGCCCGCTCGTCGTGTCTCTGACGATCCCTCCAATCCACGTGTGCAGGCGTCGCGGCAAGTCACGATTTCGTCAGCGCGCGAGCCTATTGGGCAAGCCGGAAACGGGCCCTTGCGGAACGTTCGATCGCCGCAACCACAAGTTTGTCGAGATCGAATTCGTCGCGCAGCAACTGCAGGAATTGCAATTCCTCCTGCTCGACATGCAGGTCGGCCGCTGCAATTTCGGTCGCCACCGCATAGGCAGTGTCATGCAGCCGCTCCGGCAGAACGTCCTGGACGATTTCCAGGATCCGGTCGAGGCCGGACGGGTCGTTCAGGATCGCTGTGCAGTCGTTTGCGGTCTCGACAAGCTGGTCGCGGCTGTAGCCTGCGAAGACTGGGAGAGTGTCGACGACGTTGCCGATGCGCGACAGTTCGCGCTCGGACAGGCTGGAGTCGGCGGCGGCCATCGTGACCATGATATAGACTAGGGCTTCCTGCTGCGAAATCGTGTTCATGAGGGTCCTCGAGGTAACTGCGGCGAAGGTAGTGACGGCCCGCCCCGCACGCAAGCGTCCACCGGACGCACTGCGATGCAATTTGCTTCCATCTTGGGGCGAAACGCCCTAAGAAGCCGCCTTTCAGGAACAAGCAGGACCGACACCGATGAGCGCTGCAGCGCAATTGTACGACCTTGAATTGACGCCCGAACTGCGGGAGGCGGCCGCCAAGTCGAAAGCCTGGCCGTTCGAGGAGGCGCGCAAGATCGTCAAGCGCTACGAGAAGACCGGCTATCCGGAAATGGTACTCTTCGAGACCGGTTACGGACCGTCCGGCCTGCCGCATATCGGCACCTTCGGCGAAGTCGCCCGCACCACGATGGTCCGTCATGCCTTTCACGTACTGACCGAGGGCGCGGTGGCGACCAACCTGCTGTGTTTTTCCGACGACATGGACGGAATGCGCAAGATCCCGGACAACGTACCGGACCGGGCTTTCCTGGAGCCACATCTGCACAAGCCTCTCACGGTGGTGCCGAACCCCTTCGGCGGCGACTATGAGAGCTTCGGGCATCACAACAACGCGATGCTGCGCCGCTTCCTCGACACCTTCGGTTTCGAGTACGAGTTCGCCAGCGCCACCGACTACTACCGGACCGGCCGCTTTGACGAGGCGCTGTTGCGCGCCGTCGAACGCTATGACGACATCATGGCGGTGATGCTGCCGACGCTCGGCGAAGAACGCCGCGCGACCTATAGCCCCTTCCTGCCCATCTCGCCGACAACCGGCCGCGTGCTCTACGTACCGATGAAGCATGTCGATGCGAAAGAGGGCACGGTCACCTTCGACGACGAGGACGGCAGTGAGGTGACGCTTCCGGTCACTGGCGGCCACGTCAAGATGCAGTGGAAGCCGGATTTCGGCATGCGCTGGGCTGCGCTCGGCGTCGATTTCGAGATGTTCGGCAAGGATCACGGGCCAAACGCGCCGGTTTACGACCGCATTTGCAAGGTGCTGGGCGGACGAGCGCCGGAACACTACATCTATGAATTGTTCCTCGATCAGAACGGCGAGAAGATATCCAAGTCGAAGGGCAACGGCCTGACGATTGACGAATGGCTGACCTACGCGCCAACCGAAAGCCTGGCGCTTTACATGTTTCAGAAGCCACGTACCGCCAAGCGGCTCTATTTTGACGTCATTCCAAAGGCGGTGGACGAGTATTTCGCATTCTCGAGCGCCTATGACCGGCAGGACTGGCAGGGCCGGTTGAACAATCCGGTCTGGCACATTCATTCCGGCACGCCTCCGAAGATGGATATGCCGGTTCCGTTTGCCATGCTCCTGAACCTCGTGAGCGCCTCCAATGCGCACGACAAGGGTGTACTGTGGGGCTTCATTTCGCGCTACGCGCCGGGCGTGACGCCGCAAAGTCACCCGAAGCTCGACGAACTCGTCGGCTACGCCATCCGCTACTTCGAGGACTTTGTGAAACCCGGCAAGTCGTTCCGCGCGCCAGACGAGACCGAGCGCGAAGCGCTGGAGAAGCTGGTCGTCGCCTTCGAGGCGCTGCCGCGCGATGCCGATGGCGCCGCGATCCAGGATGCCGCGCTCGATGTCGGTCGCGGCTTCGACCGGTATCAGGACCCGAAGAAGACCGGTCCGGACGGCGGACCGGCAGTGTCGGGCGATTGGTTCCAGATGCTCTACCAGGTACTGCTGGGACAGGATCGCGGGCCGCGCTTCGGGTCTTTCGTGGCGCTTTACGGCCTCGATGAGACGGCGGCGCTGATCCGCCAGGCGCTCAAAGGCGAACTTGTCGCGTCGGCCTAGATCATCACTGGCTGGCCCAGATGATCCGGGCCATCCACTCGATATCGGCGGATGCGAATGTGCGGTCCGGGTGTTCCGGGTTGACCGATTGCAACTCGACCGAAACGGACGTCTGGCGCAGCAATGTCTTGGCCATGACCTCGCCGTCGCCGGTCTTGACCACTACGCGATCGCCATTGCGGATCCGTGCGGTCGGCGAAAGGATGATGATGTCGCCCTCCCGGTAGAGCGGTTCCATGCTGTTTCCGGTGATCTCCAGCGCGTAGCACCCTTCGTCGAGGCCGGTGCCCGGAAAGGGGATGGTTTCCCATCCCTGTCCCGCCGGAAATCCGGCATCGTCGAAATACCCGCCTGCTCCGGCCTGTGCGAGGCCGAGCAGCGGAACGTCGCGGACAGTCGCGGGCCAACCGCCGGCCGGAATTGCTGTCGGCTGCGTATCGTTTGCCGCAGCATCGAGCAGCCTGATGAACTCGTCGAAGGACGCGCCGGTGGCATCCATGATCTTGGCGAGCGATTCCGTCGATGGCCAGCGCGGCCGTCCGTCGGCCGAAAAGCGCTTCGACTTGTTGAAAGTCGTCGAATCGAGCCCGGCCCGTTTTGCCAGGCCGGAGGCGGAGAGATCGTGACGGGCCGCAAGCGCATCGATTGCGGTCCATACGCGCTTGTGGGAGAGCATCGTGCTTCCTGGGCGTTGCGGCTCAGGAATAAATACCTGCAAACAGCTTTGCCCGCAATAGCACCTGGCGCTTATTGCGAAACGATGATCGGTGCTCGACCGCTTGTCAGGGCGTGCTCGAGATACTCGACCCGGTCCTGCCCCCAGAAAACCTCGCCGTTCAGCACATAGGCCGGCACGCCAACGGCGTCGGCGGCGATTGCCTCTGACGTGTTGTTCGCCCGCGTCTCTTTCGCGGCATCGCTCTTCGCAAAGTCCAGCGCGGCTGCTGCATCGTGGCCCGCTGCGGTCAGGAGTTCGCCCAGCAATGCCTCGTCGGCGATGTTGCGATCCTCGGCCCAACAGGCCTTGAACAGCGATCCCATATATTCGCCGGCATCGCCGCCCTGGGCGGTCACAGCCACGATGGACAGATCGGCGAGCGTGGCGTCGACCGGCCAGTGCGCCGGCTTGATGTTGATCGGCAGGCCGCGATAGTCGGCGACCCGCTCCAGCTCTGCCAGGCGGTAACGCTGGCGCACCGCAGGTCGTTTTGGAGGCGGAACCGCGCCCGACACCTCCCAGACACCAAACAGGTCGACAGGCTTGTAGACCAGCTTTGCGCCATGCCGCGCAGCAACCGCACATATCGCGTCGTGGCCGAGATAGGTGAACGGCGAGGCGGAATAGAAATAGTAGTCGATCTGTTGTGTCATGGTGTGTTCCTTGTCGTCTCGCGCTGCACCAGCGACATAAACATGTCTGTCGTCAAGGGGGCCGGATGCCGGCTCGCGAAGGTGTGATCCCGTGCGCTCGGCAAGTCTCCGCGAAACATAGTTGACCGCACGCGAGGCGATTGACATAAGCCTCGCCCATGGCGGGGTATAAACAGAAAGTAACGGATGTTGATCTGACGCTCGAACTTTCGGGCGCGGAAGGCCACGACCTCAACTATGTGAGCCGCATCCGCACCCAATACCTGTTCGCCCAGCATCAGGCCTTGCTGACGCAGATCCAGTTTGCTGACGCCAAGGCCGGGGCGCTGATGACCGTGCTTGGGCTGATCGTGCTGCGCGGACCGATCTCGTTCGGCGCCAACGGCATACCGATTGCACTGCACTACTCCTTTCTGGCGCTGAGCGCGATCAGTGTGTTCTTCTGCTTCTGGACGGTCTTTCCCCGCTATCCGGGAAAGGCCATTCGCGAAACCATGGTCGATCACGAGCGCTGGTCCTGGCTGGCCCTGTCGACCGACAAGATGCCGCCGGCCGAATACGGACGTTACATGCAGACGGCAGAGGTGTCGCAGATGGTCCACTCCGTTGCGCAGAGCAACGCGGCCGTGTCGAACATATTGTTGAAGAAATACGCCGCCTTGAGGATGGGGTTTTTGGCCGCATTCGGTGTGTTGCTGATCCTCGGCGTGTACGCTTACGGAAACTACTAGGTCGCCGCGACCCGAAACCGGGATGTATTTTCCGATGCTCGTTAAACAGCGCTGTGGGCGATGATCCACGTGCAGAAAATCATGAACTTTTCGTGAAATACGGGTTGCGTCCGGCCAATTGCCCGGAATTGGAGCAACTTCGATTCGACTCAACGCAAAATTGCACCTAAAACTTTCCGTTGGGTTGGGTTCGGAGAGCGCGCGGCGCGCGCGGCTCCGATGTTTCGGAGTTAGTCATGAGTATTTTTGTGCGTCGTGGTGGTCGGGACGATGAGTCCGATCGCGAGTCCGTGGAGCCGGCAGAACAGGGCACTCCCACAGAACCGCAGCGCACCGACCCCGTCGAGGCACAGGATGCGCACGATCCGGTTGTAGCCGGCGACGGCAACATCCACGAAATACGCCCCGGCGTCTCTGCCGCCGGGGCCGACCAGAGCAAGTTCGACGAGTTCGAGAAATATGTCGGTGAACTCGACGCGAATTTCGCGACCCTGGGCGATATAGAAGAGAACCTTTCCAAGATGAAGCTGCGGGCGCAGTGGATGAAGGAATATGCCCAGAAGTGGCGACTGGAAACCGTGCGCCACGAGGAAGTGATCGTTCAACGTGACCGTTATCTTGATGAGGCAACGCGCTCCGCCGACCGCATCAAGGAACTGGAGAAAGACAAGAGCGACCTGGCCCTCAAGATGGACACGGTGCTCGAACTCAACGACTCGCTGAAGGCCGATCTTAACACCGCCCACCGGTCGTTGGAGAGCCTGCGCGCCGACGTCGATACGCTCGGCAAGGAACGCGATCGGCTCTATGTCGAGAATGCGGACCGGGCATCGAGACTCGGTGAGATGGAGGCCGACGCTGCGCACTTCAATCGCGAGGTATCGCGCCTCAAGGAGGCGAAGAACGATCTGGCCAAGGAACTGGTGCAGGCCAAGAACGCGGCCTCGGAGGCCGAGTTCAAGCTGACCGGGCTGCACGAGCAGCTGGAAGATGCCGGTAAGATGCAGCAGAAGCTGATGACCGCCCAGGAAAAGAACGCCGAGGAGCGGCGTCTGCTGAAGCGCGAGGCGGCCGCGCTTGAGACCAAGCTGGCCAATTACGAGATCAAGATGGATCGCCTGCAGAGCGAGAACGAGGCGGTCATCGCGCGGCTGGCTTCCGAGAAGTTTGCCATGCAGATGGAGACCGACTCGCAGCGCGCCGAGATCCGGTCGCTTTCCAAGATGCGCCAGGACAGCGAGAAGACCGTGCTGTCGCTGCAGAAGGAAATCGCCCAGGCGCGGCTCGAACGCGACGAGGCGGTGACCAGCTACAAGGACATCGTGTCGACGCTGGAGACCGGCCGCAGGGATTTGACCAACGCCAACCATTCGCTTTCGGAGCTCAACCTCAAATACTCCGTCGACCTGATCGCGCTCGACCAGTTGCGTGAGGAAAACAAGGACCTCGTCAACCGCATCGAGATCCTGCAGTCGGAAAACAAGCGCTTGGCCGAATACGAAGTGCGCTACCGGGCGAGCGAATTGCGCAGCACCAAGCTGAAGGAAGAGCTGGCCCGCCAGACTGCGACCGGCGCTGCTGCCCGTCCGGTTGCCGACACGGCCGCAGCAGCCAGGGGCGCCGACAAGACCGTGACCGACGGCAAGGACCGCGACAGCGAACTGCCTTCGGTCTCGACCGCCGACGACGAAACGGATTTCTCCAACGTCACCAAGCACTAGACCGTAGCGCGGGAACCCGACCGCGTCGCCCGCAAGCCGGGCGGCACGCAATCGGTCAGAGAACCTTGGCCAACTCGTCGAGGATCTCCGTCCAGCCGTTGGTGTGGTTGTCGCGCATCTGCTCGTCGGCAAATTACACATGCGTCAGCTCGACATCGGTGCCGCCGCCGGCCGGCTTGAAGGTCAGCGTGACCGTGCTGCCGTCGACCGAATAGGGCGATTCCCAGGTGAACACGATGCGCTCATGCGGCTTGACCTCCAGATAGGTGCCGGCATGCGGGATCTCCTGGTCGCTGGCGGCCATGACGATCTCGAAGCGGCCGCCCTCGCGCCCGTCGCTCGAGGCCCGCGGCACCGACATGTCCGGCCCCGGCGTCATGAATTTGGCCAGTGTCTCGGCATTCAGCCATGCGTTGAATACGGCCTCGACCGGGGCCGCAATCGTCTTGCTAATCGTCAGTGACAGGTCGCTCATCGCCATTTTCTCCGTCGTTCAGGACTTCACCAAGGCGATCCAGCCGCAGTTCCCAGATCGACCTCAACTCCTGGAACCAGACATCGACCGCCTGCACCGGCTCGAGCCGCGCCTCGATCAGATGGACGCGTCCGAGCGTGCGCCGGTCGACCAGACCGGCGGCCTCCAAGACCTTGATGTGCTTGGAGATCGCGTTCAGCGACATGTCGTAGCGCCCCGCCAGTTCGGTGACCCGCATCGGCCCTTCCTGCACCAGAAGCGTCAGGATGGACCGCCGGGTAACGTCGCTGACGGCCTTGAGGATCTCGGAGAGATCGTGTTTCTGCGAATGTTCACCCATTTGGTTGAATATAGCGTTCCCAATTAATTGTCAACCTAAAGGTTGAATATTTGATTCGCGCGGACCGGACAAGCGTCGCTTGACATTGCGGTGCACAAAGCCGATATGCAGCGCAACGAAGCGATCCGGCTGCCGCGTGAGCAGCCCGCACCCTCAGAGGCATGCGATGCCCCCGGTGCACGGCGCTTTGATGTTCGGACCGACAACCTGTCCGGCTTTCCCACGAGTTCCCAATTCACGCGGGGTGCTGACGATCCGCCGATCCGCATGGACAATCCGGTCCCGGAGAGCGGTGTATCGCAACCGCAACACGCGCCTACCGGCATGAGGCCGGGCAGGGCGCTTATTCCCATGCGCGCGGCATAAGCCGCGCCACGAAAGGTATTTACTTTGACCGACTTCAAAGCCCTCGGGCTTTCCGAACGCATTCTCCATTCCGTCGAGGCCAATGGCTACACGGCGCCGACGCCGATCCAGCAGGCGGCGATCCCCGCCGTGCTGGAAGGCCATGACATCATGGGTCTCGCCCAGACCGGCACCGGCAAGACCGCCGCTTTCGGCCTGCCGCTGATCGAAAAGCTGCTGGCCGACCCGCAGCGGCCCTATCCGAAAAGCGCCCGCGCGCTGATCCTAGCGCCGACGCGCGAACTGGCCAACCAGATCACCACCAACCTGAAGGGCTTCGTCAAGCGGTCCAGGCTGCGCATCGCGACCGTCGTCGGCGGCCAGTCGATCAACGTGCAGATCCGCGATCTCGGCCCCGGCAAGGATATCCTGGTTGCCACACCCGGTCGGCTTATCGACCTGATGGAGCGCAAGGCGATCATCATGGCACAAACCCGCTTCCTCGTTCTCGACGAAGCCGACCAGATGCTTGATCTCGGCTTCATCCATTCGCTGAAAAAGATCGCCAAGGCCCTGCCGAGTGAGCGCCAGACGCTGCTGTTTTCGGCGACCATGCCCAAGGCGATCGAGAGCCTGGCAGCGACCTATCTGAACGACCCGGTGCGCGTTGAGGTGAACCCACCCGGCCGCGCTGCCGACAAGATCGACCAGTCGGTGCATTTCGTTCCGCAGCGCGGCAAGGCCGACCTCCTGAAAAAGCATCTCGCTGAACGCGACGAAGACCTGTCGCTGGTCTTCGCCCGCACCAAGCACGGCGCGGAAAAGCTCAAGAAGCACCTTGTCGCCGGCGGTTTCTCCGCCGCCTCGATCCACGGCAACAAGAGCCAGGGCCAGCGCGATGCGGCGATCCGCGAATTCCGCGCCGGTAGTGTGCGCATCCTCGTCGCCACCGACGTGGCCGCGCGCGGCATCGACATTCCGGGCGTCAGCCATGTCTACAATTACGACCTGCCGCAGGTGCCCGAAAGCTATGTGCACCGCATCGGCCGCACCGCGCGCGCCGGAGCTGAGGGTCGCGCCATCACCTTCTGCTCGGAAGACGAGGCCAAGATGCTGCGCGACATCGAGAAGCTGACCGGCATCAAGATCACGGTCGCCGGCGGCGAGCATCCCGGTTTCGGCGGCGCTGCCCGCAAGGACAATCGCGGTTCGGACAATCGCGGAGGGCGTGGCACTGGCGGCGGACGCGGCAATGGCCGCCCGCGCGGCGAACGGCGCGATGCCGCAACACCAGACAACGAAAACCGCAAGCCGAAACACCGCGGCAAGCGCCCGGAAGGCGAGGCTGCGACCCGCAACGAGGAAGCCGGCGCGGCCCGGCCGGCGAAAAAGCCGCGTTGGCGGCGCAACCGCAAGCGCCGCGCGGCGTAGTGGCATGGAAGGCGTATCTCCCCCTCGTCGGGGGGAGATAAGGCGCGCTTTATCACCGCCGGGTGCGTCCTCGCCCCTGCGGGACAATAGTGCCGCATTGGGATGTCGGCGATTGGCACTCGGAACTTGGTACACCGTCATCCTCGGGCTTGACCAACGGCAAGCGAAGCGCCGTCGGCGCAAGGGATCCATTCCGTTCCGGCCAAGCTCGACGCTCAGAGATGCAGAACGGTACTCGTTCTTCGATATCCGGCGTTTCGCAACCACTCTGGAATGGATCCTAGGGACAAGCCCTAGGATGACGACCTGCTTTTTTCATAGCGGCTAATCTCCACCATCCAGGCGCACGTCATCAGCACCGCGCCCCGTTTCCTGAGACCAGCGTTGTCAAAGAACTGGAAGACGGGCGGTCAAAGCATCGCAACGTCTAAAAGGTATAGCGATCCTCGGACCGCCCGCTCGGTGGTCTTGCAGCTTCGGTCGGCGGCCCGGATCGTAATGTCCGGGAAAACAAGACTGCGCGCGCCGCTTCATGCCGCCCCGGCGTGGGGGTTCATCACCCAGGTGAGTCACCGTGTGATCGACCACCCGCCCTGCGCTTTCGCTTCGGGCGTTCGTCGCTCCAATCGACAGATCGCTGCCGATCGACCAACCAGCGGTCGCGCACTCCTCACCCCACCGGGCACCGTCCCTCTTCCGGGTGGTCGGTTCTAGACCCGGCTTCCAAAAGAAGGCGAGGGAGATTGTAAGGGAGGTTTTGGGGCGGTGCATAAGTTTTTCCGAAAACGCCGGAATTCCGGGATTTTCGGAAGAATATATCGAGCGGGACGGCGGCGATTAGCCCGCGTCAGATAGTGAAGGTCGTCATCCTCGGGCTTGACCCGAGGACCCATTCCGTGATCGCGCTGACCTCACCATCCGATCCCGGAATAGAGCTCGTACCAGACCAGCTGGACCGCGCCGTAGCGGGCGGTGAAACTCTTGGTGTTGATGCGCTGCTTGTGATCGTAGACGCGCTGCGACAAGTCGGCGGTCACGCCGATATAGATCGTGCCGCCCTTCTTGTTGGCGAGCATGTAGACATAGCCGCCCATCGCTCCAGCCTCACGGAATGGATCCTAGGGTCAAGCCCTAGGATGACGACCTTCTTTACACGATGCGGCAACTCGCAGAGATTGCGCACCGTGCTTTAAATGATCACGCCTGACTTCGCCGCGACCATGGCGCGCTACAACCGTTGGCAGAACCGCTCGATCGTCGCGGCGGCGAGGCGGTGGAAACGAATTTCGGGTTCAATGTCGTCCACATGGTCAACCACCAGACGCATCACCGGGGGCAGGTGCACGCCATGCTGACGGCCGCCGGCGCCACACCGCAACCGACTGACCTGCAGATGCTGCCGGTGCTGGGCGAGGCGGGATGAAGGGGGTGGATTGGACTTTACACCTGAACCGCCCGTAGAACGTCTCGCCGCTTGCGGCCGCCAGCCGGGGGCGGTTGGCGGCCCCGCCTCCGGGCGGCGTGATCCCGCCAAACAATCGCTGCCCAAAGCGCGCATGACGTGATACTCGGCGTCTTTCAAAGAAAGCGACCATGACGTGAGTGCCACCCCCGACAACATATCCCCCTTCGCCGCCATGCATCCGGCGCTTGCCTCCGCGCTGACGGCGAAAGGCTACAGCCGGCTCACGCCGGTTCAGCTGGCGATGACGAACGAAGATCACGGCGAAGCCGATCTGCTGGTCTCGGCGCAGACTGGCTCGGGCAAAACCGTTGCCTTCGGCATCGCCATCGCCTCGACGCTGCTTGCAAGCGGCGAGCGTTTCGACACGGCCGCCGCGCCGCTGGGCCTGATCATCGCCCCGACGCGCGAACTCGCCATCCAGGTCCGGCGGGAACTCGATTGGCTCTACGCGGCGGCGCAGGTCAGGATCGCGACCTGCGTGGGCGGCATGGACATACGCAGCGAACGCCGCGCGCTCGAACGCGGCGCCCATCTCGTCATCGGCACGCCCGGACGCCTGCGCGATCACATCACGCGCGGGGCGCTGGATCTCGGCGCCATTCGCGCGGTGGTGCTCGACGAAGCCGACGAGATGCTGGCTCTCGGTTTTCGCGACGACCTGGAATTCATCCTCGGCGCGGCGCCTGAAGACCGCCGGACGCTGCTGTTTTCGGCGACCGTGCCGCGCGGCATCGCCGAACTGGCCAGGACGGTGCAGAAGGACGCGGTGCGTGTCGAAACACTGGTGTCGACCGAGCAGCATGCCGACATCGAATACCAGCTGATGCTGGTGCGACGCGACGAGCGCGAACACGCGATCATCAACACGCTGCTGGATTCCGATTCGACCAGCGCCCTGGTGTTCTGCCACACGCGCGAAGCGGTTCGCCACCTGACGGCGCGGCTCGCCAATCGCGGTTTCTCGGTTGTTTCGCTTTCGGGCGAGATGGCGCAATCGGAGCGGTCGAATGCGCTGCAATCCATGCGCGACGGACGCGCGCATGTCTGCGTCGCGACCGATGTCGCGGCGCGCGGCATCGATCTTCCGAACCTCGACCTCGTGGTTCACGCCGACGTGCCGAGCAACCCGGAGACCCTGTTGCACCGGTCCGGCCGGACCGGCCGCGCCGGCCGCAAGGGCGTCTGCGTGCTGATCGTTCCGGAACACAGGCGCGGTGCGGCCCGGCGCGTGCTCTCGCTGGCGAAGCTGACGGCGACCATGCGTGCTGCGCCCGGCATTGGCGAGATCGAGGCGCGCTACCGCCGGCGGATACTCGACGCCGCCGCCTCGGCGGCTGAACCTGACGGGCCGGAGGCGGAATTCGTCGCCGAATTGCTGGACCGGGCGGGGCCGCAGCGCATCGCCGCCGCCTTCCTTCGCCAGCAACTGGCCGCCCATCCCGTTCCCGAGGAACTCCTGCCGCTTCCCGCCGAAGCCTTGCAGGACAAGCGGCCGGCGCGTGACCGCCGGTCGAGGGAGAAACATGCGCCGGTGCGCGAGCCGCGCCTCGACATGCAGGGCGGCGTCTGGTTCACCATCTCGCTCGGGCGCAAGCAGCGCGCCGATCCGAAGTTCCTCCTGCCGATGATCTGCAATGCCGGCGGCGTGACGAAACGCAATGTCGGCGCGATCAGGATCGACGACACCGAAACCCGTTTCGAGATTTCCGCCGACAAGGCCGCCGGCTTTGCCGAGCAGATCGGGCAGCCCGGCAGCCTTGAGAAAGGCATCATGATCGCGCCGGCCGGCGCGCCGCGCGGCAAGCCGAGGCAGGAAAAGCCAAGGGACGAGAAGCCGAAATTCGGGAAAGGCGGCAAGACGGGCGGCAAGTACCGGGGCGGAGCGGGCGACAAGGGCAGGGCGCCGAAACACAAGGGCAAGAAGCCGAAGCGTCAGGGGTGATCGGGCGGCGAGGCTGGACCTCCCTTCAACCACAAGGGGAGAAGGTGGATGCGGGCCTTTCGTGAAGGACCGCAGACGGATGAGGGTGCCTCCAGTGAGCTAAGTTATCCAACGTCTACGCACCTTCACGCGGAAGATGCCAACCGTGCCGACCGATGACACGTCCACTACGTGCCCTTCGCTGCCGTTAGATACGCCAAGCAGACGCCAGCTACGCGCGTGTTTCCTTAAGGGCACCTTACGGCGGCGTTTGTGGTGTTGATTTTAAACTGGAGGTCGCCCTCCAGACCTGTCGATGGCCGGCCACGTTTTCTTGAGTCGCGCACTCTTTATTGTTGCGACGTTCCCAGTGTGCTTTCTATTCTAGAGTCGTTGTGTCAAGGTGTGCCAAACGGATATCTCGGAAGCCTGCGGACCGCGCTTCCGGTCAATCGGGGGGGGGCAGATGTTTCGCGCTATCGCCGCTATCGTTATTGCAATTTTTTCTCAAAGCGTTTTCGCACAGGAATGCAATGTTGCCGAATTTCAGACAATATCAGCAAGCAAACTTAGTGATATACAGCAATATTACTTTTATGACTCGCTAACCGAAAAAAAATATAATGAAATAAAGCGAGATGCATCGGCGAGCGGGCAGTATAAGTTAATATCTGCCAGCGGGAGTTATAGTGAGTTTAGGGCCTCTCTGAGTGAAATTGCGCAAGAGAATGAAATAAGTACATATCGAAATTACCAGAAATTCATAGAGGAAACCTCACTTTCAGCTAGTGGTCTAGCAGCATACAAGGCATGTTTGACTACTAAGGGGGGCGTTTCTATATTCGCATCGTCGCTTGGTGGCGCGCACTCCGAAGTGCAAATTGTCTATAGACCCGTACCGGGTCAGTTTCTGGGGGTGCCGAAAATTGTCGATACGCAGAACGTCAGTAATGAGCAAGCGATCAGGTCAATACTGGGCGACACGGCGTGGGAAAATGAAGCAAAGGACTTAACTATTTTAGTTAGTACTGTGGACGCAACGCGGCCGGCGTACTTGAACATCAAATTCGGAGCTTCAATTTCCAAGCCAGTCTACCTCAGAGACCATAAAGATATATCTATTGATTTTCCAACTCCCCATCTTGTTTTTGAGGTCAATGCGTCCACTCTGAAACAACCTTTCGGCGATACCGAGTACTGCCACTTTGAGAAGCACTATCCGCTTACTTCTCTTCCGACTAAGGAAGATGTGTTTCGTTTTCAAAGCGTCACTGGTGCGACTCGTGGAGCCTTTGTTTTAGAAATTCAATCGGCTGATGAGTTTTTCGCGCATATGTGGTATAGCGATGACCCTGGAGCCAATCGCAGAAGCTCGAATAAGGTATCTCCGCCGGAAAGCGTTGCGGCGGTCACGAATGCCGGGCGCTATCATAAAATGGATGTCATCTATCGAGGACAATCGCTCGGCGCGCCGGTGAAATACCTTGGTGAGAGCCAGGGCATGGGCCGCTGCCACCCGAACCAATGGTAGATCAATAGGCTCGCAAGGGACTACGCGGATCGTTTAATGAATCGAGAAACGCCGACGGCACGGTATCGAGGCTGGAAGTAACACTGGACAGAATAGTGGAAGGCTGACCTCAAGACGGGTCGAAAAAGAAAAACCCCGAAGCTCGCGCTCCGGGGTCTTCAAGTCAGTCACATAACTGAGGCCTATGCCGCTTCGTCCAGTGCCGCATACGGGTCGAACCGCGTGTAGAAGGTCTCGCCGTTTTCGGCCATCTCCTTCAACAGCTTCGGCGCCTTGTATTGCTGGCCGTATTTCTTGCGCAGCCGGTCGGCGAGCGCCACGAATTCGGCCACGCCCATGCCGTCGATATAGGACAGCGTGCCGCCGGTATAGGGCGCGAAGCCAAAGGCGAGGATCGAGCCGACATCGGCCTCGCGCGGATCGGTGACGATGCCTTCCTCCATGACGCGCGCCGCCTCCAGCGCGATCACGGCGAGGAAGCGCTGCTTCAGTTCCTCGAAGTCGATGCTATCGGCGTCCTGCTGCGGATAGAGCGTGGCCAATTCCGGCCACAGATGCTTCTTGGCGGGTTTCGCCGGATAGTCGTAGAAGCCCTTGCCGTTCTTGCGGCCGAGCCGGCCATGGGTGTCGACCATGGTGTTGACCAGCTCCATGTGGCGCGGGTCGACGGCCTTCTCGCCGAGATCGCGGATCGTCTGCTTCATGATCTTCTGGCCGAGATCGATGGCCGTCTCGTCATTGAGCGCCAGCGGCCCGACCGGCATGCCGGCCAGCTTGGCGGCGTTCTCGATCATCGCCGGCGGCACGCCCTCGGCGAGCATGTTGTAGGCCTCGTTCATGTAGCGCAGCACGCAGCGGTTGACGTAGAAGCCGCGCGTGTCGTTGACGACGATCGGCGTCTTCTTGATGGCGCGCACATAGTCGATGGCCACAGCCAGCGCCTTGTCGCCGGTGCGTTTGCCCATGATGATCTCGACCAGCATCATCCGGTCGACCGGCGAGAAGAAATGGATGCCGATGAAGTTCTTCGGCCGCCTGGAGTTCTTGGCCAGCGCGGTGATCGGAATCGTCGAGGTGTTCGACGCGAACACCGCCGACGGCTTCAAGACTGCTTCGGCCTGTTCGGTCGCGCCCTTCTTGACCTCCGAATCCTCGAACACGGCTTCGACGATCAGGTCGCAACCGTCCATGTCGGCATAGTCGGCGGTCGGCGTGATCAGCGACAGGAGTTTTTCCTTGTCGTCCGCCGTGGCGCGACCCTTCTGCATCGCCCGCGTGATCAGGCCGTCGGAATGGGCCTTGCCTTTCTCGGCGGCTTCGATGTCGCGGTCGAGCAGCACCACCGGGATGCCGGCCTTGGCCGTGACATAGGCGATGCCGGCACCCATGAAGCCGGCGCCGAGCACGCCGATCTTCTTGAACTTGGTCGGCTTGATGCCGGCGGGGCGGCGCGCGCCCTTGTTCAGTTCCTGCAGCGAGACGAAGAGCGAGCGGATCATCGAGCCGGCTTCGGTCGTCTGCAGCACCTGGGTGAAGTAGCGCTGCTCGATCTTCAGGCCAACGTCGAATGGCACCAGCAGCCCTTCATAGACGCATTTCACGATCGCGGCGGCACCCGGATAGTTCATGTGGGTCTCGCGGCGCAGGATCGCCGAAGCGGCGGGCCAGAGCTGGCCGCCGGCGCCCGAATAGACATTGCCGCCGGGCAGGCGGAAGCCCTTCTCGTCCCACGGCTGGACCGGCTTCAGCCCGTCGAGGATCATCTTCTTGGCGGCGGCGACGAGCTTTTTCGGCGGCACCACCTCGTGGATCAGCCCCATCGCCTTGGCGCGCGACGGCGACAGGTTGGAGCCCTGCGTCATCATCTGCAGCGCGTCCTGCTGGTTGGTCAGGCGCGGCACGCGCTGGGTGCCGCCGGCACCGGGGAAGATGCCGATCTTGACCTCGGGCAGGGCCATCTTGACGGCTGGCGAGTCGGCGGCGACGCGGCCATGGCAGGCCAGCGACACCTCAAACGCGCCGCCCATGCAGGTGCCGTTGATCGCCGACACCCACGGCTTGCCGCAGGTCTCCAGCTTGCGGAACAGCTGGCCCATGCGGCCGGCGCCCTCAAACAGCATCTCGACGGCCTTTTGCGGGTCCTTCGCCTTCTCGCGCTGCACCAGTTCGAACATGCGCTTCAGCATGGTGATGTCGGCGCCGCCGGAGAATGAATCCTTCTTGCCCGATGTCAGCACGGCGCCCTTGATGGCGTCGTCGGCGACCACCTGGTCGACGATGGCGTCAAGCTCGTCCATTACCTCTTCGGTGAAGACGTTCATCGACTTGTCCGGCATGTCCCAGGTAACGAGCGCGATGCCGTCGCTGTCGGTTTCGACTGTGAAGTTTGTGTAGGTCATGATCGTCTCTTCGTCTCTCAAACGCGCTCGATGATGGTTGCCGTGCCCATGCCGGCGCCGATGCACAAGGTCACCAGCGCGGTGTTGAGATCGCGGCGCTCCAGTTCGTCCAGAACGGTGCCGAAAATCATCGCCCCGGTCGCACCCAGCGGATGGCCCATGGCGATCGCGCCGCCGGCGACATTGATCTTCGAATGGTCGATCTCGAACGCTTGCATGTAGCGCAGCACGACGGCAGCGAACGCTTCGTTCAATTCGAACAGGTCGATGTCGGAGATCTTCATTTTCGCGCGCTTCAGAAGTTTCTCGGTGACGTCGACCGGCCCGGTCAGCATCAGTGTCGGGTCGGAACCGATATTGGCGAAGGCCTTGATCCTGGCGCGTGGCTCAAGCCCCAGCGCCTTGCCGCCTCTTTTCGAGCCGAGCAACACGCCGGCCGCGCCGTCGACAATGCCCGACGAGTTGCCGGCGTGGTGGACATAGTCGATCGTCTCGACCTCCGGATGGCCGGCGATGCCGACGGCCTCGAAGCCGCCCATCTGGCCGGGCATGACGAAGGACGGGTTGAGGCTCGCCAGCGACTGCATGTCGGTGCCCGGACGCATGTGCTCGTCACGGTCGAGGATGGTCAGGCCGTTCTGGTCGTTGACCGCAATGACGGACTTCTTGAAGTTGCCGGCCTCCCAGCTTTCCGCCGAGCGCTTCTGGCTTTCCACGGCATAGGCGTCGACGTCGTCGCGGCTAAAACCGTATTTGGTGGCGATCAGGTCGGCCGACACGCCCTGCGGCATGAAATAGGCCGGCAGGTTGACCGACGGGTCGAAGGCCCACGAGCCACCCGATGCGCCCATGCCGACGCGCGACATGGATTCCACGCCACCGGCGATGACGATGTCGTCGGCGCCCTGGGCGATCTTGGCGGCGCCGAAATTGATGGCGTCGAGGCCCGAGGCGCAAAACCGGTTGATCTGCATGCCGGGCGCCTGGGTGTCGTAGCCGGCCTCGAAGATCGACGAGCGGGCGATGCAGCCGCCGGCCTCGTAGACCGGATCGACGCAGCCGAAGATCACGTCATCGACCTTCTTCGTGTCCAGCCCGTTGCGCTCGCGCAGCGCCTCCAGCACCTTGGCGCCGAGGCGTGGCGTCGGCACCTCGTGCAGGCTTCCGTCCTTCTTGCCGCGTCCGCGCGGCGTGCGCACTGCGTCGTAAACAAACGCGTCAGCCATGGGTGGGGTCTCCTTTTTCGGTTCGGTTGCCGGCCGCTCAGGCCGTGGCTTTCTCGGGTTCCTGGCCGGACGGCATCAGCGCTTCCGACCGCTTGTAGCCGGGCAGGGCCTCGATGCGGGCGAGCCAGGCGGCGACGTTGGGCAATTCGTCGTAGGTGATGCCGATCTGGTCGGGCCAGAACAGGTAGCCGCAGAGCGCGAAATCGGCGATGGTGGCGCGGTCCGTGGCGATCCAATCGCGCCCGTCGAGCGCCGCGTTGAGCACCTTCAAAGCACTCGTCAGCCGTCCGTGCAGGAACTGCACGTCATCCGTCTCGCCCTTCTTCATAAAGAAGCGCAGGAAGCGCAGCGGTCCGGCATAGCCCGACATCTTCTGGCTGTCGAACAGGAGCCAGCGCATCACTTCGTATTCCTCGGCCTCGGTCTCAGGCGCGAACGTGCCGAGCTTGCGCGACAGATAGGTGAGGATCGCGCCCGACTGGGTGACGGTGAAATTGCCGTCGTCGCGGTGATGCGTCAACACGGGCACTTCGCCCATCACGCTCAGCGTGCGGAATTCCGGCTGCCGCGTCTCGCCGGTGAAGAAGGCGACGCGCCGGGCTTCCCAGTCGGCGCCGCTGAGCTGCAGCATCAGCGCCGCCTTGTAGGCATTGCCTGACTCGTGAAAGCAGTGAAGCGTGTACTCCGCCATCTCAAAGGCTCCTTGCGATCAGCAGTTTCATGATCTCGTTGGTGCCGCCATAGATCCGCTGGACGCGGGCGTCGCGGAACATGCGGGCGATCGGATATTCGTTCATGTAGCCATAGCCGCCATGCAACTGCAGGCACTCGTCGACGACCTTGCCCTGCAGGTCGGATAGCCAGTATTTGGCCATCGACGCCAGTTCTGGCGTCAGCTTGCCTTCCAGGTGTTCGGCCACGCACTGGTTATAGAAGGTCCGGCCGATGGTGGCCTCGGTCTTCAGTTCGGCGAGCTTGAACTGGGTGTTCTGGAACGAGATAACCGGTTGGCCGAACGCCTTGCGTTCCTTGACATAGTCGATGGTCAGCGCCAGCGCCCGCTCGACCATGGCAATCGCCGCGCCGCCGATCTGCAGGCGCTCCTGCGGCAGTTGCTGCATCAGCTGGACGAAGCCCAGCCCTTCCTCGTGGCCGAGCAAATTGGCCGTCGGCACGCGCACATCGTTGAAAAACAATTCCGAGGTGTCGTTCGATTTCAGCCCGATCTTGTCGAGGTTGCGGCCGCGCTCGAAGCCTTCGACACCATCGGTTTCGATGACGATCAGCGAGGTGCCCCTGGCGCCGGCGGCCGGATCCGTCTTGGTGACGACGATGATGAGATTGGCGAGCTGGCCGTTGGTGATGAAGGTCTTCGAGCCGTTGAGCAGGTACTGGTTGCCGTCTTTCCTGGCGGTCGTCTTGACGCCCTGCAGGTCGGAGCCCGCGCCCGGCTCGGTCATCGCGATGGCGCCGATCAGTTCGCCGGAGGCCATCCTCGGCAGCCATTTCGCTTTCTGCTCCTGCGACCCGTAATGCTGGATGTAGGGAGCGACGATGGAGTTGTGCAGCGCGATGCCGAAACCGTCGACGCCGACATGACTGATGGCTTCGAGGATTGCCGATTCATGCGCATAGGTGCCGCCCGCGCCGCCAAATTCCTCCGGCATCGAGGCGCACAGCAGACCGGCCTCGCCGGCCTTGCGCCAGCTTTCGCGGTCGAATGTCTCGGCCGCCTCGAACTCATCGTAGCGTGGCAGGATCTCCTCGGACATGAAGCGCGTCGCCATGTCCTGCAGCATGACGACATCCTCGCTGGCCCAATCAGGCCGGCGCGTACCGAGAACTTCGGCCGGATTGCTCGCCATCGCTTTCCTCCCGTCGGACAGCCATAGTGGCAGATAGTGGCGCTGCGGCACAGCCGCAATGCGTTATTGCCGCAGCGTCCTGTTGACTGATCAGAATGCCTCTTCGGGCAGTTCCATCATCGAGTCGGCACCGCTCGAGATCCGCGCCAGATGCGCGCCGGTTTCCGGCATGACGCGCTCCATGAAGTAGCGCCCCGTGACGAGCTTGGCGTCAAGGAACTGCGCATCGCCATTGGCGCCGGCGGCGATCTTCTCATTGGCCGCCTTGGCCTGCAGCGCCCACATGTAACCCAGCGTTACAAGGCCGAACAGGTGCATGTAATCGTGGCTGCCGGCACCGGCATTGTCGGGCTTCGCCATGGCGTTCTGGACGAACCACATGGTGGCGGCCTGCAGGTCGTTGAGGCCCTTCTTCAGGTGCTTGGTGAAGAAGGTCAGCTTCTCGTCGCCTCGGTTGTCCTCGCAGAAGTCGCCGACTTCCTTGAAGAAGGCCTGCACGGCGCGGCCGCCATTGGCCGGCAGCTTGCGGCCGACAAGGTCGAGCGCCTGGATGCCGTTGGCGCCCTCGTAGATCATGGCGATGCGCGCGTCGCGCACATATTGGCTCATGCCCCACTCTTCGATGTATCCGTGGCCGCCATAGACCTGCTGCGCCATCACGGTGTGGTCGAAGCCCTTGTCGGTCAGCACGCCCTTGATGACCGGGGTCAAGAGACCCATCATCTCCTCGGACAGTTCGCGGTCGCTCTCGTCTTCGGAGCGATGCGCGACGTCAGACTTCAGCGCCGCCCACAGGATGAAGGCGCGTGCCGCCTCGTTATAGGCGCGCATCGTCATCAGGTTGCGGCGGATGTCGGGGTGCACGATGATCGGATCGGCCTTCTTGTCGGTCGCCTTCGGCCCGGTCAGGGCGCGGCCCTGGAGCCGCTCGCGCGCATAGGTCACAGCGTTCTGGTAGGCGATTTCGGAGACGGCCAGCCCTTGCAGGCCGACGCCGAGCCGGGCTTCGTTCATCATCACGAACATCGCCTTGAGACCCTTGTTTTCCTCGCCGATCAGGTGACCGGTCGCTTCGTCGTAGTTCATCACGCAGGTGGCGTTGCCGTGGATGCCCATCTTCTCTTCGATAGAGCCGCAGGAAACACCATTGGGCTCGCCGAGCGACCCGTCGTCGTTGACCGCGACTTTCGGCACAATGAACAGCGAGATACCCTTCACGCCTTCCGGTGCGCCTTCGATGCGGGCCAGCACCAGGTGGATGATGTTTTCAGACATGTCGTGTTCGCCGGCGGAGATGAAAATCTTCTGGCCGGAGATCTTGTAGGTGCCGTCGGGCTGCGGCACTGCCTTGGTGCGCAGCAGGCCGAGATCGGTGCCGCAATGCGGCTCGGTGAGGTTCATCGTGCCGGTCCAGGCGCCTTCGACCATGCGCGGCAGGAAAGTGCGCTTCTGCTCGTCGGAGCCATGCACCTGGATCGCCGCCATCGCGCCCTGGGTCAGGCCGGGATACATGGTGAACGCCATGTTGGCCGACGAGAAGTATTCGCCGACCGCCGAATGCAGCGTGTAGGGCAGGCCCTGGCCGCCATATTCGGGATCGAAGGCAAGCCCCATCCAGCCGGCTTCCTTGTACTGTTCGAAAGCCTCGCGAAAACCCTTCGGCGTCGTCACCGAGCCGTCGTCATGGCGCGTGCAGCCTTGCTGGTCGCCGGTCTGGTTGATCGGAAAAAAGACTTCCTCGGCCATGCGCCCCGCTTCGCGCAGGACGGCTTCGACGATGTCTGGCGTGGCATCCGCAAAACCGGGCAGGTTGTTGTAGCGTTCGTATTTCAGGACGTCGTTGAGTACGAAAAGCGTGTCTTCCACGGGAGCGCGATAGACGGGCATTGGTTTCCTCCGAATACGGGATTGCGACGGATGGGCGATCCGCCGGTCTCTGGTAGGCGCCTGCTAACAAATTTTGACGTTTGCGTAAACGTCAAAATAATCACATCGTCGGGAAATTCCAGTGATATTGTGGTTTAGCGTGGATGCTTTGGGAGGTATCGGCGGAGAATGAGCCCGGAAACGGCCGATCTGACCAGTAAAAACAAAAAAACACCGGCACTCGCTGTCGAATGCCGGTGTAATCGGAAACGCCCCGTATGGCCCCATGAACCCGAAACGCTTCCTGTTGCGCGCATTCTTGCCCCAGTGCGCGCGATTGTTCTTTCTTGAGGCTTAGCCTCGCTCCGTGATCTTCTCGCGGATGATGACGAGCGTGCTTTCCAGTTCGGCAATTGCCGCATCGATGTCGTCGCGCTGCTCATGCAGGTTGACGAGCTGTTCTTCGCCCTTGGCCTGGGCGGCGTTGAGCTGGCGCATGTTGTCGCCATGCGGATCGTAGAGTTCGAGCATCTCGCGCACGTCGTGCAGAGACAGGCCGACCCGCTTGCCAAGCAGAATGAGCTTCAGACGCGCCCGATCGCCTCGTGAATAAAGCCGAGTGTTGCCCATGCGACGCGGACGCAGGAGCCCCTTGTCTTCATAGAACCGGAGGGCACGCAGGGTGATGTCGAATTCCTTCGCAAGTTCCCCGATGCGAAAGGTTGCTTCACGCGCCTGTTGGGACGTGTTTATTGGAATTGTGTTCATTTGTTTTTTCCGTTTGTTCCCAGTTTTGATGACCGGTCAGTTTTTTTGCCTCTTGCCAAATGGGCTTCAGAGATTGCCGGATTACCCAGTAGTGCCTGTCAATGGCCAAAGCGCTTTGACAGTCTCGGGGTATATAGATGCAATAATTACTATGTGAATGTTTCGTGACGTTACTGCAGGTTACGCGGGGACCTTGCCAAGCGGCAGATGGCCCAGTTCTCAGGGGATTTCAAGGCATCACCTTGCGTAACTTAAGGAACGTGCTGTCGGGTTAACCGCTTGTTTACCCCGATTTGAAAAACGTTAACCATGACAGGTCACGGCGTGATTGTGTTTCTCGGGTTCGCGCCCCGGGGCCTGATGTTCAGGGCAGGTCGATGCGTCGGCTGCCAACCAGGCGGGGTATCTCCGCGATCAGGTCGGCAAACCCGGCGCCATAGCACATGGGCGAAACATGCACAGAAGGCCACCGCAACCCGGTTACGACAACGCCACGCGGCGTAATGCCGGCAGTAGTCTGGACAAGCTGGATGATGCGCTTTCCGTCCTCGAGCGCCGCATGGGCATCGAGCCGGCGGATCGCCGGTCGGTTGTAGCAAGGCCGCCGAGCGAGCCGGACGACGATGTCGCGGCGATACGTGCGCGCCAGGCGCTTCTCGACCGGCGGCAAAGCGTCGCAGGTGCCGCAGACGGTCGCCTGCGCGGCAGCGGCGATGGCCAGATTGACGCTGTATTGCGCAACGAACTGACCAAGATGCGCGAGACGCTCAACGCGGAACTCTCGTCGACGATCGCCGGACACTTCACCGACATTCGCCAGGAACTGCGTCGCCTCGAAACGCAGCAAGCCGGCCTGTCGCGCGACGATGTCGCCGACGGCTTTGACCGTTTGACCCGCGAGCTTAGTGTCGTCGCCTCGCGCGTCGAGAATGGTGAGGCGGGATCGCTGCGTTCCGAGGTCGAGGAACTGAAGGCACATGTCGCCGCGCTTGCCCGCGAAGATACGTTGCGCGACATGGCGGACCGTTGGTCGGTGATCGAAAACGAGATCGGCTCGCTGCCGCAGGCGCTCGGCTCGCGCGAGGACCTGCTGGCGATCGCCGACCGCATTACCGATATCAGCCTGGTGCTGCATGCGCTGCCGGATACCGACACCATGCACGCCATGGAAACGCAGGTGCGTGCGCTGGCAGAGGCGGTCGAGGTGCTGGCGGCGCAGAACGCGGCGGTGTCGCCGACGCATCTGCACACGATCGAGGAACGGCTCGACGAAATCAGCCGCGCCATTGTATCGGCTTCGGTTTCGGCCCCGCCGGTCGAACTCGACCCGGCGCCGTTCGAACGGATCGAGGCGCGGCTGTCGGCGCTGGCCCGCCAGATCGAGGAACGCAGTGGCGGTGCGCAATCGGAGACCGTCGAGGGCAAGCTCGCGGAGATCGGCACACGCCTCGATGCGCTGCATGCCGCGACCGCCGCGGTGCAGCCGCACGATCAGATCTACGAGGCGATTGCCTCGCGCCTGGAGGAACTGACCGGCCACATCAGCAGTTCGCGCGCCGCGCCGGCGGTGTCCGAGCGGGTGCTGGAAAACCTCGATGCACGGTTTGAGGAAATCGCCGCGCGGCTGGATTCGCAGCGCTCCGATGCCCAGGAGGCCGAGACGCGCATGTTCCGCTCTCTCGACACGCGCATGGCCGAACTGGCGCGCCGCATCGAGGACAATGAGCGCGAAGCCGCGCCGATGCCGACCTTCGATCACATGGAGCGTCGCATCGAGGAAATCGCCCAGATGCTGTCTGCGACGGAGGGTATGGCGCCGGATCGGGCGCCGTCGGAAGACCTCTCCCTGCTTCAAAGCTCGGCCTTGCAGAAGATCGAGGCACAGATCGCCGAACTGTCGCAGCGACTGTCGGCGACCGCGCCGACGTCCGACAACGCGATGATGGCGGAACTCGCGCCGCGCCTGATGCAGATCAGCGAGCATCTCGCCAACGGCCGCGACGACATGATCGCGGCGGCGCGCGAGGCCGCAGAAGAAATCGCGGCACGGCTGCCGGCCGGCTCCGGCGGCGGCGATGTCGCCGTGCTGCAGCGGCTGACCGAAGACATGCGCGGGCTGGAGGAAATCTCCCGCTACAGCGACGACCGCAATGCGCGCACCTTCGAGGCCATTCACGACACACTGGTCAGCGTGGCCGACCGGATTGCCGATCTCGAGACCGGCCTCGGCGAACATCCAGCCGCCGATGTACCGCAGCAGCGGCAACCGGCGGTGGCGGACGCCAAGCCCGCGATGGCCGTCGAGGCCGCACCGACCGTCAGCCCCGCAGCCGGCGACGACATGCACGAAGCCGAGGCGCCCGCTGCCGAGAAGCCGCTTGTCGCCGACGCGCCGCCGGTCGACATGGTCGCCGATGCTCCGGAAGCCCTAGAGACGGACAGCGAACGCCGCGAACCGCAACGCAAACAGGTCTCGCCGGCTGAAGCAGCCGTTCTGGCGGCGCGCGCCGCCAGCGAAAACTCGCCGCCGATCGCCGATGCCGGTACGTCCGGGCAACCCGCCCGCGCCAAGGGTCTGCTCGGCAGCCTGCGCAGCCGCCTGTCGCGCAGCGCATCGACACAGCAGGGTGATGAACCGGATGCTCCCGAGATATTCGGCAAGGCCGAAGCGCGCAAACCGGAAACGGTATCCGACGAGGAACCGCTGGAGCCGGGCAGCGGCGGCCCCGATCTGGCCGCGATCATGCGCCGGGTTCGCGCCGAGCGGGCCGGAGAAGGCGGCGAGGGCAGTCACCACGTCGCCGAGGACGATACGGGCAAGTCCGACTTCATTGCTGCTGCGAGGCGCGCCGCCCGGGCGGCAGCCAGCGAAGTGTCGGTTCTCGACAATCGGCCGCAATCGGCGAAGCCCGGCAAGGCGACGCTGTTCAAGCCCAGCCGCCGCTCGCTGCTGCTGGCCGCCGGCGCCATCCTGCTGGCGATCATGTCGGTACCGCTCGTCCGCAGCATTCTGGTGAGCGCCCCTGTCAACGAGGCGCAGCTCATCGAAACCGAGACCGTCGCCCCGGCGGCAACGCAGCCGCAGACCGCGACGCCGGCCGCCCCGATGCCCGAAATACGGGTAATCGACGGTACGGCGCCGAGGGCGCCCGCCGGCGGAAGCGCTGCGACACGGACTGCCGAAATCCCGGCGGATGCGCCTGTGCGCACTGTCGCCGCCGAGATGACGGCGAAACCGCCGGTTGCGACACCGACTGTAGATGCGCCCGAGGAGGCTGGTTTCGAAGCACTGACCCTGGCCGACATCCCGGAAGCGGCCGGCCCGCTGGCGCTGCGCGAAGCTGCAGCCGAAGGCGATGCGAAGGCGCTGTTCGTCGTCGGCGATCGCATGACGGGCGACGGGCCGGGCACGCCGGGCAGCGATGTCGAGTCAGCGGCGCGCTGGTACGAAATGGCGGCCGAACTCGGCTTTGCCCCGGCGCAGTATCGCATCGGCAACTTCTACGAGAAGGGTTTCGGCGTCGAACGCGACCTCGACACCGCCAAGACGTGGTACCAGCTTGCCGCCGAGCAGGGTAACGCGTCGGCCATGCACAATCTGGCCGTGTTGTTCGCCACCGAAGTCGACGGCCAGCGCGACATGGCGTCTGCCGCCCGCTGGTTCGGCGAAGCCGCCGAGCTTGGCGTGCGTGACAGCCAGGTCAATCTGGGCATTCTTTCGGCACGCGGCGAGGGCGTCGAGCAGGATCTCGTGAAGTCCTACACATGGCTGGCGCTGGCGGCCAAGGCCGGCGACCGCGACGCCGAGACCAAGCGCGACGAGGTCGCTGGCTTCATGCGTCCCGACCAGCTTGAAATGGCGCGCGGCGCCGTCAAGTTGTGGCAGCCCAAGACGGTCAACCAGTCGGTGAACCGCTTCGACGTTCCCGATGCCTGGACGACCGACCGTTCGATGACCGCTTCCGCGCCGGCGCTCAGCCAGACCGACATGGCGCGCGCGATCCGCAACATCCAGGCGATCCTGAACAACAATGGCTACGACGCGGGCGCCGCCGATGGCGTGATGGGCGAGAAGACCCGCGCCGCCATCATCGCCTTCCAGAATGCCAACAACATGCTGCCGACGGGCGAGGTCGACCGGGCGCTGGTCGATGCCCTTCTGGAGCTCAACCGAAGCTCCTAGAGCGATTTGTTCTGGCCGGGAAACGCTCTAATTATTGGTTGAGCCAGAGGCGTTTAGCGGGCGCGGCGCAAGCCGGCGCCCGTTTTCATCTGGCATGGGCGTTTGTTCGGCGTTGGCGTTTGACTTCGGCGTTTCGCGGGCGCATGAACATTTAAGGGGAACCTTTAGAAAACAGGAGAGATTTGTGGCGCTGTACCTGCCGATCGCGGAAATGTCGGTGAACATTTTCGTGTTGTTCGGCATGGGGGCGGCAGTTGGATTTCTATCCGGAATGTTTGGTGTCGGCGGCGGTTTCCTGATCACGCCGCTCCTGATCTTTTACAACATTCCGCCTGCTGTTGCGGTCGCGACCGGCGCCAACCAGGTCGTCGCCTCCTCGGTCTCCGGCGTGCTGTCGCATTTCAAGCGCGGAACGGTCGATATCAAGCTCGGCATCATGCTGCTGATCGGCGGTATCGCCGGATCGACGCTCGGCGTTTTCATCTTCGCCTATCTGCGCGAACTGGGCCAGCTGGACCTGTTCGTATCGCTGCTTTACGTGGTCTTTCTGGGCACGGTCGGCGGCCTGATGATGGCCGAGAGCCTGCGCGCCATGTCGCGTGCGCGCGCTGGCCAGGCGGTCAGTCTGCGCCGTCCCGGCTCGCATCTGTGGGTCCACAAGCTACCCTTCAAGATGCGGTTCAAGGCCTCCAAGCTCTATGTCAGCGTCATTCCGGTGATCCTGCTCGGCGCGGCGATCGGCGTACTCGCCTCGATCATGGGTGTCGGCGGCGGCTTCATCATGGTGCCGGCGATGATCTACCTGCTCAAGGTGCCGACCAATGTCGTCATCGGCACGTCGCTGTTCCAGATCATTTTCGTCGCCGCCTACACCACGATCGTGCATGCGACGACCAACCAGACGGTCGACGCCGTTTTGGCGCTGCTGCTGATGGTCGGCAGCGTGATCGGCGCGCAGTATGGCGCCAAGGCGGGTCAGCGCCTGCGCGGCGAACAGTTGCGCGCCCTTTTGGCCGCTCTCGTGCTGCTGGTCGCGCTGCGGCTGGCCTATACGCTGTTCATCGTGCCCGACGAACTCTACTCGATCACGCGGGATCTGGCGCTATGAGGCGGCTCGCGGCGATCCTGGCTGTTCTGTGCGCGATCCTGCCGACCGGCCTGTCGCATGCGCAGGAGGAGGAAGCGGCCGATGAGCAGACCGCCGGATCGCGCATTCCCGAACGCATCGAGATCGGTCTGTCGACCGACAACATCGCCATCACCTCGGATTTCGCCGGCGTCGACCTGACGATCTTCGGCGCGGTCGACAATGCCGATCCGCTGATCAAGCGGCAGGGCCGCTACGATGTATTTGTTATCCTGGAGGGACCGCACGCGCGCCTCGTTTCCCGCCGCAAGGGACGCGTGCTCGGCATCTGGATGAATGTCGATTCGCAGGAGTTCCGCAACGTGCCGGAATCCTACCTGATCGCCTCGACGCGCCCGTCGCAAGACTCGACCGACCTTGCGACCCTGTCGCGTCTTTCGCTCGGCATCCCGCATATCCGGCTGGGCACGCGCAAGCGCGAGACCCGCAATGAAGAGGAGATCGCCGAGTTCGCAGATGCGCTGCGTCGCCTCAAGGAGGAAGGCGATCTCTACCAGGAATCGCCGTCGGGCGTGCGCTTCATTTCGCAATCGCTGTTCCGCGCCACGCTAGCGATCCCCGCCAATGTGCCGCTCGGCCGTCACGTCGCGCGCGCCTATCTGTTCCGGCAAGGGCAACTCGTGGCACAGACCCAGTCGACGCTGGATATTCGCAAGGCAGGTATCGAGTATCAGTTGTTTCAGGCCGCACAGAACCAGTCGCTGTTCTACGGCATGGGTTCGGTCGCGCTGGCATTGCTGGTCGGCTGGCTCGGCCGTGTGATGTTCCGCCGCGACTGAGGGCGCGGCGTCGCTCTTCGATCAGTCTGGATACAGATCGCGCGCGCCGATCGCATAGACGCGTTCTGTGCCCAGCATGTAGGCGCGGAACTGCGACGCCTCGAACAGGCCTGCATAAGCCGTGTCGCGCACATTGAGCCCGCCGGTAAAGACGCCGAAAGCCGGCATGATCAGCCGAATTCCGTCGCTGGCAAAACAGGCGCGCCTGACCGAGCGGCCGTGGCGCACGATGCGCGCGCTTGGATGCAGGTGGCCGCTGACCTCATAGCCGAACTCGGCCGGGTCCGGCATGTGGCGGAAGGTGACCGGCCCGGCCGCGAACTCCGCGACCGATTGTCCGGGAACCGACACCGGCGGTGACGGGTCGTGGTTGCCGGTCACCCAGATCATGTCGCGGCCGTGCGCGATCGCCTCGATGGCTTCCAGCGCGCCTGGCAGCAGGCGCTCGCTGGCCTGATCGTCATGGAAGCTGTCACCGAGACTGACGACGATGCGCGGATCGTATTTCGTCACCATGGCGCTCAACTGCGCCAGGGTCGCCACCGTGTCGTAGGGCGGCAGGTAGACCCGGCCGCGCGCAAAGGATGACGCCTTTTCCAGATGCAGGTCGGACACGACGAGCATGCGCTGGTCTTCGAAAAAAGCCGCACCGGCCGGATCGAGCAGCACTTCGCGCTCGGCGACGAAGGCGGTAAACGCCTCTCCGGCGGCAAGCTGGTCTGCGGTTTTCGGGGCTGCTCGCATTCTACAGATTTGTCCCAAGTGCCTCGCGGATCAGGTCGTCGGCGGCTTCCGCCATCAGCGCGTCGCTGGTGTCGCCGTGCACCGGTTCCTTGCCGATTTCCAGCATGAGCGGCACCGCCAACGGCGAAATCCGCTCCAGGTCCTTATGCACGATTCGGCCGCGAATGCGCGAGAGCATATCGCCGAGCCGGCCAACATCGAGTAGCCCGGTACGCGCGTCGGCGCGAGTCGCCTGCAAGAGGATGTGGTCAGGCTCGTGGCTGCGCAGCACGTCGTAGATCAGGTCGGCGGAAACCGTCATCTGTCGGCCCGACTTCTCCTTGCCGGGATGCCGCTTCTCGATCAGCCCGGCAATCGTGGCACAATAGCGGAAAGTGCGTTTCAACAGATAGGATTCGTCGAGCCACGCCTCGAGGTCATCGCCCAGCATGTCTTCGTTGAACAGGCCTGAAAGCGTTAGTTCGCCTCGGTGCAGCATGGCGCCCATGTCGCGCAGGCCCCAGATGGCGACGGCATAGTCGGAGGCGACGAAACCGAGCGGCCGCGCCTTGGCGCGTTCGAGCCGGCGGGTCAGCAGCATGCACAGCGTCTGGTGGGCAAGCCGGCCCTCGAACGGAAAGGCGACCATGAAATACCGCCCCCGGCGCGGGAACGTCTCGACCAGCAGATCGTCCGGACCCGGAATGACCGATCGTTCCTTCTGGATGGCGAGCCATTCCGACACCTGTTCCGGCAGCCGGCCCCAGACATTCGGATTGGCCAGCATCTTGCGCACCTGCGCCGACAGATAGGTGGTCGTCGGGAACTTGCCGCCGGCATAGGCCGGGATTTTCGGGTGCAGGTCGCTGGCTTTGCTGACAACGCAGTTGTTCTCGCTGATGCCTTCGAAACGCAGCACCTTGCCGGCGAACAGGAAGGTGTCGCCCGGCGCCAGCGATTCCACAAACCCCTCCTCGATCTTGCCGAGCACCGGCCCACCACGCAGCGGCCCGCCCTTGCGCTGCCGCGTCAGCCGGATGTTGAGCATCGGCGCTTCGACGATTGTGCCGGCGTTCAGCCGGTATTGCTGGGCGACCGACGGGTGCGTAATGCGCCAGGTGCCGTCCTTCGTCTCGCGAATGCGCGCATAACGCTCATAGGATTGCAGCGCGTAGCCGCCATGGGCGACGAATTGCACGGCCCGGTCGAACATTGCGCGCGACAGGTCGCGATAGGGCGCTGCCGTGACGATCTCCGCATAGAGTTCGTCGGCGTAAAATGGCGCGGCGCAGGCGATGCACAAGATGTGCTGGCACAACACGTCGAGCGCGCCTTCGGCCAAAGGCGGCGTGTCCTGCGCGCCGAGATAGTTTGCATCGAGCGCCGCCTGGCATTCCATCACCTCGAACCGGTTGGCCGGCACGAGGATCGCCTTCGATGCCTCGTTCATGCGGTGATTGGCCCGGCCGATGCGCTGCGCCAGCCGCGACGCGCCCTTGGGCGAGCCGACATGCACAACCAGATCGACATCGCCCCAGTCGATGCCGAGATCGAGCGTCGAGGTGGCGACGATGGCGCGCAAACTGTTGGTCTGCATCGCCTGTTCGACCTTGCGCCGCTGGCTGACATCGAGCGAGCCGTGATGTAGCGCTATCGGCAGATTGTCCTCGTTGATCTTCCAGAGTTCCTGGAACAGCAGTTCGGATTGCGAGCGTGTGTTTACGAACAGCAGCGTCGTCTTGTGCCGGCGGATCGCCTCATAGACCTCAGGCATGGAGTAGCGCGCCGAGTGGCCGCTCCACGGCACCCGCTCCTCTGACTTGAGGATCGCGATATCCGGTTTCGCGCCGCCCGCCACGGTGACGATGTCGGCCATTTCATCGCCACCGCTTTGCGGCACCAGCCAGCCGCGCAGCATGTCGGGATCGGCAACCGTCGCCGACAGGCCGATCGCCTTCAGGCCGGGGCAAAGTCGGTGCAACCGCGCCAGCCCGAGCGCCAGCATGTGGCCGCGTTTGGAGGTGACCAGCGAATGCAACTCGTCGAGCACCACATGTCGCAGATCCGAAAAGAAGACCTCCGCGTCCTTGTGCGACAGCAGCAGGGCGAGCTGCTCTGGCGTGGTCAGGAGGATATCTGGCGGGTTCAGCTTCTGACGCTGGCGTTTTGACTGTGGCGTGTCGCCGGTGCGCGTCTCGATCGTCACTGGCAGGCCCATCTCGCCGACCGGTGTCGACAGGTTGCGGTGGATGTCGACGGCGAGTGCCTTCAGGGGCGAGATATAGAGCGTGTGCACGCCGGGCTTGCGGGTGCCGGGCTTCGGTTTGCCACGCCGTGCCAGATCGGTCAGTGCCGGCAGGAAGCCGGCCAGCGTCTTGCCGGCGCCGGTCGGTGCGATCAGCAGCGCCGATTTACCCGCTTCCGCCAAGGCCAGCAATTCGAGCTGGTGGGCGCGCGGCTGCCAGCCCTTGGAGCGGAACCACTCCAGGAAGGGCGCGGGCAGGTCGATTGCGCCGGTCGACGGCTGCACAAGGGGCTCGGCGATGCTCACGGCTCACAAACTAGGACCGCCGCGCCGCATCGCCAAGTTAAAATGTTCACGTTTTCTTCCAGCTTGCCCTTTCCGCCCGCCAATTCGTGGTTATCTTTGCCGCATGCGTTTTGAAGACCTGCTGCGCCCGACCCCGAAAGGGCTTTATTGCCCGCCCGGCGATTTCTACATCGATCCGGTGCGGCCGGTGGAGCGCGCGCTCGTCACCCATGGCCATGCCGACCATGCGCGCGCCGGCCATGCCCATGTGATGGCGACGCGCGAGACGCTGGACATCATGGGCATCCGCTATGGCGCGGATTTCGCCGGTGCGACGCAGGAAGCTGCCTATGGCGAGGTCGTCACGGTCAACGGCGTCACGGTGAGCTGGCATCCCGCCGGCCATGTGCTGGGCGCCGCCCAGATCGCGGTGGAAAAGGACGGCACGCGCATCGTCGCCTCGGGCGATTACAAGCGCCGCCGCGACCCGACCTGCGCGACCTTCGAACCGGTCGCCTGCGATGTCTTCATCACCGAGGCGACCTTCGGTCTGCCGGTCTTCCGCCATCCCGACGACCGCGCCGAGATCGCAAAGCTGCTCAGAAGCGTGGCGCAGTTTCCGGCAAGCGCGCATCTCGTCGGCGCCTATGCGCTCGGCAAGGCGCAGCGGGTCATCGCGCTGTTGCGCGAAGCCGGCTACGCGGAGACAATCTACATCCACGGCGCGATGCAGAAGCTCTGCCACTACTACGCCAGCCGGGGCATCGATCTCGGCCCGCTGGCGCCGGCGACCGTCGACAAACAGGCCAAGGACCAGTTCGCGGGCGCCATCGTGGTCGGCCCGCCCTCGGCCTTTGTGGACAAATGGGCGCGGCGGTTTCCCGAGCCGGTGTCATGTTTCGCTTCCGGCTGGATGCGGGTGCGTCAGCGTGCCCGCCAGATGGGTGTCGAGCTGCCGCTGATCCTGTCGGATCACTGCGACTGGGACGAACTGACGGAAACGATCCGTGAGGTCTCGCCTGAGGAGGTCTGGGTCACCCATGGCCGCGAGGAGGCGCTGGTGCGCTGGTGCGAGTTGAACCAGATCCGCGCCAAGCCGCTCAACATCGTCGGCTACGAGGACGAGGCGGAGTAGCATGCGCGGATCTCGTTTACGTTCGTCAGGGATACTTCTTGCTCGCGGTGGCGACCGCGAGCTTCTTGCCCTTGCCGTCAAGCGCCGTCGCGGTCCACTGATACGTATGCCGGCCGCTGGGCGGGCAGGGGCTTTTGTACTTGAAAGCGCCGGGTTTGATCGTCGACGCGCCCTTGAACTTGGCCTTGCCGCCGCCGTGATTGTACGACGGAACGTTCAGATCCTTCATCTTGAAGCGGATCGAAGCGGTGCCCTGCGGCACGCCCTTCAGCCGAAAGACCGGGTTCGGCACACGGTTTGGCCGTCCGCTCGTGCACTTTTTGATGTTTCCCCAGTCAAAACTGAAGCCGAAGTCGGCGGCAGACGCCGACGAGGTGTAAACTGCCAATGAAAGAGTTGTCAGGAAGATTATCGAGCGGCGCATGTGCTTTGACCCTTTTGAAAGCCCCGGCAGCATGTAAGTCGAACGGCGCGCGGATGTCTATCTGAATGAAACACTTCGCCGAACTTCTTGATCGTCTCGTCCTGACGCCGTCGCGCAACGCCAAGCTGAAGCTGATCGCCGACTATGTCGCCGTAACGCCTGACCCGGATCGCGGCTATGCAATCGCCGCGATCACCCGCGACCTCGACATCATGTCGGTCAAGCCCGCGATGATCCGGGCGCTGGTTGCCGAGCGGGTCGACGAAGTGCTGTTCGGCTGGTCCTATGATTTCGTCGGCGATCTGGCCGAGACGGTGTCGCTGATCTGGCCCACACCGGAACCGGAAGGCGCGCAGGACGGCCTGCGGCTCGCGGCAATTGTCGAAGCGCTGCAGTCGGCTTCACGCTCCGACGGGCCGAAACTGGTCGAGCGCTGGCTCGACGAACTGGATGCGTCGGGCCGCTATGCGCTGTTGAAATTGATCACCGGCGGCATGCGCATCGGCGTTTCCTCGCGGCTGATGAAACAGGCGCTCGCCGACTATGGCGGCAAGGACGTGACCGAGATCGAGGAAATCTGGCACGGGCTGTCGCCGCCCTATCTGCCGCTGTTTGCCTGGCTCGACGGCAAGGCGGCCAAGCCGGAGAACCTTGCCGCAGCGCCGTTCAGGCCGGTGATGCTCGCCAATCCAACCGATCTCCACGAGCTCGCCCGCTACAAGCCTGCCGACTACCTGGCCGAGTGGAAATGGGACGGCATCCGGGTGCAGGTGACGGCCGAAGGCGGCACGCACCGCATCTATTCGCGCACCGGCGACGACATCTCGGCGGCTTTTCCGGACCTGCTGGAGGCGATGGAATTTAACGGCGCGCTCGACGGCGAGTTGCTGGTCGGCCATGCCGGCGATGGTGGCATTGTCACCCGCACTTTCTCCGACCTGCAGCAGCGCCTCAACCGCAAGACCGTGCCGGCCAAGCTGAAGGCGCAATACCCCGCGGTGCTGCGCGCCTATGACCTGTTGCAGGATGGCGCGGAGGATTTGCGCCCGCTACCCTTCGAGGAACGCCGCGCGCGGCTGGAGAAGTTCGTTGCGACGCTCGCCCCCGACCGTTTCGATATCTCGCCGCTGGTGCCGTTTGCCAACTGGGAGGAGATCGCCGAGAAGCGCAACGCGCCGCCCGACCCGGTGATCGAGGGGCTGATGCTGAAGCGTCGCGACGCCGCCTATGTGCCGGGCCGCCCAAAGGGGCCGTGGTTCAAGTGGAAGCGCGATCCGTTCCTGATCGACGCTGTGCTGATGTATGCCCAGCGCGGCCACGGCAAGCGGTCGAGCTTTTATTCCGATTACACATTCGGTGTGTGGGCGGGACCGGCCGACGATGCCGCGCTTGTGCCGGTCGGCAAGGCCTATTTCGGCTTCACCGATGAGGAACTCAAGCAGATCGACAAATATGTGCGCGACAACACGGTCGAGCGCTTCGGTCCGGTGCGATCGGTGCGCGCCGAACCCGACCACGGGCTGGTGCTGGAGGTCGCCTTTGAGGGGTTGAACCGCTCGACACGCCACAAGTCGGGCGTCGCCATGCGCTTCCCGCGCATCTCAAGGCTCAGATGGGACAAGCCGCCGCACGAGGCCGACCGGCTGGAGACACTGGAGGCGATGCTGGGGTAGGGTGGTATTCCGGTGAATCTAAGCCCTGGCACGCTCTAAGCTGCCGCTGCCCGTGCCGTCCTGTGAAACGCGTTCAGCCATAGCTGGTCGATCCGGTCGATCTCGCCGGGATCGAAACGGTCCTCTTGTTCCCAGTATCGGCCGGATTCGACGAAATAGCCGAGCCGGTGTTCTTCGGCCCGTGCCGTCTCGAACTGGGCGCGATCAAGCGGCGGCGGCCTGTCCGCCAGTTCGCGGAGATCCGCATGGCCGGCGCGCGGAAACAACAGCCGGCTCGGGTCCTCCGACAGGTTGACGCATTGGCATCCTTGCGCGGCGGCGTGAAGATGGAGGCGGGCGGATTTGGCTTCGAGGCTCCGCAGGCTGATGTCGCCTCGCAACGGGTCGGGCTGCCCGGTGCCGTAGAAATGGGTGTTGCCGTTTGCCGGATAGACCATGTCACACCCCAGAAACGCCAGCACCGATGGTTGAAGCGCCGCCAGCGCCCAGTATCCGGCCGTAAAGGCCATGGTGCCGCCGGCATATACGAAACCGCCGAAACGGTTGACCTCGGGCACATAGGCGTTGGCGGTGACGAGCGTCTGGTTCGCGGCAGGGTTTTCGGGCCGCCGGTCCTGCGGGAAATCTTCCGGGTAGAGCAGGAAATCCCAGTCCGGCCGGACCCGCCAGGCATTGTTGACCGCAACGATGGCATCGAATGGTTCCTTCGGCCAGTCGCGGCAGGTGACGGCATTGGGCGCGGATCCGAGAACGAGGACGGTATCGGGCATGTCTCGGTATCCTGTCGCGGGATCGCGCGTGCTGGGCATCGTCGGGTTCGTCAGTTTGCAGCCGGTTCCGGCCTCACGCATAGACTAGCGCCGTGTTGCGATAATCCAAGGTGGAATACGGAGAGGTAGGCGGATGGGATCTTTGGTCAGCCGATTGGAAGCTCTATCGGCTGTGCTGCACACCCCCACCCTTGCGCCTGCGACGATTTCTTCCTAGCTCCTAGGTCGATACCCACGCGGGAGCGCGAATCATGAGCGTCAATTCCTTTCTCGGCGACACGGTCGCGCGCACGATCATCAAGCTGGTGGTGATCTCGGTTCTCGTCGGCATGGTCATGAACGTGTTCGACATTTTCCCGATGGATATCGTCTACGCCTTCCGCGACTTCGCGCTGAACCTATGGCATCGCGGCTGGGCCGCGCTCGGCCGCTTCGGCGACTGGCTGGCGCTCGGCGCGATGGTCGTCATTCCGGTCTTCGTCGTGCTGCGGCTGCTCAACTACCGGCGCGGCGCATGATCTCGCGCCGCCGTTTCGTCCTCGGTGCCGCAGTCGCCTGTCTTGCCTCCGGCGTGGCCGCCTGTACGACGCCGATTGCGGTGTTCGAGGGGCCGGTGACGGGCGCGATCGCGACCGGGGCCGCAATCGGTCCGGTCAATGCTTTTCGCGCCGAAAACGGACTGTCGCCGCTTGCCGCCGACGATGGGCTGTCGATCGCCGCCCGCCAGCATGCCGAGTTCATGGCCCGGCGCGGACGTCTGTCACATGCCGGATTTCGCGGCCGCATGCGCCGCGCCGGCGCGGTGTTCCCGGCGGCAGAGAATGTCGCCATGGGCCAGACGGATGCCGACGCCGCGGTCGTCGCCTGGTCGCAGTCGGCCGGTCATCGCCGCAACATGCTGGGCGATTATGCGCGGGTCGGCGTTGCCCGCGCCGAACGCGCTGGCGGGCGGCCCTATTGGGTGATGGTCCTCGCCAATTGAACGCAATGTCCTGTCGTTAGCCGCGGTCGAAATCTTGGGGCTTGCCGCCGAGATCGACGATCTGGCGCGTCAACGCGGCAATGACGTTGGCCGAATTCGAAAGATGGCCGGACACCGTCTTGAGCAGGCTCGCGGCGACGGTGACGTCGTGGTTGATGACATCGGTTAGTGCCTGATTGCCGATCACCAGTGCCGTCATGTCCTTGGTTGCTCGCATGTCGAGCGCGCGCGGCTGGTTCATGTAGACCGCCATGTCGCCGATCATCCGTCCGGCCTGGACAGTCGAGATCAGATAGGGTTCCTCGCCTTCCATAGGCCACAACAACTGTGCCTCGCCGTCGACCATGACATAGGCGCCGTCCGGCGCGTCGTCGCGGCGGAAGATGTAATCGCCGGCTTCATATTTGACCCAGCGCGCCGCATAGGCGAGCAGCCGTAGCTGCGAGCGTTCCAGCTTCTCGAGCGCGTCGACTTGCGCAAGCAAGCGCAGCTTCTTGTTCAGGTCGCTGGCCGCCGGCCCGCGCTTGACGGTCTTCGGTGCAATCTTGGCGGGTTCCGCGCCGTCCGCCCCCAATTCGACAATCCGCCCGTCGCGGATCTCCAGCACACGGTCGAACTCCAGCGTGTCGGGTTTCTCGTTGTCGAGATAAAGGATGGTCGTGTCGGGCAAAAGGTCGCGCAAGCTGCGGTGAAACGATTCGCGAATTCCAGGGGTCGCGTTCGAGAACGGTCGTTCGAGCACCAGCACATCCGGTTTCTTGACCGTGGCGCGAACGAAGGCGATGCGGTCATAGCCGACGGTCGCGATTTCGGAGCCGGCAAATCCGGTCTCCACATCGCCGATCAGGAGCAGGACATCGGCCTCCAGTCCGGCCTTGGCCAGTTCGTCCAGCACGACGCGGTAAATCGCCTCGGTAATCTGCGGGTTGACCTGGGCGATCTTGCCGAACACCAGGTTTTCCAGCATCGTCAGATTGCCGACATATCGATCCCAATGGAGAACCTCGTAGGCGTCGCCGACCGAGGCTTGCAGTTCCTCGGCGAATTCGAGGCGTCCGCCGAGCAGTTCCTCGCGCAATTCGTCGGGGAATACCGAACCGAGTTGTTCGGCGGTGATGTGGAACGGCAGGCCGAGGAGGAGCATGCGTTCGTCGGCATCGAGCGTCTCGCCGCGTTCCTGCTTCTGGTGGATCGTCTTGAGCTGTTCGAACATCTCGGGCGACACATGCGCGAGGCGTTTGAACATCGGGTGGTCGGTGCCGGCCGCCGAGAAGGTTTGCACCAGCGTTTCCAGGATGTCCTGCGCCATGACGGTGTGCGGCTCTTCGGCGCCGATCTCGCACATGAACCGCCAGCTCGCCTCGTCGAGCATCGCGCGGTTTTCCTCATTGTCGGGCGCACGCACCGCAAACAGCACATTTTCGATTGCCGTCAGCGCGGGGTTGAAGGCGTCATGGTCGAACAGATGGATGTGCTTGCAAAGATCGGCGGCTTCGAGTCCTTTGCGGATTGCCGGACGCAGCGCGACGAGCTTCTCGCCGAGACCGACGCGTTTGGCGGTGTCCATGCGGTTGGTCAGCGAACGCATCAGCAGGAACCGCTCGGCACCCGACCTGCGGATAATCTCTGCCCACCACTGGCGAAGTTCCTCCTCCGTGGTGAAGCCGGCGATCGACGGGTCCACCCACGACACATCGGCGGACTGGATGCTGTTGCCGGTAAACCGCGCTTCCGAGATCGCCTTCATATCGGACTCGCGTCCATCGTCCTGCGGCGTCTGCCAAAGCGCCATCAGGGCGTTGTGTTCAATGCCGCCATGAAACAGGTTGGTCTTCGGCCCGACAACACCGATGCGCGACGCGATTACTGCCTGGTGCAGTTCGTCGAGGCGATGATCGGCAATCGTCAGTTGCCCGGCGGACGGCGTGACCTCGCGCGAGATCAGTTGCGAAAGCGCATTGCGCGCCGACGCGTTTTGCGAATGTACCGCGACCATTTCACCGGCGCCGATCTCGAGGTCGATATCGGATATGACCGGGTTGCCGTAAGAATCGTTGATCGTCACCTTGTCGAATTTCAGCGGGCCGGACAGGCGCGGAATCTCGTCCGGGCGGCCGAAGAACAGCGCCTCGTCGATCATGCCGGCCGGCCGGAATTGCTCGGTGATCGTACGGTAGCGCAATGAGGCGTCCTGGATCTGGCTGTAGTAGGACAACAGGTCGCGCCACGGGCCGAGCAGGTCCTTGTAGGAAGCAAGTGCGGCTGTCAGGGCGCCGATGGTCAACTGGCCATTGATCACCAGATAGCCGCCGATCAGCAGCAGCAGGAACGGCGTGATCTGGTTCAGCGTGTTGTTCAGGAACTTCATGAAGAACTTGCGCTGATAGATCTCCAGCCGAATCTCGAAAATCCGTCCGAATCGCTTGGAGAACTGGGCAAGCGCGAACATCACGCCGCCATTGACGCGCAGGTCTTCGGCGCCGCTGACGGTCTCGCCGATCTGGTCTGAAAGCTGGCGCACCTCGAAGATGCGCTTCTTGTTGAGCTGGTTGATCTTCCGTTGCAGGCGCGGAACGATATAGGCCTGTATGGGAATCATCGCGACAGCGGCGAGCCCGAGCCAGAAATTCTGGATGAAGAAGAACGCCAGGATAGTGATCATCTGGCCGGCGGCAAATGTCGGCCGCGCGATCGCTTCGCCAAGCATGCCGCCGATGGCTTCGACTTCCGAAATGACCATCGAAATCAGGGCACCCTGCGAGGTCCGCCGGAAATAGGGCAGCGGGAAACGCGTGATCCGCTCGATCAACTGGTAGCGTAGCCGCCGCAGCAGCCGTTCGCCGGTAATCCCCTTGATCGTGTTGGTGTGCATCTTCAAGACGCCCGAAATCAGCACCAGCGCGAGGTAGGAAAACGATAACAGAAGCAGATAGGGGATCTGCTCGAACGAAACGCCAAGCAATGTCGTCGGAAAGTCGGTCGCCTGCACGGCGTCGTTGATGATCCGCTTCGGCAGCTCCAGCGTCATGTAGAGCAGCGGGAACGACAGCACGGTCAGAAACAGGATGTAGATCTGCTGCCGCGCGCTGAACTTCCAGACAAATGAGATAAAGCTCGGTTGCATAGAGTTTCGTATCGCCCCCGGATGTCATCACTCTCTTTTTGCCGTCGCGCAGGCCGCGGCGATCACCAGAAATGGCGGCGCAACGCCGACAATTCAAGCTGAACTGGCTGCATACTGACAGTATTGGTCAGAAAATGAAGTCGTTTGCGACGCGATGCAGGATGACGTGGCGCTGCGCCAGCGCCTCGATGTCGTTGGAATAGCCGCCGCCGATCACTCCACAGACAGGTATTTCCCGGCTCCTGAAATGTGACAGCACCATGCGTTCGCGCTGCTCGATGCCGTGGTCGGTCAGGGCGAGCCGCCCCAGCTTGTCCTCGCCATGCACGTCGACGCCGGCATTGTAGAACACCAGCGCAGGCTCGATGCGGTCGCGCAGTTCTTCCAGCACCAGCGCCAGTGTTTTCAGATAGGCGGTATCACCCATTCCGTCGGGCAAGCCGAGATCATAGTCTGACGCGGCCTTGCGCGCCGGGTAGTTCTTCTCCGCATGGATCGAGGCGGTAAAAACGCTGTCGTCGCCGGCGAAGATCGCCGCGGTGCCGTCGCCTTGATGGACATCGAGATCGAGCACCAGCGCATTGGCGATCTCGCCGTCCGCAATCATCAGCCGCGCGGCGACGGCGACATCGTTAAAAGTGCAAAAACCCGCTCCATGCGCGCGCCCGGCATGATGGCTGCCACCAGCAGTGTTGCAGGCCACGCCATGTTCGAGTGCCAGCCTTGCGGCCATGATCGTCCCCGCCACCGCGCAACGTGCCCGCAGCGCCGTGCGTTCGTCGATCGGAAAACCGATCACCTTCTCGACCTTCTCCGGGACCGTGCAGGCAAACACCTTGTCGACATAGGCGGCATCGTGCGCAAGCTTGACCCAGTTGTCGGGCGCCGGCGGCGGCACGTGAAAATCGCCCGGCTCGGCGAGGCCCTCGCGCATGATGGCGTCGGCGAGCGCCCGGTACTTGCTCATCGGGAAACGGTGGCCGGGCGCGAACTTCGCGTCGTAGGACGGAGTGTGGACAATCGGCAGCAGCATCGCCGATCAGCTATTGCATTTGATCGAGAAAGCAACCAAGCCTGCTCGTCCACGGTGCGCTCTGCCACGGATTGCCGTCCGGTCCCGGCTTGTCCGTCACATGAGGCGTGTCATGTCTCAAGATGGAGTATATGACTGCGACCGGTCTTTGAGAACCAAACGGAATGATAAAACGATACCCGAATGGCCAAAAGCCGCATAACACACTGTTTTGAAGAACATACTTGATTCATTAAATGGCATTTGGCGGGGTTTGTATGCACGCTGCCGACCGATGTTGCAAAGAGGGGGCTATCAAGATGGCATTGGAAAAACCGCTATGGCAGTGGAGCGCTCGCGACATCACTCACGGTATCGGCATGGGCAAAGTCACTGCAGTTCAGGTAACTGAAGCGGCACTTTCGCGTATGCAGGATGTCAATCCTGGTTTGAACGCCGTCGTTGAAAACCTGGCGGACCAAGCGCTGTCCGAGGCCGCCGCATTGGATGCCGCCGATGGGCCAAGAGGACCGCTCCACGGTGTCCCCGTCACCATAAAGGTCAATGTCGACCAAAAGGGGCTGGCCACCACAAACGGGGTCGCCGCCTTTGCCCAAAACATCGCGCCTGACGATGCACCCGTGGTGAAAAACCTCAAAAAGGCAGGGGCAATCATAATAGGCCGGACGAATACGTCAGAATTTTCCTTTCGGGCGGACACGGAAAACGCCCTGCACGGCCGGACATACAATCCATGGGGTAAACACATCTCGGCCGGGGGGTCTTCCGGTGGGGCCGGGTCGGCAGTGATGGCTGGAATTGGAACCCTGGCCCACGGAAACGATATTGGCGGTTCGCTTCGCTTCCCAGCTTCGGCCAATGGCGCAGTCACCGTCAAACCGGGGCTGGGACGGGTGCCTGCCTGGAACCCAAGTCAAAAGGCCGAACGCGGCATGTTGGCACAATCCATGTCCGTTCAGGGGCTCATTGCGCGAAGTGCTGCAGATTTGCAGACGTCCATGCCCGCACTGATCGCCGGCGATCCACATGATCCGTTTCATGTGCCGTTGCCTTGGCGTGGCGCGGACATTGCGGGGCCCATTCGCGTCGCCTTCACCAAGAGCGACTTTGGCTTTGGAATGCACCCAGATGTCACCACAGCATTGGAGGCCGCCGCCGCAGCCTTATCGGATGCTGGCTATGCCGTAGAAGAAGTCGAACCTCCTCTGGCGCAAGAGACCGGAGATGTCGGATACCGTACTTTGCTGAGCGAGGTTCACACCCTAATGGGCCCTGATCTGCGACAACATGGATCTGGCGATATTAACTCGATTTTCGACGAGTATCACCGGCAGTTCCCACTTTTCCATGGTGCCGAACAGGTGAAGATGCTTGCGAAACGCACATATTATGCCCGCGAATGGTCACTTTTTTTGGAAGACTATCCGCTCGTTCTCACACCGTTTCTGCTGCAACCGTTTTTTTCCGCCGGTCATGATTTGCAGGGCGCAGAAGGAGTGCGTGACGCGCTTGGCCATTCTTACTGGTCATTTGCCATGAATTTCGTGGGCCTTCCGGCCGGCAACATTCCCACACACATCGCCGATCTGCCGCAAGGGCCTCAGCCAATTGGTGTTCAGATTGCAGGGCGCCGCTGGCGAGAGGATTTGATTTTGGATGCAATGGAAGCAATTGAGGCGAGAATTCCACCTGTTTGCACCAAACTGTGGACCCACATGGAAGCTTGAGGCGATGGCCGGTACCCGCTGAGCTGAGGAACCGTGCTTTCGAAGCGTTCCGGCTTGTTCCGGTAACGGCCTTTTCCAATCCGCGGATGCGGCCGGCCGCAAATTCGCGACGCGGGACCGGGGTTGGACAATCGGCAGCAGCATCGACGATCAGCTATTGCATTTGATCGAGAAAGCAACCAAGCGTGCGTGTCCGGGCCGTGAATTCGTGACGCGAGGCACTTCAGGCATGGCAGGCGATGGATCACTCCGCGCAGGATGAAAGGCGGCCGTTCGAGGTCACCAACCGCATGGTCTTCGCCATCGCGGCGCCGATGACGCTCGCCTATCTGACGACGCCGATCCTCGGCCTCGTCGATACCGGCGTGATCGGCCAGTTCGGCGACGCGGTGCTGATCGGCGGGCTGGCGGTCGGTGCCATCATCTTCGATATCGTCTTTACGACTTTCAACTTCCTGCGCGCCGGCACGACCGCCTTCGTCGCCCAGGCAGTCGGTCGCGGTGACGAGACCGCCCAGCAGGCGGTATTCTGGCGCGCGGTGCTGCTGGCTGCCGTGCTCGGCGTGGCGATCCTGATCGTCTCGCCGATTATCCGCGAGGCGGCGATCTTCGTGATGGACCCCGGCGACGCGGTCGCCGAGGCGACAAGCACCTATGTCACCATCCGAATGCTGGGCGCGCCGTTCAGCCTCATCAACTATGCGCTGCTGGGCCTGCTCTTGGGACAGGGGCGGGCGATGGCCGGTCTGTTGCTGCAGACGCTTCTGAACGGCATCAATATCGCCGGGTCGATCTGGTTCGGGCTGGTGCTCGGCTGGGCGATCGAGGGCGTGGCGCTCGGCACGGTGCTGGGCGAGGCGATTGCAGCGGTACTCGGCTTCTGGTGGATCCTGCGCGGCTTCGACAAGCGCCTCGCGCCGTCTTGGGCAGTGATCCTGGAACGTACCGCGTTCCTGCGGCTGATCTCGGTCAACCGCGACATCATGATCCGCTCGTTCGCGCTGCTGGCCGGTTTCGCGCTGTTCACCCGCGCCGGCGCGCAGTTTGGCGCGGTGACGCTCGCCGCCAATGCGATCCTGATGAACTTCTTCATGATCGCCGGCTACTACCTCGACGGCTTCGCGACCGCAGCCGAGCAGATTGTCGGCCGCTCGGTCGGCGCGCGGCATCCGCCGGCCTTTTGGCGGGCGGTGAAACTGACCTGCTTGTGGGGCTTTGCGCTGGCCGGCTTCACCACGGTCATGGTGCTGATCTTTGGCCCGGCTGTCATCGATATCCTGACGACCGCAGAAGACGTACGCGCCGTCGCGCGCACCTATCTCGCCTGGGCGGCGATCACGGCCGTCGTCGGCGTACTCGCCTTCCAGATGGACGGCGTCTTTATCGGCGCGACATGGTCGGTCGACATGCGCAACATGATGTTGCTGTCCCTCGCCATATTTATCGGGCTATTGCTGCTGGTGCTGCCGGTGTGGGGCAATCACGGCCTGTGGTTCGCGCTGAATGTGTTTCTCGGCATCCGCGGCCTGTCGCTGCTGGCGATATTGCCGAGAAGGGCAGGGCGTGTGTTTGGGTGAATGGGTGGGACGCGTGTAATCTTCAAAGTAATCATCAACGACATCTGTGCGGATGGAGCAGCAGAAGGGAACCCGGCCGGTGAATGACCGGAGACTCTTGGAGCGGAGCACAGCGTGGCGATGTCAGCGGCCTTAGGAGTTTGGGCCTCGATTGCTACTTGCTTTGGCGAGTTCCGTTGCAAAGAAGTCCGCGAAGGCATGGATCTTTGAGACTAGGTTTCGGTGCCTTGGATAGACGAGATAGATTGGCGTCTCTTTCGGCTGCACAGTCCAGTCCGGCAATAGCTCGACAAGGGAACCTCGTCGCAGCGCGCTGCGCACCGCCCAACTTGGAAGGTGCACAATGCCCAGCCCTGCGATACCAGCCGACAACAAGGCATCCGCAGTGTCCGAGAACAGCGACCCGGCGACGGAAACTGTCGCGGTCTCCTTTCCGCGGGCGAAGTTCCATTCGTTCCGACCGGGCCCTTGACGGAACAGGAGGCAATTGTGCCCCTCCAGGTCATCCGGGCGCAGGATTTCGGCATGATGCGCCAGGTAGTCCGGGCTGGCGCAGATCAATGAGTGTGACATCGAAATCTGGCGCGCGATGAGGTCAGAATCCTTCTGAACCCCAAAGCGGATCGCGACGTCATAGCCCTCGCCGATCAGATCGCGGTAGCTGTCGCTGAGAAACAGCCCGACATGGATGTCGGGGTACTGCGCGTGAAACGCGGGTAAAAGCGGCGCGATTTCGCGGTGGCCTAGCGTTGTGGGGGCAGAGACGCGCAAGAGTCCGCTAGGCGCGGACAGCGTTTGGCGGACGGCCTGTGTCGCGTTGTCCAGATCCTCCAGCACCACGCGGATCCGATCCGAAAAGGTCTGCCCCGCCTCGGTTAACGTCAGTCGCCGGGTAGAGCGCTGGAACAAGACGACGCCGAGCGATTGCTCGAGCGCGGCCACGCGTCGCGATACCGAAGGCTGGGTGGTGCCCAGCCGCCGCGCCGCAGCGGAGAACCCGCCCGCGTCGACAACGGACTGGAAGACGCGCAGCGATTCGATAGGGAGATCATTCATACAATCACCGTATAGATGTTATGATATCAACACCAGTTCTGCATTTCAGCGCATCAATTATCTTCGCCTCACCAACCCCAAACTGAGGAGATGACAATGCGCAATACTGTAGAAAAATACGGCCGCTGGGCCGTCGTCACCGGGGGCTCTGCCGGGATCGGCCTCGCCTTCGCCAACCAGCTCGCCGCTGCCGGACACAACCTCGTTCTGGTGTCCCGAAACCAGACCCGCCTGGATCGGGCCGAGCAAAGCATCCGGGCCAAGCACCGCGTCGAGGTCAAAACCCTTGCTGCCGATCTGACGGATGAGGGCGCGCTGGACCGTCTCTACGATTTCACCAGAGATCTGGACGTCGGTATGGCGATCCTGAACGCGGGCGTCGAGACCTCGGGTCACTACACCAAGACCTCGATCGAATTCCATCGTGGCCTGGTGGACCTTAACGTGCGCGTGCCCATGGAGATGGCGCATACGTTCGGCGAGCGCTTTGTCCGGCGCGGGCGCGGCGGGATCGTCTTTGTCTCGAGTCTCTTTGGCTATCAGGGCGTACCGCTTGTTGCTGGCTACTCGGCCTCCAAGGCCTATATCCTGTCGCTCGGCGAGGCATTGAGCGTGGAACTCAAGCGCTTCGGCGTGGACGTCACCGTGCTCTCGCCCGGCCTGACGGACACAGATATGCCCGCCGCGATGCCGATCAACTTCTCGCGCCTGCCGATCCCCAAGATGACGCCCGAAAAAACCGCCCGCGCCGGCCTGCGCGCCTTAGGGCGCAAGATCAGCGTCGTGCCCGGCCTGATCAACAACATCTATGTCTGGGAGAACCGCCTGCTGCCGCGCAGCACACCAATAAGGATGTTCGGATGGATGGTCCGGATGGCCTTCAAGAAGGAGCAGGTGCCGAACTTCCTTATCACCCCCGCCCAAGTCCGCTAAGGAGCGCCGCCATGACAATGAACAAAGAAGCCGCCGCACTGTGGGCCAAGGCCGCGAAGGAGATGGCCCCCGAGACCGTTGCCAAGATCGATTCCGGGATCGCGCTGATGGTCGAGGGGAAGGTGCCCTACACGCCGCTAGAGCCCGGGGCGTCAGCCCCGGATTTCATCCTGTCGAACCAGCATGGCGAGGCGCGCCGCCTGTCCGACGCGCTGGCCCAGGGCCCCGTCATCCTGTTCTTCTACCGAGGCGCCTGGTGCCCCTTCTGCAACATCCAGCTGAAGCACTACCAAGAGGCCAAGGCAGAGTTCGCCAAGTTCGGGGCGCAGTTGATCGCGGTCACGCCCGAGACGCCCGACCACGGCCTCGCCATCGCCGAAAAGCACCGGCTGGATTTCGACATCCTGCATGATGCCGACGATGCGGTCGGCGAGAGCTATGGCGTCACTGTCCGCGTGCCCAAGGCGCATGAGGAGGTCTTGCAGAGCTTTGGCGTGCCGCTGCCTGACCGTAACGGCACCGACAATTGGACGCTTCCCGTGCCGGGCGTGTTTATCATCGGCCATGACGGCGTGGTGAAGAACACCTTCGTCGAGGCGAATTACCGCGCGAGGGCCGAGCCGCCGCGGATCCTCGCCGCTCTGGAAGCGCTGTCCGCACCGGTGGTCGCGCCATGAAGCTCTATTCGGCATGGTATTGCCCCTTCGCCCAGCGGGTCTGGATGGGGTTGAACCTGAAGGGGGCCGGTTTCGAGATCGTCGAGACCGATCCCTACAACAAGACGCCCGAATGGATGCAGATCTCGGCCGGGACCGGGCAGGTCCCGGTTTTGGTCGGAGGCGGCGGTCCGACACATGTGCCCGACAGCCTGCGCGGTCTGGAGTTCATTGACGCATTCTACAGCGAACTGGGACCCGCGTTCTACCCTGCGGACCCGGCAGAGGCCGCAGAGGTTCGGCGGTGGACGGACGTCTTGAGCGCACGCGTGGTGCCGTATTTCTACCGGTTTCTGAAGGCGCAGCCCGGCAGCGACTTGGCGGAAGCGGCACGGTACGGGCTTGAGGAAGGGCTCGAAAGCCTGACCTTGGCTGCCGACCCCGTCGGGTCGTTCTTCCGCGGCGCTGAGATCGGGGCGCTGGACCTGGCGCTGGCACCGTTCTCCTACCGGATTTCGTTGATACTGGCACACTACCGAGGGTATCGCTTGCAGCGCACCGGTCCGGTCTGGGAGAGGTTCCACCGTTGGGCCGAGGCATTGCGTACCCACTCGGCCTTCCGCGCAACGCAAAGTGGGCCGGACTACGAGGCGCGTCTGATCGGCTTCTACCAGCAATACGCTGATGGCGCCGGGCAGAGGGGTGTGGATGTGATCCCGGCCTGAATTTGGCGGGGGCGGACAACCAAAACCGCCCCCCGCCGCTGTAGAATGTGAGCATTCAGTGGCGTTGCGGGCATTCGTACAAGCCGCAGCATTGGTCAAACTTGTGTTCTATGCGGACATGCACCGCCTGATCGTCAAGTAATCCGATGCATGGCCGGAAACCGCGCTCACCCCGGCAGCGGTTTTGCCGCCCACTCCGCCGTCTTGCTGTCCCTCAACGCACCGATTGACGCCGCGCCGCTTCTGTCGAGCGCGGCCGACAGGCCGCGATTGATCGTGCGCGCGATGTCCGGCCCGCTATAGATCATGCCGGTGTAAAGCTGCACCAGGTCGGCGCCGGCCTCGATCTTGGCGAGCGCGGTTTCGGCGCTGTCAACCCCGCCCGCGCCGATCAGCGTCATCTCCGGCCCGATGCGTTCGCGGGTCTTTGCGAGCATGACGGTCGAGCGCTCGAACAGCGGCTGACCGGAGAGCCCGCCGGCCTCGCCCGGATCGCGCGAAAGTCCCGTCCGCGACAGGGTCGTGTTGGAGACGATCATCCCGTCGAGGCTCTTGTCGGTGACCTCGGCAACGATGTCGTCGAGATCGGCCTCTGTGATGTCGGGCGCGATCTTCAGCAACACCGGCACAGCGCGCTTGTGGATCTCGGCCTCTATTGCGCGCGCCTCGTCGATGCGCGCGAGCAATTCGGCCAGCCGCGCGCGGCCCTGCAGGTCGCGCAGTCCCGGCGTGTTGGGCGAGGAGATGTTGACCGTGAAATAGCTCGCCAGCGTGTAGAAACGCCGGATCCCCGTCACATAATCGGCGATCCGGTCGTCGGCGTCCTTGTTGGCGCCGATGTTGACGCCGACGACACCGCGACCGCGTCGCGCGACCAGCCGCGCAAAGGCGGCGTCATGGCCTTCATTGTTGAAGCCGAGCCGGTTGATGACCGCGCGGTCGCGCGTCAGCCGGAAGATGCGCGGCCGCGGATTGCCGGGCTGCGGCAGCGGCGTGGTGGTGCCGACCTCCGAGAAGCCGAAACCTAGCGCGATCAGCGCGTCGGGCACCTCGGCGTTCTTGTCGAAGCCGGCGGCGACGCCGAGCGGATAGGCGAATGCCAATCCGGCCGCCATCACGCCGAGGCGCGGATCGTCATGCGGCTTGCCCGCCGGGATCGCGCCGGCCTTCAGGCCTGAAAGCGCCAGGCCATGCGCAGTCTCGGGATCGAGCGTGAAACTCAGGCGTCGTCCGATCGCGTTCCACAACGCCGACATGGTCAGTCCTCGAGATCCGGAAAGACATGCGCGCCGTCATCGCCGAGCGGCAGCCGTTTCACCCAGATCGCGGCGGCCGGATCGAGCGTGGCATAGAGATGCGGAAACAGTGCCCCGCCGCGCGACACCTCGTATTTCAGCGCGTCGCCGAACCCTTCGGCGTCGATGGCGACCAGCAGCAGGTCCGATTGGCCGGCGAAGTGCTTCGCCGCGGTTTCGCGCACCTGGCTTGCTGTGGAGAAATGGATGAAGCCATCGGCAAGGTCGACCGGCGCACCGTCGAAGCGGCCCGCCGCGACGGCTGCATCCCACAGCGCCTTCGGCGCGATCTTGTAGATGATCCGGTCCATGCAGTGATGAATAGTCTCCGTGCCGTCCGTGCGAAAGCCCCTGCGGCTCGAACCCCCGGTTTTTCGCAGTTGTCGCAATTCCCTCCGAATCCCCTGCTATGCTGGCGGGGAAGGGGCTGGACGAAAGGGTTTTCGCGATGCGTATCACCGAACCGCTCATCGCCGCGCTTGCGACAGGCGCCGTGCTTGCTGGCGTGGCTGGCCCGGTAATGGCCGACACCGGCCGCTACATGATGGAAAGAACCGAAAACGGCTATATCCGCATGGACACGGCCACCGGCGAGATGTCGATTTGCGCGGTCAAGGACACGCAGATCGTCTGCAAGCTCGCCGCCGACGAGCGCGCCGCATTCCAGGCGGAACTGGACGATCTGGAGGCGCGTGTCAGCCGGCTGGAGAACCGTCTCCAGCATGGTTTCGCCGAACGCGTCCTGCCGAGCGACGAGGAATTCCAGCGCGGCATGGACAATATGGAGCAGTTCTTCCGCCGCTTCCTCGGCATCATCGAGGACATGGAAGACGAGCCCGTGCCGGACCGCACCTGATATCGCGGGCTTGGCCGCTTAGCCTTCCGGTGGGTTGGCCAGCACCTGCTCGATGATTGCAAGCGTCGCGGCGCTGTCTTCCATCGGCATGGTTTCGCAGCCCGTCTCGCCGGCGAGAATGGCCTCCTGCGCCGCCATCGCCTCGAATTGCAGGCCGGAGCCTTGATAGTCGAAACGCTCCGTCCGGCGGCCCGGCGCGGGTATCCGCTTGCGGATGCGCCCGGCAAGGCTCGCCGAGGGTGGAATCTCTGCAAGCGGCCGGTCCCACACCGTTACCGACTGGGTGCGCAGGAAATGCCGGTCGATCCGAAGCACGCCCTTTGTGCCGTGGATGACGACCGTGTTTTCCAGTTCGCCGCCGAAGCTCGCCACGACCTCGACAGGAACGCCGCCGCAGTCGAGCGCAAGCTGCGCGCTGGCGTCGACGCCGGTCGGCGCGGGCTGCCATGTGCCGGAGACAAGCTTGGCGGGGCCGAGCAGCATGGAGATCGTCGACAGCGGATAGACGCCGAGATCGAGCAGCACGCCGCCGCCGAGCGCCGGGTCGTAGAGCCGGTGTTTCGGGTCGAACTCGCGGGTGAAGCCGAGCGTTGCGCTGGCCCGTACCGGCTCGCCGATGGCACCGCTGTTGAAGATCTCCCTGGCGCGCTGTACCGCCGGCAGAAAGCGCGTCCACAGCGCCTCCATGATGAAGACGCCGGCCTCACGCGCCGCCTCGGCCATCTGCCGGGCCTCGGCGGCTGTCATCGCCACCGGCTTTTCGATCAGCACCGGCTTGCCGGCGGCAATCGCGGCAAGCGTCTGGTCGAGATGCGCTTGATTGGGCGAGGCGATATAGACCGCGTCGATGGTTTCGTCGGCAAGAAACGCGTCGAGATCGTCATGGGCCGTGCCCACCTCGTGCGCTTTGGCGAAGGCTTCTGCTGTGTCGTGCCGGCGCGAGCAGACGGCCGCCGCCGCCGCGCCCTCGGCAAACCTGAGATCCTCGGCGAAGCGGGTGGCGATCATGCCGGTTCCGACAATACCCCATCCGAATGTGCGTGCTGTCATGGCGATCCGGTTTCCCTGTTGCGCGTTTCACTTTATCGTCGATTTGCAGTGTTGTCCGGCGCTCATCCGCGCATGGTGAATGTGTGCTGTTCGAGCCGCGAAATTGGCGCTGGACAGGCGCAAATTGCATGCTATAAACCGCGCACTTTCCGGCGGCCCTGCCGCGGAAACAGTCTTCGCCGCAATACGTGAAGCATTAGCCCGGGTAGCTCAGGGGTAGAGCAGCGGATTGAAAATCCGCGTGTCGGTGGTTCAAATCCGCCCCCGGGCACCATCAATCAAAGAAATGCTGATATCCGATGCCTTGCTAAGGCACGGCGTTTTCATTGCTCCACCTAAAAACCCGGGCGCCAACCCGGGCTTTCGCGGCTCGCGGGCTGATGCCGCTAGAAGCCCTGTGTCAGACTGAGGCGCATACGCGAGCGGGTCGCCCCATTGATCTCATCGACGATGATCTCGGCACCGCCGCTGCGCGCGCCGTCAGCCGAGCGGACCTTGAGGCCGATCTCGCCGCCGCCGCCGCAGTGTTCGCCCGCCGAACTGCGTTCGCAGACAAGGCGCGGAACGAAGCGCACATGGTTCGCGCCATCCTTGTCGAGCGCAAGGCGCAGTTCGGGACGCAGCGTCAACCGCGTGGTGCGGACCATGGAGGCGTCCAGGCTCAGCCCGTCATTCGGCTGCCCATCTGTCCAGCCGTCGAAGTCGAATGCGTCGATGGCGGTCTCGCCGTGCAGCAGCGCCAGTTCCGGCAGGAAAGAGAAGCCGCCGCCCAGCGCATGGACACTCGCGATGCTGCCGCCGACAATGAACGACCGCGTATCGTAGAGGCTCGCCAGTGCCAGCGTGTCGTTGCCGATATCGAGATCGTTGCGGCCGGCGCTGACGGCGACAAAGCCTTCGGCAAACACATTGCGGACCGGTTCAGCGACCGCATAGGCCCCGGCATCGACGCCGATACCATTGCGCGTGCCGTCAAAGCTGCCTTCCAGTTGCGTCGCACGGGCATGCGCGCCGACAAACGCACCCAACATGATGCGCTCGGTTGGCATCTGCTCGAAGGCGAGATCGGCGCGCAGCGTTGCGGTCGTGCCCAGGCCCTCGTGGACCGCCACGTCGGCATCGCCAAGGATCAGCCAATGCGGGCCGCTGTCGTGGTTTCCATGCTTGCCGGGAAAGGCGGCGTGAGCGGCAGCGCCGCCTCGGCCGGGCGAGGCATAGCCAAGCGGATCGGTGTCCGCGTTGAAGCGGCTCTCGAATTCCGCGTCGCCAAAATGCCCCTGCTTGTGCTGGCGAAAGCGCTCGCGGGCGCCGCGCACCAGTTCCAGCGTGCGGTCCATGTCGGCGAGCAGGTCCTGCTCTGCCAGACCGGTGACGATCTTCTCGATCTCGTCTCGATAGGCTTCGGGCCCGGAGGGCAACCGCAGCACCAGATGAAGCGTGCTTTCCTTCTGGATGCTGTAGTCGGACAGGGTTCGCCCGTCTTCCAACTGCTTGCCGGCGAATATCAGGCGCTGCTGGTCCGGTGGGATGCCTTCCTTGTCCTGGATCTTGGCCTTGACGTTCTCGATGGAATCGCTCGGCTCGACATCCAGCGTGATCGTCTTGCCGGTCAGCGTCTTGACGAATATCTGCATCGCTGCGGCCGGCGTGGCCGCCAGCAGCAGCAAGACGAACGAGAGATGTATGGCGCGCCGAAACGACCGCAGGCCCGCCTGAAAGGCGAGGCCGAACGCGGTGACACCGGTTTCAAGATGCGAAACTGAGGGGCTCAACGATCGATACCTTCTGAAAAAACTTCAAGAACAATGATTTCGTATGTATCAACGCTGGAAAGCCTTGTGCCGAAGCCTCCCCTGCGTTTCACGCAACTGGTTTTGGCGGCGATGAAAAACGAACGTGATTCGCCGTTAAATCTACGTGTCGCAGAAATCTCTCCTTAGGGCAAACAGGCTTGCCTGCGACACCAGACAGGTAACATGCATCCCGCGCTCCACCACAAGAATTGCGGGAGCGGCCTCAGGTGCCGCAATCGCAAAAGTCGCATCTCCCGTCAAGGAAGGTGCGACCCTTCGGCGATGCTGACGGCGTGACGGCCCAATCTTGGCGCGAATTGCAAGTAGGTCGGCGCATCCTGCACTAATCGAACGGTGGAAACGAGGCTATCCTGGGTTCATCCGCTGGTAAACTTCGTGCGCATGTAAGGCGACAACTCCCATCGCAGGCATCCCGTTCGCTGTCCCGGCTAAACGTCACCCCATCGCCAAGAAGGAATAAAAACGATGTATGAAATCGACACCACATCGCCCGTGCTGGTCACGGGCGCCACCGGCTTTGTGGCTGGCTGGATCGTCAAGCGCCTGCTGGAGGCTGGCGCGACCGTCCACGCCCCTGTTCGCGACCCCGGCAACGCCGAAAAGCTGATGCACCTGAACGCCGTGGCGGATGCCACGCCGGGCACCATCAAGTTCTTTGGCGCGGATTTGCTGAAGGGCGGCTCCTATGGCGAAGCGATGCAGGGCTGCTCGGTCGTGTTTCACACGGCATCGCCCTTTACGATCGACATCAAGGACCCGCAGAAGGAACTGATCGACCCGGCGCTTTTGGGCACGCGCAACGTGCTGGAAGAGGCGAAGAAGACGGAGAGCGTGAAGCGTGTAGTTGTCACAAGCTCCTGCGCCGCGATCTACACCGACGCGGCTGATTGCGGCACTGCCCCCGGCGGCGTGCTGACCGAGAATGTTTGGAACACCACCGCTTCGCTCGACTATCAGCCCTATTCCTACTCCAAACTTCTGGCCGAGCGGGAAGCCTGGAAGATCGCCGAAGGCGCTTCGTTCAAATTGGTCACGGTCAATCCATCGCTCGTGATGGGGCCGGCAATCGGCGGCAAGCCGACATCGGAGAGCTTCAACATCATGCGCCGTGTTGGCAGTGGCGATTTCAAGTCGGGCGCCCCGCGCTTCGGCATGGGCTTTGTCGATGTTCGCGAAGTCGCCGAAGGCCATCTGGCCGCCGCTTACCTGCCCGACGCGGAGGGCCGCCACATTCTGTCGGGCCACAACTCGAACCTCTGCGACGCGATACTGACGCTGCGTTCCCGCTTCGGTGCGGACTACCCGCTGCCCAAAGGCACTGTTCCCAAATGGCTGGTCTGGCTGATCGCCCCGACAATTGGGCTGAGCCGCAGGAATGTCAGCCGCAATGTCAATATCGAGTGGAGGGCCGACAACTCCAAGAGCCGCGAGAAGCTGGGCGTCAACTACCGCCCGCTGAAGGAGTCCATGGAAGACATGTTCGACTACATGATCGCCCAGAAGTACTTCTGACCGGACAATTCTAAGTCCGCCAACCGGGGCAAGCCATGCGACAAGCAGCATTGTCGTATGGCTTCCTCGCGACTTCCCGCAGTTTCTCATCCGTTTCGATTGCCTGGCGCTTTCGCTTCGAATGAGATGTCCGCTGCCTCAGCCACTCTGGGCATGCGGAGACCGCCCGCATTGACAGCGTTCCGCCGCGTCGGCATCAGTGCCGGCACAGGAGAGGGACATCATGATCGTTTTCGTCACCACGCGGCGGCACCGTTACACGCTGGCGCGGCTCAAGCCGACGGAACATGGATTTCCCGTGCCGAAGATCCGATCGATGAGCTACGACCGGCTGTTCCGCTCGTTGTTCGTGCCGCGGGCAACCTACATCTTTACCGATTTCGACCGGTTGAATGTCTGGGAACAGCGCGTCGCTGCTGACTATTTCCGCATCTTGAGCGCCGTCGGCCTGCGCTGTCTGAACGATCCGGCCCGCGTGCGTACCCGGTTCGAACTGCTCGATACACTGTATCGCGAAGGCATCAACCCGCAGGCGGTCTACCGGGCCGACGCGGCGCCACGCCCGGTTCGTTTTCCGGTCTTCATCCGTTTTGACGACCATGTGAAACCGGATGCCGTGCTGTTGTACGACCAGTCCGAACTCGATGCGGCGCTATCAGCCATGCGGGAACGCGGCGTTCCGCTTCGCGGTGTGCTGGTGCTGGAGTTTTGCGGCGAAGAGCAGCGCCCCGGTTTCTGGACCAAGTGGGGAGCGTTTCGAGTTGGTGGCGGATCCTCGCTCGACCATATCGCTGTTGACGACAACTGGATGGTCAAATACGGCCAGTGGGATCTGCTGTCCGACGCGTTTGTTGCCGAGGAAAACGACGCGGTAGTGGCGAACCGCCTACCCGACAAAGTGGTGCGCAGTTTTAAGATCGCGGGCATCGACTTTGGCCGGGCGGATTTCGCCTTTGTCGGCGGTGAACCGGTAATCTACGAGATCAACACCAATCCCTATGTCGGCAAATTCGTGCCGGATCCCATTCCATTGCGACGGCAGACGCAGTTGCAGGCCCGCCGTCGGTTCGCCGAAATGCTGGCCGCGATCGATACGCCGGAACGCGGGCTCACGAGAATCCGGCCATCTGAACTGGTTCGCTTCCGGCGCGGCTTCGTGCCCGGTCTCTTGCCGCATCAACAGCCATGAAAAAACCGGCCGGAAGCTGCTCCCGGCCGGTTTGGTAATTGCCGCAGAGCGGCTAGTCATATGACGCCTTAGCGGGTTGCGCCTGGTGGCGGCGGCGGGCCGAGCGGATGTTCCATGAAGACTTCCCCTTGCGCAGTTGGTGCCAGAACAAGAGAACATGAAGACTGGCAACGGTCAATCCGTAGCAATCTCCTCAGGCGCTCAATCCTTCTTATTGTCCTGCCTACTGCTTACATTCCCGTCATTTCGTCCTGGTTCGATCGGCTCGGCCAGCCGCAGTTTCGAAACATGGCCAGGTGCTTCGCCGCCGTCAGGGCCATTGACGCCGCGCATGTACCATTTCTGCCAACCCTGCTTCACGGCTTCCGGGTCCAGCGTGCGCAGCTTTTCGTTGAAGTCGAGGCGGGCGCCCTGCCATCGTCCAAACGCAGCCTCCAGTTCGGGCTTCTCGCTGATCGGGACGATCTGCGGTTCGACATTCATCAGAGCCCGGTAGTCGACCGGCGTGATGAAGCAGAACGGTTCGTCCTTCTCGAAGGTCACCGTGCCGGGCCGGGTGAACTTCCAGTTCATGGTGAAGGTGAAGTCGAGCCAGTCGGTTTCGATGATGCCTTCCAGCGGCGCGATGCCGTCCTTCGGCAGGTTGGGCGCGCCACGCGCCCAGATGCCGATGCCGGGATCTGTGCGGAAGAGATATCCGACATGAAAGGTCAGCACGCCTTCGCCGAAATGCGAACTCGCCGCGGGCTTGCCGCCTGGATCGCCGTCGGGAAATTCGACCGCGATGTCGTTCAGTCCGTTCTTCCCATTCCACGTCGCGACCGTCTTTTCGGAAAGCAGCAATTCCCAGCCCATGGCGTTGGCGATGGAAAGCGGCAGGCAACGATAGGCGAAGCGCTGGTTGGTATCGTCCATCCACTGCCGGCTGGCGCGCGCCGGGACGATGCGGCAGGCATTCTCCAGAACCTTGTAGCAATGCAGATTGGTGATCTTGGCCAATGTCGTTACTTTCCTGTTCCTGGAAGGCCCGGCGTTTCTCCTTGCTTAGGTGGAACCCGCCTTTGAGTGCAACAGGTAATGCTGCCTGTCCGGCGAACGGTATTGGCGTGCCGCATGACGGCTGCCTGATGGGGCGTCGCGCTATTCCGGTTTAACGCGCAGGATGCCGTCTTCCCGCCGCACAATGCCCTGCTCGATATCCGCGAACCGCTCTTCGCGCCAGAACCGCCGGACTTCCTCGGCGATCGCGCGCCGATGCCGCCGGTGCATCACGGCGCGCGGAACCTCGGCAATCCTCCATTCGAGGAACCTGCCGGCGTCCCGCAGCGATTGCTGGCCCGCCAGCCAGTCACTCCATGGAGTGCCGTTCACGAAGTCGCGGTAGAGGCCGTGGTAATAGCGGCTCGCGGAGTTGCGCCTGCGCCGGATGAACCTGCGCCAGGGCTTGAAATAGCCCATGTGGTGGACAATGGCCGGCCAAACGCCGCGTGCGGCCATCTGCTTCGGCGTATTGTGGGGCGCGTTGTTCCACAGCGTCGAGATCTGGCAGAAGTCGCCATCGGCAACGGCATTGAGCGCGTCTTCGTCATAGAGATAACAGATGTCGAGATTGTCCCCGACAAACCGCAGCGCCCGGCGTCCAAGGTCCGAGGCGTTCCAGAGATCGGTGTCGATCAGCATCACGCCGGCATTGAAGTAGCGGAACGGCCGCGTCATTCCGAGTTCGGCGAAGTGTGTCTCGGCCCTGAGGCGCTCCACATCGCCTCCGGGAAAAACCTTGCCGGCGCGGGACGCAGCGAATGCATGGCCTTCGGTGTCGAGCCGGAATATCTGCGAAACATCGTCGTGGATCGTCAGGTCGGCATCGAGATAGAGTATCCGCGCATATTCCTCTTTCAGCAGTTCCGGCAGCATCAGCCTGATCAGCACCGCCGGACTGAGGCGGGAATCCGGCTCGAACCACGCCCGGTGAGGCGACAGGTCAGCGTCTTCGCGAAGCACCACGCCGTTTGCGCGCATCCAATCGCGCTGCGCATCGGTGGCCTGCGACGGTTCGCTGACGATCACGATGTCGCAGGGAATGCTTCGCGGGGTCAGATGCGCGATGACCGAGCTGGCCACGAACATCGCCGGCACCATCATGTTCGCATCGACGCAGAGGCAGATGGCGTTCCGCCTTTCGTCCCTCTCGCTGGTCATCAATGTGGCTCCCGAAGCGGTTTTGCTTCCGCTGGAGCCTGTTGAGGCTCAATCGGCCTGTCGATGTCAACAGGGTCTGGCGTTGCACTCTGGATTCCGGGCGCAGACCGCCGATTGCTTTTAGCCGTGCCGGCCCATTATCCTCTGCATCCGGAGGAGGATGGCGATGCGGGTGCATGACTTGCCGGTTTTGCGACTTTTGTTGTTTGCGCCGCTTGCAGTGGTGGCGGAACCAACCGGCGCCGAGGAGACACCGGAACTGATCCGGCAGGGCAGGACGGTGGCCGAACGCCACTGCGTCCGCTGTCATGTCATCGACGATGACAACCGTTTTTCCGGTATCTCGTCGACACCGTCGTTCCCGCTTCTGGTCAGGGCGCTAGCCGATTGGGAGGCACGCTTCCTGAGCTTTCACACCCGCTTGCCCCATCCCTCGATCGTGCGCTTCAAGGACGAGCCGGTCGACAAATCACGGGGACAGCCGACTGTCCCCGTGGAGATTGACTTCGGCGATATCGCCGCCATCGTCGCCTATGTGCGCACGCTGGCGGACAACGATCGCTAGCGAGCAAATCTAGCCAGCATCCGACAGGCAGCCATTGATGGAGGCCGCCATGTTTCGGATCAGCGTGAAATAGAGTTCCGGTCCGTCTTCCAGCGCCGCGCCCAGCGGATCGATCACGCCGGATTTGGCGGAAGTTCCCTCGGTCACGGTCGCAACGAGCTTCGGCTCGAATTGCGGCTCGGAAAACACGCAGGTCGCGCCGAGGTCTTCGATCCGGTCCTTGATCTCACGGATGCGGCTGGCGCCCGGCATAACCTCCGGCGAAATAGTGATGGAACCCGACGCGGTGACGCCGAAGCGGTTCTCGAAATACTGGTAGGCATCGTGGAAAACGATGAAGCCCTTGCCCTTCGCAGGCGCGACGGTGGCCGAAACTTCCGCAATCAGAGCGTCGAGCTTCGCCTCTAAAGCCTCGGCATTGGCCTCGTATTTCGCGGCATTGGCCGGATCGATCTCCGCCAGCACTTCCTCGATCTCATGCACCATCGCCTTGGCGTTCGCCGGGTCCAGCCAGATATGGGCATCGAACTCGCCATGATGGTGATCATCATGATCGTGATCGTCGTGGGCATGTTTCTCGTCGTGATCATCATCGTGGTCATGATCGTCGTGAGCGTGCTCCTTGTCGTGATCATGATCGTGATCGTGATCGTCGTGAGCGTGCTCCTTGTCGTGATCATGATCGTGGTCGTGATCGTCGTGAGCGTGCTCCTTGTCGTGATCATGATCGTGGTCGTGATCGTCGTCGGCGTGCTCCTTGTCGTGGTCATGGTCGTCGTGTGCGTGCTCCTTGTCGTGATCATGGTCATGATCGTGATCGTCGTGAGCATGCTCGTCGCCATGGTCGTCATGATCACCATGATCGTGGGCTTCGAAGGCACCGCCTTCGCGGAAGTCGAGCTTGACGAGGTCGTGAGCGTCGATCAACTCGACTGACTTGGCGTTCGCGGCGACTGTCTCAAGCGGCTTTTCCAGGAATGCCTCGAGTTCGTGTCCGATCCAGAAAACGGCATCGGCGTCCTGCAGTTGGCGCGCCTGCGACGGTTTCAGGGCGTAGGTGTGCGGCGATCCGGCGCCTTCGACGATCAAGGTCGGTTCGCCTACACCGTCCATGACGGCGGCGACGAGCGAGTGGATCGGCTTGATGGAAGCGACGACATTCGGTTCTGCGGCCGCAGGGACGGCCAGCAGGCTGACCGAGGCGGCGAGCGCTGCAAAGCGAAGCATGTTGGATTTCTCCCGTCTGGACAATAGGTAATGTTATATCATAACGATTGATGCGGATCATGCGGCATGTCAAGCCAGTCATTCCGCATAGAAGGGACCGGAGACCGATTTTGCTTCAGGCTGCCGATATGCTTGTACGTTTGGAAGGCGCAGGACTGCGTCGTGCTGGGCGCTGGCTCGTGCGGGATATCGACCTGACTGTCCAGAAGGGAGAGATCGTCACGCTGATCGGGCCGAATGGTTCCGGCAAGTCGACAACTGCCCGCATGGCGCTTGGCATCGTACCGCCCGATGAAGGTCAGGCGACACGGATGAGCAACCTGAAGGTTGGCTATGTTCCGCAAAAGCTGGCCGTCGACTGGATGCTGCCACTCACCGTCGACCGGTTCATGTCGCTCACCAACCGCGTGAGCACAGCCGACAAGCGCGAGGCGCTGGAGAGGACCGGAATCGGTCATCTGGCGAAAGCCGAAATGCGGACGCTCTCGGGTGGCGAGTTCCAGCGCGCGCTGCTGGCCCGGGCGATTGCCCGCAAGCCCGACCTTTTGGTCCTCGATGAGCCGGTTCAGGGCGTCGATTTCAACGGCGAGATCGCACTTTACGAGTTGATCGCGCGCATTCGCGACCAATTGGGTTGCGGCATCCTGATGATCTCCCACGATCTGCATGTCGTCATGGCGTCGACCGATCGGGTCCTCTGCCTTAACGGGCACATCTGCTGCCAGGGAACCCCGAACACGGTCACCGAAAGCCCGGCGTATCACCAGCTTTTCGGCGCGCGCGGTGCGGCCCAATTGGCCGTCTATCAGCACGAGCACGATCACACGCATTTGCCCGACGGTCGCGTGCAACATGCCGACGGGACGATCACCGACCATTGCCATCCCGACGACGGGCACCATCCGGACGAGGTCGGCGCACAATCCGAACGCAGGGAGGCAGGGACCGGTGCTTGATGATTTCTTCACGCGCGCGATCATAGCCGGCATAGGCGTGGCGGCGGTCGCCGGCCCTCTCGGTTGTTTCATCGTTTGGCGCAGGCTCGCCTATTTTGGTGATACGCTTTCGCATGCCGCGCTACTCGGTGTCGCATTGGCGTTTCTGCTGGAGGTCGACACAACCATCGCGGTTTTCGTGGTTTCGGCAGCCGTTGCGATGCTGCTGTTGTGGTTGCAGCGTCTTGCACAACTGTCTGCGGATTCGCTGCTCGGTCTGCTTGCCCATTCGGCGCTGGCGCTGGGGCTTCTCGTGTTGGCCTTCATGACCTGGGTCAGGATCGATCTCATGGGTCTCCTGTTCGGCGATATCCTCGCCGTCTCGAAGGGTGACATCGCTGTCATCTATGCCGGAGGGGCGTGTGTTATCGGTGTCTTGATCGTCCTTTGGCGTCCTCTGTTCGCCGCGACTGTCAATCCGGAGCTGGCGCGCGCCGAGGGCATGAACCCGGAACGCGCCAACATCGTCTTCATGTTGCTGCTGGCGCTTGTTGTGGCCATCGCCATGAAGATCGTCGGCGTGCTGTTGATCACCGCGCTGCTGATTATTCCGGCCGCCACCGCGCGCCGCTTCTTTCCTGGTCCGGAACTCATGGCTCTCGGCGCGGCCGGGTTCGGAATGCTTGCCGTGATCGGCGGATTGTACGGTTCGCTGGAGTGGGACACGCCATCGGGGCCGACGATCGTGGTCGCCGCGCTTGCCCTTTTCTTGCTGGCGCTCACGCCACTTGCCAGCCTGGCGACGCGCCTTGCGAGGGGCGCGCAAGGAGAGATGCGATGACAAACCAAGCAAATTCCAAGCTCACCCTGACTCGCAACCAGGCGCTTGTCTTGAAGACGCTGGAGGCGGCGGGCGGCCCGCTAACCGCCTACAACATCCTCGACCGGCTGACTGACGAGGGCTTGCGCGCGCCGCCGCAGGTCTATCGGGCGCTTGAGAAGCTGCTCGCATGCGGTACGGTCCACAGGCTGGAAAGCCTGAATGCATTCGTCGCATGCAGCCATCCGGGCTGCCAGGAACATGCCACAGTCGCGTTTACGATCTGCGAGGACTGCGGGCAGGTTACCGAGCTTGCCGATGGCGGTCTTGCCAGCACCTTGCGCAAGTTGACCAGCAGCACCGGTTTTTCGCCACGCAAGACGACTATAGAGATACGCGGGCTTTGCGACAGTTGCAGCGACCGCTGATTGCCTGTTTTTAAAGCAGAATCTGCCACCAATACAGGCAAGGCGAAACGATCCGGCACTTGCACTGCGCGCGCATTCACATATCCTTGCGTGAATGGAGAGTGGGCAGTCGAATTTCGATGAGATGCACGGTCGCGGCGACACGCCGCGTTTGCCCTATCGGAAATACCAGGAGTGGTTCGCAGCCGAGGATACCGCGCGGCTGAACCGCAAATCCAAAGAGGCGGAGACATTTTTCCGTCGTACCGGCATCACGTTCAATGTTTATGGCGCGGAAGGCGCGAATGAACGCCTCATCCCGTTCGATATCGTGCCAAGGGTCATCTCGGGGCGCGAATGGGCACGCCTGTCGCGCGGCATTGAACAGCGCGTGCGCGCCATCAACGCCTTTCTCTACGATATCTATCACCGCCGCGAGATATTGCGTGCCGGGCGCATCCCCGTCGACCTGATCGCCCAGAACGAAGCCTTCCTGCCGCAGATGATCGGTGTGGCGCCGCCCGGCAATGTGTACACGCACATTGTCGGCGTCGACATTGTCCGGACCGGCGAAGATGAGTTTTTCGTATTGGAGGACAATGCCCGTACCCCTTCCGGCGTGTCCTACATGCTGGAAAACCGGGAAACGATGATGCAAATGTTCCCGGAGCTTTTCTCCAGGATCCGCGTCCAGCCGGTCAGCGACTACCCGAAGAACCTCCGCCGTTCGCTCGTCGCATGCGCGCCGGCGGCCTGTTCTGGCAAACCGGTGGTCGCGGTGCTGACGCCCGGCATCCACAACTCGGCCTATTTCGAGCATGCATTTCTTGCCGACCAGATGGGCGCGGAACTGGTCGAGGGCCACGATCTGCGCGTCGTCGAAGGGCGCGTTGCCATGCGTACGACGCGCGGTTACACGCCCATCGACGTGCTCTACCGCCGCGTCGACGACGACTACCTCGATCCGCTGAGTTTCAATCCGCAATCCGTGCTCGGGGTGCCTGGCGTGATGGATGTCTATCGCGCCGGCGGCATCACCATCGCCAATGCGCCGGGCACCGGTATCGCCGACGACAAGGCCATCTACTCCTACATGCCGGAAATCGTCGAGTTCTATACCGGCGAGACCGCCATCCTGAAAAACGTGCCGACCCACCGGTGTTCGGAGCCGGATGCGCTCGCCTATGTGCTGGAACATCTCGACCAACTGGTCGTCAAGGAAGTCCACGGTTCCGGCGGATACGGGATGCTGGTCGGGCCTGCCGCGAGCCGTCGCGAGATCGCGACATTCCGCAAGAAACTCGAAGCGCGGCCTCGCAACTATATCGCGCAGCCCACATTGTCCTTGTCGACGGTCCCGATCCTGACCAAGAAGGGTCTGGCGCCGCGCCATGTCGATCTGCGTCCCTTCGTGCTGGTCTCGCCGCAAGGCATCAACATCACGCCGGGCGGCTTGACCCGGGTCGCGCTCAAGAAGGGATCGCTGGTGGTCAATTCCAGCCAGGGCGGCGGCACCAAGGACACTTGGGTGCTGGAGGAGTAGCCATGCTGGGCAAAACAGCCGGCGGGCTCTTCTGGATGTTCCGCTATCTCGAACGCAGCGAAAACACGGCCCGTTTGGTCGACGCCGGTTTCCACATGGCTCTGACGCGCTCGTCGTCGAGCCGCGACGAGTGGATTTCCGTCATTCAGACCGCCGGCGCGCGCGATGCATTCATGGCCCGCCATGAAGAGGCGAGCGCCGGCGCGGTGGTCGACTTCCTGCTGCGCGACCGCGCCAATCCGTCAAGCGTGATGTCGGTGGTCGAAGAGGCGCGCAACAATGCCCGCCTGGTGCGCACCGCGCTGACCCGCGAAGTCTGGGAAGCGACCAACGAGTGCTGGATTTCGCTCAAGGAGGCGCTGGCGCGGCCGTTGCGCGAGCGGGAACTGCCGGCGACGCTGGCGCTGATCAGGCAGCAGAGCGCGTTTGTGCGCGCCGCGCTGCATGGCACCATGCTGCGCAACGACATCTACGATTTTGCACGGCTCGGCACCTTTCTCGAACGTGCCGACAACACCGCGCGAATCCTCGACGTGAAGTATTACGTACTTCTGCCTTCGGTGATGCATGTCGGGTCGTCGCTGGACAATGTGCAGTGGGAAACCATTCTGCGTTCGGTATCGGCGCAGCGGGCGTTCCGCTGGCTCAACGAGGGCGATGTCAATCCGCGTGCGATCGCCGAGTTTCTGATCCTCGACCGCCGGCTGCCGCGTTCGCTGGCGTTTTGCGCAACCAAGATTGCCGATAATCTCGGCTTCCTCGCCAATAACTACGGCCAGCGAAACGCCTGCCAGGACGCCGCCGATGCGATTGTTGCCCGGTTGCGCGGAAACACGGTGGAGGCGATATTCGAGTATGGCCTGCACGAATTCATCGAGGATTTCATTCGCGACAACAATGCGCTCGCCCGGCAGATCGAATCTGATTACCGCTTTTACGGATAAGCCATGCGGCTGAAGATCTCGCACACCACCCGCTACCGCTACGAGGAACCGGTGCATTCGGTGCTGCAGCAGTTGCGGGTGACACCGAAGTCGCGCGCCGGCCAGAACGTCTTGTCCTGGCGAACCACTGTAGAGGGCGGCAAGAGCCAGTTGCAATACGACGACCACCACAACAATCACGTCGAACTGGTGAGCTTCGACGATGGCCGCACCGAGATCACTGTACACTGCGAGGGCGAGGTCGAAACGACGAACGGATCGGGCATCATCGGCAGCCATGGCGGCTTTGCGCCACTTTGGCTGTTCCGTCGCGCGACGGAATTGACCCGCATCGGGCCCAATGTGCGCAAGTTGGCGCGTACGATCGCCGCCAGCGACGATCAGGTGGCGCGTTTGCACGATCTGTCGGCGGCGATCATCGAGGCCGTTCCGTGGGAGGTCGGCAACACCCACCCGCGCACGACCGCCGAAGAGGCGCTCGATCACGATGGCGGCGTCTGCCAGGACCATGCCCATGTGTTCGTTGCCGCGGCGCGCGCACTGGGTTTTCCGGCTCGCTATGTGAGCGGCTACCTGATGATGGACGACCGGGTCGAGCAAGACGCCTCACACGCCTGGGCCGAGGCGCATGTCGAGGGGCTGGGCTGGGTCGGTTTCGACGTTTCGAATGGAATTTCGCCGGATGAACGCTATGTCCGTGTGGCGACCGGTCTGGACTATCTGGAGGCCGCCCCTGTCTCCGGCCTGCGGCGCGGTGCCGGTGCCGAGAACATGATGGTCTCGTTGCAGGTTCAGCAGTAGGACGCACGTCAGCCGGTTTGCTGCAATCGGCCGTTACGGACGCTTGTCAGCGATCCGCTGCACATCTAACGTCCGGCCGCAGGAATATCGGGAATCACGCGATGACATACTGCGTCGGCCTGCGCTTGAAGAAAGGCCTCGTCTTCATGTCGGACACGCGCACCAATGCGGGTGTCGACAACGTATCCGTGTTTCGCAAGATGTTCACCTGGACGACGCCGGGCGAGCGGATCATCACGCTGATGACGGCTGGCAATCTGGCCACCACGCAAGCGGTTGTCAGCCTGTTGGACGAGCGTTCCAAGGCACCGGAGGAGCGCAATCCGTCGATCCTCGAGACCCCATCGATGTTCCAGGCCGCACGCGAAATCGGCGAAACCCTGCGCGAGGTGATTCAGGCCAATGCGATGAGCGGCCAGACAGCGGATTCCTCGTTCAACGCCACGCTGATCCTCGGTGGCCAGATTCGCGGCAGCGAACCGCGTCTGTTCCTGATCTATCCGGAAGGCAATTTCATCGAGGCAAATGGCGACACGCCCTTTTTCCAAATCGGTGAAACCAAATACGGACGGCCTATCCTGGTCCGCGCCTACGACAAGGAGATGTCGTTCGAGGACGCCGTCAAACTGCTGTTCGTCTCCTTCGACTCGACGATAAAGGCCAACCTGTCGGTTGGACTGCCGCTTGATATCCAGACCTATGAAGCCGATAGCTTCTGTATAGGCCGGCAGCAGCGCGTCGATGCGGACGACCCGTATTTCCAGACGATATCAAGGGGCTGGGGCGAAGCGCTCAGCCAGGCCATGCGCTCGCTGCCCGACTTCGAGTTCGCCGCCGACTGACCGCGCCGCATCGCGTTGCGGCAGTGCGCGCACGCCTCGCTTTAACCGATTGGATTTAAACGCCTTGCACGGCAAGCGGGAGTAGGCTTTAAAACTTTACAGCTTTTCCGGACACGAGGCGCGGTTGGGGCCGCGAACACCGGAACTGCGGAGATCAAAGGGAGTAACACAATCATGAGAAAACCTCTTCTTCTAGCCGCTGCCAGCGTCTTGGCGCTGTCGGCTGCGGCGCAGGCGGACGTCAAGATGGGCGTCATCCTCGGCTTCACCGGCCCGATTGAATCGCTGACGCCGGACATGGCGGCAGGCGCTGAAATCGCCATGAAGGAAGCGTCGGACAGCGGCAAGTTCCTTGGCGGCCAGTCGATCATGCCGGTTCGCGCCGATTCCACCTGCGTCGACGCCGGCGCGGCAACCGCTGCGGCAGAGCGCCTGATCACCTCCGAAAACGTCGTCTCCATCATGGGCGCCGATTGCTCGGGCGTGACGACCGCCGTTGCCAACAACGTCGCCATCCCGAATGGCGTCGTAATGATCTCGCCGTCGGCAACATCGCCGGCCCTGACCGACATCGAGGACAACGGCCTGTTCTTCCGCACCGCGCCGTCCGACGCCCGCCAGGGCCAGGTTCTCGCCGATGTTGCGATGGAAGAAGGCATCAAGTCGATCGCCATCACCTACACCAACAACGACTACGGCAAGGGTCTCGCGGATTCGTTCGCAAGCGCCTTCCAGGAGCGTGGCGGCACGGTGACGATCACGGCCGCGCATGAAGACGGCAAGGGCGACTACACCGCTGAAGTTGGCGCGCTTGCGGCTGCCGGCGGCGACGCTCTGGCAGTTCTCGGTTACGTCGACCAGGGCGGCCGTGGCATCATGCAGGGCTCCATCGACACCGGCGCGTTCGACACCTTCGCGCTCGGCGACGGCATGATCGGCGACTCGCTGCTGACCGTCTCCGACCTCGACGCCGTCAAGGTGATGGGCACCGCACCGGGTACCGAGTCCGACGATGCGGCCAAGTATACCGAAATGGCCCAGGCCGCTGGCGTCACCGGCGGCGGTCCTTACCAGGGTGAAAGCTACGATGCGGCTGCACTGATGATCCTTGCCATGCAGAAGGCCGGTTCGGCCGAGCGTAGCGCGATCGCCGGCAACATCATGGAACTGGCCAACGCACCGGGCGAGAAGATCGGCCCCGGAGAACTGGCCAAGGCTCTGGAACTCGTCGCTGCCGGCACCGACATCGACTACCAGGGTGCGACCGGCGTTGAGTTCACCGACGTCGGTGAAGCGCTTGGTTCCTACAAGCAGTTCGCCATCGAAGGCGGTGCCTGGAAGGTCGTGCAGGTCCGCTAAGCGGCTCGGCAACGGTCCAACAAAATCGGCCGGGGTGCGTATGCGCCCCGGCCATTTCTTTGCGTTCTCGCCGGCACCGTCCGGGTCGGTGCATTCGGTTAGCTGTGGCGGACCTTCTCCGGCAGGATGCCGCGCGGCGAAAACCGCATGACGATCAGCAGCACCAGACCCATCATGAACAGGCGGAACGGTCCGGCGATGTCCTGCAGGTGCCGGTAGAGCGGCGTGTCCGGATCGACATAGGCGCTTGATAGCTCCACCAGCCAGCGGCCGACCGGTTCGGCCTGGTCCCAGATCGTCCAGATCAGGATACCGCCAAGCACCGCGCCGAGATTGTTGCCCGAGCCGCCGACGATCACCATCACCCAGATCAGGAAGGTGAAGCGCAGCGGGATGTAGGTGCCCGGCGTGAACAGGCCGTCGAAGGTGACCAGCATCGCGCCGGCGATCCCGATGATTGCCGAGCCGAGCACGAAGACCTGCAGGTGCCGCGACTTGATGTCCTTGCCCATGGCGGCGGCGGCTTCGTCATTGTCGCGGATCGCGCGCATCATCCGTCCCCACGGCGAGTTCAGCGCACGCACGCACAGGCCAAGCAGGATCAGCAGGACGATCGAGAACAGGCCGAGATAGCAAAGCTGGACGAACATCGTAGAAGTTTCGATGGTCAATTGCCGCAGCAAGGTTTCGCGGGCGGCGTCGTCGCCGACGGCCTGCAGCGCACCGGCATTGAGGCGGGTGACCAGATCGATGAACCATTGCTGCTGCTGCAGGTCGATCTCGTAGGGTACCGGCCGCTCCAGACCGCTGACATTCTTGACGCCGCGCGCCAGCCACTCCTCGTTCTTCAGGACGGCGATGACAATTTCGGAGATACCAAGCGTGGCGATGGCGAGATAATCGGAACGCAGACCAAGCGCGACCTTGCCGATCAGCCAGGCAATCGCCGCGGCGAAGATGCCACCGACAACCCAGGAAAAGACAATCGGCATGCCAAGCCCGCCGATGAAGCCGGTCTTTGCCGGATCGACCGCCTCGACAGCGATGACCGCGTCGGTAAACACCGGTCGCAGGAACAGGTAGCCGACGATAACAACAGCGAAGATGACAAAGCTGCGCAGGCCGCCCTTCAGCACGCGCCCCAGATAAATCGCCGTTACCGCGATGGCCATCACGATCACCGCTGACAGGACGAGCCCGCTGCCGCCGGCAGACAAGGCTTCGCCGACCGGCGCATGCGACACGACGACGGCGGCAAGTCCGCCCAGCGCGGCAAAGGCCATCACCCCGGCATTGAACAGACCCGCATAGCCCCATTGCAGGTTCAGGCCCATCGCCATGATCGCCGAGATCAGGCCGACATTCAGGAGCCGCAGTGCCGATGACGGCGACTGGAGAATCGCGATCAGCAGCAACACCCCGCCAATTGCCAGGAACGCGATCGGTGCCCGCCAAGGGCTCTGCTGTTGCCGGACGACGGTGGTCGGTGCGGGCGCGATGGTCTTCTCCTCGGATGGCTTGTCGCCGGCAATCTGTGTCTCGCTCGTCATAGCACTCTCCCCCGGAAGATACCGGTCGGCCGGATCAGCAGCACGACAACCAGAATGATGAATGAAATGGCGAACTTGTAATCGGTGCCGAGGAATTGCAGCAGACCGGTGGGCGCCATGTCTTCCGGCAGCAGATAGGTCCAGAATTTCTTGTAGGCGTAGGTCAGCATGACCTCGGAGAAGGCGACGATGTAGCCGCCGACAACCGCGCCGATGGGCTGTCCGATACCGCCGACGATCGCGGCTGCGAAGATCGGCAGCAGCAACTGGAAGTAGGTGAAGGGCTTGAAGCTCTTGTCGAGGCCGTAGAGCGCGCCGGCGACAGTCGCCAGCGCCGCGGCGATGATCCACGTCACCATGACCACCCGGTCGGGATTGATACCCGAAAGCAGCGCCAGGTCCTCATTGTCGGAGTAGGCGCGCATCGCCTTGCCGGTGCGTGTGCGGTTGAGGAACAGGAACAGCATCGTCACGACGATCAGCGTCACGACGACCGTTATCACCTGTGTCGTCTGGATCGCCAGGCCCTCGTTGAGGCCGGACCACTTCTTGAAATCGAGCGCCCTGACGATGAAGCGCTCGCCGTCCGAAAAGCGGCGGTCGTCGGTGCCCATGATGAAGCGCACGATGGCGCTTAGCATGAACATCACGCCAACCGACGAGATGACGAGCACCACAGGGGCGGCGCGCTGCTTGCGGTAGAACGAGAACACCGACTTGTCGATCAGGATCGCGATGATCGCGGTCGCCGCGATGGCCGGAACCAGCGCCAGCAGTGCCGTCGGCAGCACGCCGAGCGAGATTCCATTGGCCTGCAGGAACCACGTAAACAGGATCGTCATGGTGGTGCCGAAGGCCATCAGGTCGCCATGCGCGAAGTTCGCGAAGCGCAGGATGCCGAAGACGAGGGTGACGCCGAGCGCGCCCAGCGCCAGTTGCGATCCGTAGGCAAGCGCCGGCACGAAAACAAAATTCGCCATCAGGACCAGGGCATTCAGGATATCGGTGAATTCCGGGAACATGTCTTTACCCGCCAAGAAACGATTTGCGGACCTCGGGATTGGCGAGCAGTTCGTGGCCCGTCCCCGTGCGCCAGTTTTCGCCGCCGACCAGCACATAGCCGCGGTCGGCGATATTCAGCGCCTGGCGGGCGTTTTGTTCGACCATCAGGATCGCCAGGCCGGTGTCGCGCACTTCCAGAATGCGGTCGAACAGTTCGTCCATGACGATTGGCGACACGCCGGCGGTCGGCTCGTCCAGCATCAGCACCGACGGGCGGGTCATCAGCGCGCGGCCGACCGCGACCTGCTGGCGCTGGCCGCCCGACAACTCTCCGGCCGCCTGGCGGCGCTTTTCCTTGAGAATCGGAAACAGCTCGAAGACTTGGTGCATCGTGGAGCGAATGTCGTCGCGGCGCAGATATGCTCCCATTTCCAGGTTTTCCTCCACCGTCATCGAGGTGAAGACATTGTTGGTCTGCGGCACGAAGGCGATACCCTCAGCGACGCGCGCCTGCGGCGTCATCTTCGAGATATCCTTGCCGTTGAGGTTCACCTGGCCGATGCGCAGCTTCAGCATGCCAAGCATGGCTTTCATCGCGGTCGACTTGCCGGCGCCGTTCGGCCCGACGATAACGGCAATCTCGCCCTTTTCGACGCCGACGGTACAGTCCTTCAGGATATCGGCAGCGCCATAGCCGCCGGTCATGCTCTCCCCGACCAGATACATCAGCCGTCCGCCCCCGGATTGTCGTCCGCCAGCTGCATCTCGCGCGGCGTCTTGTTCTTCAGGCCGCGACCGAGATAGGCCTCGATCACCGCCTCGTTGTTGCGCACTTCCTCGGCGGTTCCCTCGGCCAGCACCGCGCCTTCGGCCATGACGATGACCGGATCGCAAAGTTTGCCGATGAAATCCATGTCGTGTTCGATCATGCAGAAAGTGTAGCCGCGCTCCTTGTTGAGGCGAATAATGGCGTCGCCGATCTCTCCGAGCAGCGTGCGGTTGACGCCGGCGCCGACCTCGTCGAGCAGCACGACCTTGGCGTCGACCATCATCGTGCGGCCGAGCTCGATCAGCTTCTTCTGTCCGCCCGACAGATTGCCGGCAAGTTCCTGGGCGACATGGCCCATATTGAGGAACTTGATGACATCCATCGCGCGTTCGCGGATCTCGGCTTCCTGCTTCTTGACCTCGCCATAGCCGAACCAGGCGCTCATCAGGTTCTCGCCAAGCTGCCGGTCGGGGACCATCATCAGATTTTCCAGGACAGTCAGTGTCGAGAATTCATGCGCGAGCTGGAAGGTGCGCAGCAGTCCCTTCTTGAACAGGACATGCGGCTCCAGACCGGAGACATCCTCGCCATCGAGCAGGATCTGGCCGCTGGACGGTTTGATGTTTCCGGCGATGATGTTGAAGAGGGTGGTCTTGCCGGCACCATTCGGCCCGATCAGTCCGGTGATGGACCCCGTTTCAATGGTGAGCGATGCGTTTTCGACGGCATGAACGCCGCCGAAATGCTTGGACACGGATCTGACTTCGATCATGACAACACGTTAAAAATTTTTGCGGTGTCAAGCATGACGGGAGCAGAAACGCAATGCTGAGCCGTGTGCATGTGGCCAATTCCGTCAAATTTTGCCCGGATTACGAGGAATTCGGGCAATTCGAGCAATCGTGACCAATCGCTATCCGCCGAGTTCGATCGAGCGCTTGCGCGCCGCGTCTACGGCTTCCGTCATCAGTCTTGTCAGCCGGTCATTCTCCATAAGGACCTGCAAAGCGGCCGCGGTGGTGCCGTTCGGGCTGGTGACCTGCTCGCGCAGCGTGCCAGGCTCCACACCGCTTTTATGGGCGTACACGGCGGCGCCGTAGATCGTTTGCGAGGCAAGTGTTGCGGCAAGGTCGTCGGGCAGACCCGCGTTGCGCGCCGCAGCGGTCAAAGCCTCGATCATATGGAACAGATAGGCGGGTCCGGAGCCGGAAACCGCGGTCACGGCATCCATCAGGCTTTCATCTTCGATGACCGCGACTTGGCCGCTGGCTGCCATCAGATCGCGGGCGAATGCGACAACCTCGGCGTCCACGCCAGGTCCTGCATAGATCACGTTCATCCCGGCACCGACCGCAGCCGGCGTGTTGGGCATGACCCGGATCACCGGATGCTCGCCACCGAGGCCGCGCTGCAGCGCCTGCGTCCCGATACCGGCAGCAACGCTGACGATCGTGCTGCCGGCCAGCGCAAACTGGCTGTACTGCGGCAACACGGCGCCGATGACCTGCGGCTTGACCGCGACGATGATCAGGGTCGGCGGTTCGCCCGCGCCAAGTTCCGGCACCGACGCGACCGCGTTGACGCCGGCGGAGGCCGCACGTTCGCGCAGCGCGTCGACCGGTTCGACCACATCGACATCCGACGGTTCGAGCCTGCCCGCGGCAAGCCAGCCCTGCAGCATGGCGAAACCCATGTTTCCGCAACCCGCAAGCACGACACGGTTCCGGCTGGCCATCGCAATTCCTCTCCGATTGAAATCGAGGCGCATCGATAAAGCCCGCCGCGTCACCACGCAAGGTTGCTCAACGATCGACGATCCTTTGCCGAGCGCACAGCCGCAAACCCATCAAGGCGATGACCAGCGTCAGCCAAGCGGGGTCGGCGCGGCGGAAGAAGTAGCTCTCAAGCGCCGAGTTCATGACCAGAAAGGCAACGATCATCAGGCAGAGATCTGCCAGCAGAGCGTTTTCCAGCAGGGACGGTGTGCGGATGTATTGCCAGACGGGCGCGATGACGAAGAGCCACACCGCCAGCAGCATCGCGGGTACGCCCATGAACAGGGCGATATCGAGAAAGCCATTGTGCCCGTGAATGATGCCGCGCGGATCCCAGGCACGATCAAAGGGCTGCTCGGCATCGGCAGTTATGCCGGTGCCCCAGAAACTGTCGAACCCGAAACCGGTCCACGGCCGTTGCAGGACGAAATCGCCGGCGAATTCCCAGATCTCCGTTCGGCCGGTAAACGTCGTCGTTTCGTTGAATGTTCTCAAGATGGCGTCGAACCCCGGCACGAAAACAGAGCCGATGGTCAGCGCATTGATCGATATGATCGCGGCCAAAACGGCGATGGCGGCAAGCGTCCGCATGCCCGTCATTGCCGGTAGCAGAACCATGATCACGATCGCCGGCGCGAGCGCGGCACTTGTTTTCGACCCGGTGTTCCAAACGAAGATGAGTGCCAACACGGCAATACCCGCGCCGAGCCAGTGCTGACCGCGGCGCATCAGGTAGATACCGACGAAGACCAGCGACGCCATCAGCGGACCAGCCATGTTCTTGTGACTGTAGATGCCGCGCCAAAGACCGGCATGGAACGCCTCGACACCGGACGCCGGGTGAATGGCGGCTTCGGGAAGCAGGATCAGACCTGCATAGGAGAGCCCGAGCACGGCGACAGCGCCGCCAGCCAGGATGCGCGCCAGCGTTCCGGCACTTGGCGCCAGCAATACGATCGTGCCCGCCATGGTTGTTGCGATGAGCGCGAACATCACCGAACGCAGGGCGCTGGCGGTGTCGGCGGCGGCCAGCGCGATAACGCGACCAGCAAATACATCAGCGCCCAACCGAAACTGAAGAAGCGCAGCAATGCCCGCCGGTCCACGGCGACAAGCAGTGCCAGTAGCGCCAGCAGCAGGACGCCGGAATAGCCGAGCTGATTGATGAGCCGTCCGCCGTCGGCCTCCGCATCCGGCCTCTGTGTGACCACGACAAACGGTGTGAACGAGATCCAGACAACGGCCAGGACAATGAACGCCAGCACCGACCGCATGGCGAAAACGCGCTCGCGTGTCGCCGCGGCCGGCGTCTGCTCAGTCGGGATTGCGATATTGCTCATTGGCATAGCCGAATTCTGACATCAGCCGCCCCAACGCGACATGCACGGGATATAGCGCACCGAGCAGCGACCGCGAACGCGCAAGACGATTGATGAACCGGATAGGCGACACACCGAGCAGCGCCAGGCTCTTGGCAATGGTCTTCAGTGCCGCCACACGGTTGCCGGCGCCTTGCCGGTGCTCGATGACCGCGCTCAACGCACCATTGCGCAGCGAGCGCGCCGTAATCCAGCTTCGCGTGACCCGCGTGTCCGGAACGGTTTCCCTAACGATGGCTTCATTGCACCACGCGGCTTTGAAGCCTGAGGCAAGGCTGCGCCGGATGAAGTCGGAATCGCCGCCGCCGGTGAAATTGAAAACGAGATCGAGCCAGGGCTTCGGCATGGCGTCGAGCACGTCGCGGCGCACCAGCAGATTGCCTGACGAGTAGAGAACCGACACCGGCCCGGTGGTGCCGTAATGCGGCGTGAATACCGGATGTCCGCGCCAGGACGGCCGGGCTGCCGCGCCGAACACCGGAAGTTGCGGTCCGCCGACCAGCGCGCTGCCGAAGCGCTCCGACGTGCGGCAGAGGTTTTCCAGCCAATCCGGATCGGCGATTTCGTCGTCGTCGATGACCGCAATGTGGGCGAGCCCGCCGAACCGGTCGAGCGCGGCAAACCAGCCCGCATTGTAGGCATGGCAATTGCCGCGTTCATGGGCGACGATCACCAGACCGCGATAAGATCCGTCCTCGAAGCGGGGCGCGCAAGCCGCGACACCCTGCCGCCGCTCGGCATCGTTCTCGATGACCACGATCGCGAAGCCGCGCGTCGTGCGCTGCGCGGCAATGCTGTCGAGCGTCTTGAGCAGGTGCTCCGGCCTGCGGAAGGTCGGAACCGTGACGACGATGTCAATCGACGCCGCGTCCAGCGCCGGCGATTGCGCGGCGAGCGAGATCGTGTCGGTCAGTCGCTCATTCACGGGGGGCATCCTTCGCCTGCTGGCGTTTCGCACGAAACAAACAGATAGTCGTTAAGGAACGTTTACGACTTGTAAACCAATCCACCCGGGGTCGGTTAAGGCCGGCTTCAGTTTTGTCGATTACTGGGGCAGGCGGAAGGTAGGATGCATCTGGTTTTCGTCACATCGCTGGTTCCGGCCGGACCGCCGGAGAGCGGCTACGAGATCGCCAATCAGGCGATCATCGACGGACTGTGCCGTGCCGGCGCAAGAGTAACCGTGCTCGGCTTCAAGATGCCGGGCAGGACGGTTTCCGATCCGCAGAACACGGTTTGCCTGGGGGAAATCGATGTGCGCAACGACACGGCATCGGCGACGCAGAAGTTCGCCTGGCTCGCCGCCACGATGCGCGGCGGGATCACGTTTTCCTCGGCGAAGCTCCGGATGGTCGGCGAGCGTGATGTCGAAACAGCGCTCGCGGGCATCGGCGATGTCGACGGATATGTGCTGAACAGCGTGCAATTGGCCGGGGCGTTCGAGAGGCAGTTCCGGGGCCGCCCCTATGTGTTCGTGGCGCACAATGTCGAATACCTGTCGGCGCGCCAGAACGCCGAGCAGGCGACGAATCCCTTCGAGAAGCTGCTGTTTTATCGCGAGGCACGGCTGCTGAAAGCGCTGGAGCGCCGTTTGTGCGAAAACGCGCGCTTTGTGCTGACCCTCGCTGACGAGGACGCCGCGCCTTTGGGTGTGACCGGTCGGTCGCTGGCGCTACCGCTCGTCACGCCCCAAGCGCCCGGTGGCGGGGCCATGCGCGTGACCGCCTTCGATACCGGCATGATCGGCACCTGGACCTGGGCGCCCAACCGGGTCGGTCTGGAGTGGTTCCTGCAGCAGGTGGTGCCGTTGCTGCCGCCGCTGATGACTGTCGGCATTGCGGGGAAGGTGCCGCGCGGCTTCCCGGCACGAGACCCGCGTGTCCAGTTCCTGGGGCGCGTCGAAGATGCCAAGGACTTTCTGCGCCAGTGCCGGGTCATTTCGCTGACATCGCGCTCGGGAACCGGTGTCCAGCTCAAATCGCTGGAGACCTTCGAAATGGGGTTGCCGGCCGTTGCAACCGCATCTTCGCTGCGCGGCATTGCCGATATACCCGACAACGTGCTCAAAGCCGATACCGCAGAGGAGTTTGCCAGCGCGCTGCAGGCACTTGTCGACCGCCAACGCACAGGCGAACTGCCCGATCTGGATGGATTGCGATACCGCGAAGACCGGATTGCCGCGATGGATGCGGTCATTGGCGAAGCCCTGAACCGACTGCATGCCGATTCCGGAAACCGATAAAATCCTAAACAGTTCATTAACAGCTTGATAACGGCTCCCCGGCTAGTTTTCGGGGCAGAAGATCAAGGGGCGAAATCCCTGTTTTCCAAGCGACCAGACGGGTACCGATGGCGCAGGCAGCGACACCGGCGGGCAGCAGCCCTGCACGAGACATTTTGGGCGTCGGCGTGTGCGACATGTCGCGTAGTGATGCGCTTGACTTCGTTCACCGCCGCATAGCCGCAGGCACGTTCACGCCGGTCACATTCCTGAACGCGCACAATGCCAATGTCGCGGTCGAGGAACCAGGCTTCCGGCAAACTCTACAGGCTTTCACGGTGTTCTCCGACGGGATCGGCGTCGACCTTGCGGCGCGTATCCTCTATGGCCGGCCGTTTCGCGCCAATCTGAACGGCACCGACTTCGTTCCCGATGTTCTGCGATCCGCGCCCAGACCGTTGAAAATCGGCCTGTTCGGAGCCCGCCCGGGCGTTGCCGGCAAAGCTGCGGCACGTCTTCGCGCCATCGAGACGCGTCATGAATACCAGGTTTTCGGCCACGGCTACCTAGGCGCCGGCGAAGTCGACCGGGCACTCGATGACATCGCCAGATGGCGGCCGGATATCCTGCTGGTCGCGCTGGGCGTGCCGCTCCAGGAACGCTGGATTTCGGAAAAACTGACCGCGGATCATTGCACGATGGCGATGGGAATCGGCGCGCTCTTTGATATGATTACTGATACAGTTCCGCGCGCGCCTCGCTGGATGCGGGCCTTGCGCTGTGAGTGGATCTATCGTCTTTGGCGCGAACCGCGTCGTCTGTGGCGGCGCTACATTCTGGGTAATCCGCTGTTCCTGGTCAGGGTCGCTGTCCAGAGACTTTAGCTAGAAACGGACAGTGCATGCGCAACGCTATCGTCACCGCAAGCTATGCGCCGGATTTCGAGCGCTGCGCGGTGCTGTGCGAAACGGTCGATCGTCATGCCAGCGGCTATGAATGCCACTATCTGCTGGTCGACGTACCGGACCGTGACCTGTTTTCCCGCCTGGAAGGTCCGAAACGAAAGGTCATCACCGACGCGGAATTGCTGCCCTGGTGGTTGAGGCGCGTGCCCGCCGCGCTGTCACCGCGTGGCCGCAGGCTATGGGTAAGCCCCGCCACGGTGCCACTGCGCGGTTGGCACGTTCAGCAATTGATGCGGATCGCGGTCGCCCACCGGCTCGACGTCGACGGGCTCCTGTACTGCGATTCCGACACCGCCCTCGTGAAGCCGTTCGACGTCAACGACATCTGGCGAGACGGCGCGATGCGGCTTTATGGTGAACTCGATGGCGCGCGCACCGCGCAGGCCGAACATCTTGTCTGGGCAGACCATGCCGCCCGCGCGCTTCGACTGCCAGGCGGTGCGGCCAATCCAAACGACTATGTCTGCTCCTTCGTCTCCTGGCGGCGCCAGACGGTTGTCGACATGTGTACCCACATAGAGCGGGTACGCCGGCGGCCTTGGGCTTCGGTCATTGGATCGAGCCGCAGGTTTTCCGAGTGCATGCTTTACGGCGCCTATGTCGACAGCGTGCTCGGCGGCGCCGGCCACGTGCACGATCCGAAGACCTACTGCCCGATGAAATGGTTCAAGCCGGCGCCGGGCCGTGCCGAGTTGACGGAGATGGTCGACAATCTGGAGGACGGTCAGGTCGCCATTGGCGTGCAGTCGTTCCTGCCGGTTCCGGTCGACGATTTTCGCGAGGTCGTGACGCAGTTGCCGCGCGCGGCGTGACAACCGGCGTCAGACGCGAATGGGCGGTCTGCGCATGGCCCGGTAAGTGAGCAAGAAACTGACGGCGTAAAGCGCGCCGAACACCGGATTTGCCAGGATCAGCCAGTCCCGCGGGTCCGTAGAGCCGCTCAGGATCGCAAAAAGCAGCGTCGCCTTCAAGACACCGAGAATGGCGTAGTTGACCATCCGGACAAAGGTCTGGCCGCGGCCATAGAGCAGTTCCGACTGGTATTCGATCAGGTTGCGGAACGCCGGTACCAGCAAAACCAGCCAGAGCAGAACCGCCGCTTCCTCGACGTTTTCGCCCAGGATGTCCGGCTTGATCCAGAACACCACCACCATCGCGCCGATCGCCGCCGTCGAAACTGCGATCACGCCGATCTCCATCACCGCCCTGGTAGCAAAGGACCCAAGGAGATCGGGCCGGCGCATGAGGCGTTGCGTCAGCAGCGTCGAGAAGGTGCGCACCGGCATGGCGGTCAGATCGACCAGCCGCATGATGATCGCATAGACCCCGGCGGCGGTGGGGCCGCCGGCGGCGAGCACCACGAGCTTGTCCAGTTCCGACTGTGCGTAGAACAGGACATCCGCGCCGCTGACCGACAGCGCGTCGCCGATCCGCCGGCGATAGAGCGCCGGCCGGAACCGCCACCTGCGGCGCGGATAGAAGACGAGGGCCGCGATCGCAATCATGATCGCCTGCGTCCAGAAGTAGATCGTCGCCCAGCTGTCCAGCGAACCGTCGGAGGCCGCCGCCAGGATCAGTGCGGCAAACGCCTTCATGGAAAAGCCGAATACGATGACCAGCGAAGCGCGGCCGAAGCGCTCAAGCCCCTTGTTGATGGTGATCACCACCTCCAACGACCGCCAGAAAAGGATCTCGGTCGTGGCAATCAGCGCGAATGCGCCGATCGACATCTCGCCGGCGAACAGCATCATGTAGACCGCCGCGCCGATCAGAGCGATGATCGGCAAGGACGCCGCCAGCGCCGCGGCGTATCCGGCCGAGTAGACGCCGATCAGCTGCGGCTTGACGGTGGCGATCCGGTAGAGCGGCGAGATGAAGCCGAATGCCGCGATGCGCGACAGCACGATGCCGGTCGACGAGGCCGTTGCGAACAGGCCGAATTCGGCCAGCGAAAGCGTGTTGGCGACCAGATAGAAATAGGCGAGCTGGATGAAGACCCGCGCGCCATCGCCGCTGAAGGCGGCGAAATATTTGCGCACGAGTTCGCCGGGGCTCTCTCCGGTTGCCTTTGCGAGACCCCGCGTTTGCGCCTTGTCGGCATCGCTGTTCATGCGTTGCGGCCTAGCACGAAAGGTTTAAGGACGGGTTCCGCATTCTCCGGCACGGACAGTACATCGCGGTCGCCGCTGGTATTAACCTTTTGTTACCCGTGAAATTTTAACTTGTGTTTACGTAATGGCGCGTCGCCTGAGCGTATCCAACCCGGTTTTCGGTGGCCAATGTCCAAGCGAACAGATGACCGCGACAATGCACGCGTGAACGCGGCCCTGCTTTCGATCGCCGACCGCCTCGAGGCGCGCGACCGCGATGCCGTCAGCCGCCACCAGAGCGCCCGGCTGGCACGCGAGACCAGAAAGCCGAATCCGCTTCTCGCCGAACTTGCCGACGCTTCGCCGCCACGCGATCCAGCAACGTCCCCAGTTGACGACGAGCCGCAAACCGCCGTCGCGCCGCCGTCGGCAACGCATGTCGACACCGGTCAGCACGGCGGAGATGCATCGCAATTCCGGCCTCTCATCGATCCGGCGCTGCTGGTATCCAAGGTTTGGAGCTGGCGCTATTCGATCGCCGGACTGACGGTCGCCGGCTTCATTGTCGGTTGCGCGATCGCCCTGACCACCCCGCATCGCTACACCGCCTACGCGCAGCTGCTGGTCGACCCGCGCGAGATCAAACTGGTCGGCCGCGACATCGCGCCCGACTTCCTGCCCAGCGAAGCCGCGCTGGCGATCATCGACAGCCAGCTCGAACTGGTTTCGTCGACAGCGGTTCTTGGCCGCGTCGTCGACAAGCTCAGGCTCGAACAGGATCCGGAATTCAACGGCTCCGACGGCGCAATGGGCGGCGTCATCGCGTCGATCCAGGGTTTCCTGTCGATCTTCTCGGGCGATGACGGTGTTGAGGACCGCCGCCGCACCACCTTCCAGGAATTGCGCGACAAGACGGATGCGAACCGCAGGGCGCGCACCTTTGTCATCTATGTCAGCGCCACGACCAAGGATCCGGACAAGTCGGCCTTGATCGCCAATGAGGTTTCGCGGGCCTTCATCGGCGAGCAGCAGGAGTTGCAGGCCGATTCCGCGCGCGCCGCGTCCTCGGCGCTCGGTGCCCGGCTGGAAGCACTGCAGAACGACGTGGAGCAGGCCGAAAGCGCGCTGGAAGCCTACAAGGCGAGCAGCGGGTTGATCGGACCGGGCGGGCGACTCGTGACCGACGATCAACTGGCCGCCGTTACCGCGCAATTGGCACAGGCGAGGGCGGATACGATCACCTCGAAGTCGCGCGCCGAGGCCGCGCGGTCCGCCAACGTCACGTCGGTGATCGCGGGCGGGCTCTCGCAGGACCTGACCACCGCGACGCTGAGCGCGCTCAGGGCGCAGCACGCCACGCAGCGCCAGCAGGTCGCCGCGCTCGAAAACGCCCTCGGCAGCCGCCATCCGAAACTGTCGGACGCCAAGGCGTCGTTGCAGGCGGTGGAAGCCGATATCACCGCCGAGGTGCGGCGGATCATCGCCGGAACCCAGGCCGACCTGCGGCGCGCCGTGGAAAGCGAGCAGGCGCTGGCCGCGTCGCTGGCGCAACTCAAGGCGGAGTCGGTTGGCAACAACGACGCCCAGATCCGCCTGCGCGAACTGGAGCGGCGGCTTGGCGCGGCACGCGAGATCTACGAAGCGTTCCTGCTGCGCGCCCGCGAGACCGGCGAACTGGAGGCCATCGACAGGACCAACATAAAGGTGATCTCGCCAGCCGAGTCGCCGGAGTCGCCGTCCTCGATGTCGCGCAGAGTGATTGCCGCCGGCTTCGCATTTGGCGGTTTCGCGCTGGGTCTCGGACTGGCGTTCTTCGCAGCGCTGCGCGACTCCTTTTCGGCCGGACCCGCTGGCGGATCGAACCGCCGCCAGGATGAGCATCCGGTCGAAGAGGGGTTCCCTGACAGCAAAGCCGGATCCGCGCCGCCACACGGTGCTGCGCGGGCGGAGCATGAGAACGACGGCGTGACCGGGTTTGCCGAAGCCGCCGAACCGACCGATCCCGACGAAACCCGAACCAGCGAGCACGACATGCACTCCTATCCGCCGCATTACCCGTATTTCGCACCGACCGCGCCGACCGCGCCGCAGCCCCAACCGCAAGCGCAGCCGGTCGGATGGACTTACGGACCGGTCCCCGTTGCCGCCCATCCGGTTGTTCAGCCGTCGATGCCGGTGCATGCGCCCACAGCCTATCCCCAGCCTCTGCAGCCGGCTTATGTGCAACCCTGGCCAGCCGCGCAGCCGCAATATGCGACTGCGCCCGTCTATCCCGCGCCGCCCGTACAACCCCATCCCCAGGCGGCGTCCCAGCAACCGGCCCCGGCTGCGCCATTCCCCGTCGCTTCCCCTGCCGATCAGGAAGAACTGCAAGACCTGCGGCAGTCTGTCCGCGAGATTCGCGAGACAGTCGAAGCGCTGATGCACCGCCGCGCCGAACGCGGCCGCCGCGTTGCCTGATCGCATGCGTTGAATGCACTGAATCCGTCACGAAAAGACGCATCGACGTTTCCATTGCGAACCGTGCCGTGCAAATGTCCGCGCGGCTGCTCGGAGTGGAGATTGTTCGATGGCGGAACGGATTGACGGCAAGGCGGTTGCCGCAGATGTGGTCGAGAAGGTCAAGGTCGCGGCGGACGCGCTGCGCGACAAGACCGGCACCCAAACGGGCCTTGCCGTGGTGATTGTCGGCGAAGACCCGGCGAGCCAGGTCTACGTCGCGTCCAAGGGCCGAATGGCCAAGCAGTGCGGCTTCCATTCCGAGGAACACAAACTGCCCGAGGATACGAGCGAGGACGATCTGGTCGCGCTCGTCGAAAAGCTGAACGCCGATCCGGCCATTCACGGCATCCTCGTGCAGCTTCCGCTGCCCGGCCATATCGACGAGGGGCGGATCATCCAGACGATCGCCGCCGACAAGGATGTCGACGGTTTCCATTTCATCAATGTCGGCAAGCTCGGCACCGGCGAAACCGGCACCGCCTTTGTGCCGTGTACGCCGGCGGGTTCGATGCTGCTGATCGAGCGCGCGCTTGGCCGCGACCTGTCGGGCAAGACGGCGGTCGTCGTCGGCCGTTCGAACATCGTCGGCAAGCCGATGTTCAACCTGCTGCTCGCCGCCAACGCGACCGTCACCGTGGCCCATTCGAGAACCGCCGATCTGCCGGCGCTGTGCCGTACCGCCGATATCCTGGTTGCCGCCGTCGGTCGCCCGCAGATGATCAAGGGCGACTGGGTCAAGCCGGGCGCGGTCGTGATCGATGTCGGCATCAACCGCATTCCCGCACCCGAACGAGGCGAGGGCAAGACGCGGCTGGTCGGCGATGTCGATTACGACGAAGCGGAGGCAGCGGCCGGCGCGATCACACCGGTCCCCGGCGGCGTCGGCCCGATGACCATCGCCATGTTGATGGCGAATGCGGTCACCTCGGCCTACCGCGTCAACGGGCTGGAGCCGCCTGCCTTCTGATTCCACTTCCCGCGCCAATTCGATTGGGATAAGGCTCGGGTTCATGGATTTCGACGCTGCGCCATCACGCCATTTCTCCTTCATCCTGGCGGACAAGTTTCCGATGTTCTGCCTGGCGGCGGCCATTGACGTGCTGCGTACGACCAACCGGCTGAGCGACACCGCCTATTACAGCTGGGGTACGGTTTCGCATGACGGCGAGCCGGTCGCCGCTTCCAACGAGCTGACCATCAAGGCCGCCTCGAGCGTGCAAACCATGCCGCCGAGCGACGTGGTTTTCGTTGTCGCGGGCATGACCACCGAGTTCGCCGGCAAGGCGAAAGTCATCTCCACGCTTCGGACGCTCGGCCGCCGCGGCATCGCGCTTGGCGGTATCACGCTCGGCAGCCACACGCTGGCCGAAGCCGGCCAGTTGGAAGGCCACCGCTGCACCATCCATTGGGAAAACCGCGCCGCGTTCCGCGAGCAGTTCCCGCATATCGAATGCACCGGCAACGTCTACGAGATCGATCGCAAGCGCTACACGTCGGCCGGCGGCACCACCTCGGTCGACCTGATGCTGGAAATGGTGCGGTCCGACTTCGGCTCCGATCTTGCCAACAAGGTCGCCAACCAGTTTCAGCACGAGCGCATCCGCAGCCAGCAGGACCGGCAGCGGATCGGCCAGGAGCCGGACCTGACCGGCAAGTCGGAGAAACTGCGCCGCGTCACCGAACTGATGGCAGAAAACCTGGAGCACCCGCTGACCGCCGGCGAACTCGCAGGTTCCGTGGCGCTGTCGGTGCGCCAGGTCGAGCGGCTGTTCCTGCGCCATCTCAGTTCAACGCCGGGGCGCTACTACATGTCGCTCAGGCTGGAGCGGGCGCGCCAACTCTTGCGCCAGACCAACATTCCGATCCTCGAAGTGGCGCTGTCGACGGGCTTCACCTCGCACAGCTATTTCGCCCAGAGCTACCGGCTGCAATTCGGCCGCGCGCCGAGCGACGAGCGGCGTTCGAGTTATTGAGGCTTCATCTCCACCCTTGCGGGGAAAAAGGCCAGAGGGGGGGCGTGGAAGGCCCCCTCAACGCCTCGCTTCGCTCGGCACTAGCCAGCCAGGTCCCCGCTGCCTTGTAGCGTCCCGGCGTTCGCTGGCCTTCCATCGTGCCACCGGCACGATGAATTCGCTGACGCGGACCGGCTGTTCATCCCCGGCGGGGAGAAGAACCAACCGCCTATATCGCGCCCGGCATCAAGGCGCACTTCACCGCCGCCGCGCCCCATTCTCGGAACCAGCGTTGTCAAAGAACTGGAAGACGGGCGGTCGAAGCATCGCAACGTCTAAAAGGTATAGCGATCCTCGGACCGCCCGCTCGGTGTTCTTGCAGCTTCGGTCGGCGGCCCGGAACGAAAGTCCGGGAAAACAAGACTGCGCGCGCCGCTTCATGCCGCCCTGCCGTGGGGGTTCATCACCCAGGTGAGTGACCTGACACCGCCGCAGGCCCTTCGCGTTTAGCACTCGAAACGTTCCACTGGATCGTTTCACTCGCTTGCGCGGGACGTGCTTCACCTTCGGGCGTTCGTCGTTCCAATCGGCAAATCGTTGCCGATGGACCGACCTGCGGGCGAGCACTCCTCACCCCAGCAGGCACCGTCCCTCTTCCGGGTGGTCGGTTCTAGACCCGGCTTCCAAAAGAAGGCACCGGCGATGATAGGGGAGGTTTGGAAGCGGTGGATTAATTTTTTCCCTGTTTCGTATTTGGCTTGCCGGACGCCAGGCTTCACCGCGATCACCCAGTGCCGCCATCCATCGGATCCATAGTTCATGCGATGGATGAGGCGAGGCACCCCGGAGCGGTTGACAGTTTGCTCACGCAACCGCGATTAACCATTTGATAATATATGCGAAACACTTTTCGCGCCGGAAACTTCATCCAACACGTCAACGCGTTGTCTACAAGCTGATCTGGCCGAACAGGATCGGCAGGGTCGAGGCCAGCAGCAGGACCGCCATCGCGATGTTGAAGATCGTGGCGCGGCGCGGGTCGTGCAGGAAACGGCTGAGATATCCCCCGAAGATGATCCAGATCGTCGTGGTGCACAACGCCACGGTGCCGAGGATCGCCGCGCCGGCGACAACAAATGGCAGCCCGCCGCCCTCCGGCAGGTAGGTCGCGACCGCGCTGGTGGTCACCGCCCATGATTTCGGATTGATCCACTGGAACAGGAGGCCGGTTCGAAAGCCGAGGATCGGCGCACCGTCTTCCGGCGGACGCAGCGGGCCGGCGGTGGCGATCTTCCATGCCAGCCAGATGAGGAACGCTGCGCTCAAGGCCCGCATCACCAGCTTGAGGGCAGGGACGATCTGGAACATGGCGCCGAGACCGAGGCCGACGGCGGTCAACAGGATCGCCATGCCGCAGGCCACGCCGAAGGCGAGCGGCAGCGAGCGCCGCGTGCCGACACGAACGCCCGAGGTCAGCATCATCATGTTGTTGGGGCCGGGCGAGCCGGCCATGATCGCGCAGAAGGCGAGATAGGCGGCAAACAGGTCGAGGGCGGCCATGACGGCGGTCTCCTTTGCAAGGGCAACATTCTGTCGCCGACATCCCGCCCCGTCGCGCCGAAAAATGACATCGAGACAATTTCGCGGCCGGGGTTGCCGCAACGGCTTGACAGTCGCAAAGAAGCATAACAGGTTATATAACGAGTTATGAATGGAGTGCAGGCCATGGTCAGGGATTTCACCCGGGAGATGGGTTACCTGCCGTTCGGCAGCCGGCTGAAACGCGTCGGCGAGCGCCTTCAGGCGGAGACAGCCCGCTTTCTGCAGCAGGCCGGCATCGACCTGCCGAAGGGGGTCTGGCCGTTGCTTCTGACGCTCGATCAGGACGGCCCGCTGACCATCGGCGAACTGGCCGCCGCTCTCGGCGTTTCGCAGCCGGGCGTCACCCGCAGCATCCGCCAGCTCGAGGCCGCGGGTCTTGTCGAAGCGGTGCCCGATGCGGGCGACCGCCGCCGCAAGCCGGTCGCGGCAACCGAGAAGGGCGCGGAAATCCTCGCTGCGACGCGCCGCGAATTGTGGCCGCATATCGAGGCCGCCGTGCGCGAATTGTGCACGTCGATGCAAGGCTCGATCCTCGACCAGCTCGACCGGATCGAGGACGAACTCGACCGCCTGCCGCTGGATCGCCGGGCGGCCGAAATCCGGGACAGGGAGAATGACGATGGCTGATCATGTTCTCGACCGGCCGATCTGGGCCGCGCTGACAAGCCGACAGGCGCATTTCGCCTCTGGCGGCCAGGACGCGCTGCGCTATCCGGCCGACGTATCGCCCTTCGCGGTGGCGCGCGACGGTAGCGCGGAAAGCCTTGCTGCACTCGCTGCGCTGGTGCCCAAAGGCGGCCATGTTATCACCGCCGAAAGCGGCGGCGCCCCCGTGCCGCCCGGCTTGACGCTGGAAGGCGAGGCCGAGATCGTGCAGATGCTCGCCGCCGATCCCGCAGTCGCGGAACCGGATGACCGGATCATCCCGCTTGGCGCGGCCGACGCCGAGGAGATGCTGGCGCTGGCAACCCTGACGTCGCCGGGACCCTTTGCCATCAACACCCACCGCATGGGCCGCTTCATCGGCATTCGCATCGACGGGCGGCTCGCCGCGATGGCGGGTGAACGGTTGCATCTTGACGGTTACCGGGAGGTCAGCGGCGTCTGCACCCATCCCGACTTTCAGGGTCAGGGTCACGCCGGCCTGCTGTCGCGGATCGTCGCCACCCGCATCGCGCGCGAAGGCGAAACGCCGTTCCTGCACGCCTATTCGTCCAACGCAGTGGCGATCCGCCTCTACGAAAAGCTCGGCTTCCGGATCGAACGCCGGGCGATCGTCAGGAAATTGTCGCGCGGGGAATAGCCCTCACGCAAACACGCTGGCGCCGGCGTCCGCGTGGCCTGCGACCCGGCGGAACACCTCGAACAATTCGCGGCCCGCGCCATGCGCGTTGCCGGAAAGATCGGCGGTTGCCGCCTCGCGCGCCGCAAACTCTTCGGCCCGAACCAGCACTTCGAGCGTGCCTTCGACCGCGTCGACGCGCAGCAAGTCGCCGTCGCGCACTTGCGCGATCGCGCCGCCCTCGACGGCCTCCGGCGTGACGTGGATTGCCGCCGGCACCTTGCCGGACGCACCCGACATGCGCCCGTCGGTAACCAGCGCGACCTTGTAGCCGCGATCCTGCAGCACACCGAGGCAGGGTGTGAGCTTGTGCAGTTCCGGCATGCCGTTGGCCTTCGGCCCCTGGAAGCGGATGACGGCGACGAAGTCCTTTTCCAGTTCGCCCTTGCGGAACGCCTCCTGCAATGCGCCCTGGCTGTGGAAGATCACCGCCGGTGCTTCGACGACATGGCACTCCGGCTTGACCGCCGACACCTTGATGACCGCCTTGCCGAGATTGCCGGTCAGCATCTTCAGCCCGCCATTGGCCTTGAACGGTGCGCTGGCGGGCGCCAGAACCTTGTCGTCGCCGCTCTTTTCGGGTGCCGGATTGCGCACGATGCTGTCGCCGTCGAGGCCGGCCTCGACCATGTAGGGCTCCAGCCCCTGGCCGAAGACGGTGCGCACGTCGCGGTGCAGCAGGCCATCGCCGGCAAGTTCGCGGATCAGGAAGCCCATGCCGCCCGCCGCGTCGAAATGGTTCACGTCGGCCAGCCCGTTCGGATAGACGCGCGCCAGAAGCGGCGTGGCGTCCGACAGGTCGGAGATGTCCTGCCAGGTGAGGCTGATGCCGGCCGCCGCCGCCATGGCGATCAGGTGGATCGTGTGGTTGGTCGAGCCGCCGGTCGCATGCAGGCCGATGACGCCGTTGACCACCGAGCGCTCGTCGATCATCTCGCCCGCCGGGGTGAATTCGTTGCCGAGCGCGGTGATCGCCAGCGCCCGCTTGGCGGCCTCGCGCGTCAGCGCGTCGCGCAGCGGCGTGTTCGGATTGACGAAGGACGAGCCGGGCAGGTGGAAGCCCATGATCTCCATCAGCATCTGGTTGGAGTTGGCGGTGCCGTAGAAGGTGCAGGTGCCCGGCCCGTGATAGGAGGCGCTTTCGGCCTCCAGCAGTTCCTCGCGGCCGACCTTGCCCTCGGCGTAGAGCTGGCGCACCCGCGCCTTCTCGTCATTGGGCAGGCCGCTGGTCATCGGTCCGGCCGGCACGAACACCGCCGGCAGATGGCCGAAGGTCAGCGCGGCGATGACCAGCCCCGGCACGATCTTGTCGCAGACGCCGAGATAGACGGCGGCGTCGAACATGTCGTGCGACAGGCCGACGCCGGCGGCCATGGCGATCACGTCGCGCGAAAACAGCGACAGTTCCATGCCGTCCTGGCCCTGGGTGACGCCGTCGCACATCGCCGGCACGCCACCGGCGACCTGCGCCACGCCGCCGGCCTCGCGCGCCGCCTGCTTGATGAGTGCGGGGAAGGTCTCGTAGGGCTGGTGCGCCGACAGCATGTCGTTATAGGCGGTGACGATGCCCAGATTGGGCACGACGTCGCCCTTCAGCGCCGACTTGTCGGACGGGCCGCAGGCGGCGAAGCCGTGCGCAAGGTTGCCGCAGGAGAGTTTCGTGCGCACCGGGCCCTTTTCGGCGCGCGCCTTCAGCCGGTCGAGATAGGGCTCGCGGGTCGGCTTGGAACGCTCGGCGATGCGGGCGGTCACATCGGCGATGGATTGGCGAACGTCGTAGGCGGTCATCGGTCCGGCTCCGTGAATGTATCTGCGTCTGTGTCTGGCCGCGGGCGCTCTTCAGGGCGCCCAGAAGACATGTACCGGCTGCGCGTCCTGCGCGAGCACCGCGCGCACCGGCATGGCCTGCGTGTCGTCGCCGGCAAGCGCGTCGTCGAAGACCCGGCGCTTCTCCTCGCCCTCGATATGGAGCGCCAGGAAGCGGGCTTGCATGAGCGGCGGCAAGGTGAGCGTCAGGCGGGGCTCGCCGGCGCCTTCGGCCTGCATCGTCACCACCCGGGCGGTGCCGGCCGGGTCGACCGCCTCGGCAAGCCTGTCGCCGCCGGGAAAGAACGACGCGGTGTGCCCGTCGGCGCCCATGCCGAGGATCGCCGCATCGAGCGGCCACGGCACGCCGGCAAACAGTTCGGCACTGCGGGCTGCGTTTTCCGCCGGCGTGGGCAGCGCGGTCTCGAACGGCACGAAATGCGCCCTGGAAGCGTGGTTCAGCAAAAGTCTTTCGCGCACCAGCCGCTGGTTGGCGCGCGCGTCGCCGGCTTCAACGATGCGCTCGTCGACGAGGATCACGGTCACCCGGTCCCACGCGATGTCCGTCTGCGACAGAACATCGAACAGTTTTTTCGGCGTCGAGCCGCCGGAAACGGCAAGCGAAGCCTCGCCGCGTTCGGCAATCGCGCCGGCCAGCGTCGCGGCGAGACCGGCGGCCAGCGCCACCGCCAACGCGTCGCGGTCCGGATAGTCGTGCCGCCTGATCATGCCGGCATCAGCTTTCATGCCGGAATCAGCTTTCATGCCAAGTGCGTCCGTCGCGCTCGATCAGCGCGATCGAGGCCGACGGCCCCCAGGTGCCGGCGGTGTATTGCTGCACAGGCTGGTCGGTCGCCTCCCAGGCCTTGAGGATCGGATCGACCCATTTCCAGGCCGCTTCCACCTCGTCGCGGCGCATGAACAGTGTCTGGTTGCCACGGATCACATCGAGGATGAGGCGCTCATAGGCGTCCGGATTGCGCGCCGCGAATGCGTCGGCGAAACTCATGTCGAGCGGCACGTGCCGGAGCCGCATGCCGCCGGGCCCGGGATCCTTGATCATGATCCACTGCTTGACGCCCTCGTCGGGCTGCAGCCGCATCACCAGCTTGTTGGCGACCAGCCGGCCGGCGGCACTTCCGAAAATCGAATGCGGCACCGGCTTGAAGGCGACGACGATCTCCGACACCCGCTTGGCGAGCCGCTTGCCGGTGCGCAGGTAGAACGGCACGCCGGCCCAGCGCCAATTGGCAATCTCGGCTTTCAGCGCGACGAAGGTCTCCGTCTTGCTGTCTGGATCCTCAAGCTCTTCCAGATAGCCGGTGACCGGGCCGCCATCGGCCGCGCCGGGCGCATATTGGCCGCGCACCGTCTGCTTCTCGCAGCAGCTCTCGTCAATCGGCTCCAGCGAACGCAGCACTTTCAGCTTCTCGTCGCGCACCGCGTCGGCATCCATCGAGGAGGGCGGCTCCATCGCCACAAGGCACAGCAGCTGCAGCAGATGGTTCTGCACCATGTCGCGCAGCGCACCGGCCTTGTCGTAGTAGCCGGCCCGGCCTTCCAGACCGACCGACTCGGCGACCGTGATCTGGATATGGTCGATATGGGCGCTGTTCCACAGCGGCTCGTAGAGCGTGTTGGCGAACCTGAGCGCCATCAGGTTCTGGACCGTTTCCTTGCCGAGATAGTGGTCGATGCGGAAGGTCTGGTTTTCGGAGAATACCTCGCCGAGCATGTCGTTGAGCGCCTGCGCCGACTGCAGGTCGCGCCCGATCGGTTTTTCGACGACGATCCGGGTTTGCGGCGTGATCAGCCCGTAGCCGCGCAAACGCGAGGCGATCTCGCCGAACAGCGACGGGCCGACAGCGAGATAATAGGCGCGCAGCTTGCGCGGATCGCCGTCAAGGGCGGACTTCAGGTCCTCCCAGCCACGCTCCGACATCGCATCGACAGGGATGTAGCGGATTTTCGACAGGAAACGCGCGACTTCGCCATCGTCGAGCGGTTCCTTGATGAATTGCTGCAACGCCTTGTGCGCAAACGCGCGATAGGCATCGTCGCTCATCTCGGCACGGGATGCGCCGATAATCTGGGCGTTGTCCGGGATCTGGCCATCGATCTGGCGATGATACAGTGCCGGAAGCAGCTTGCGCTCGGCGAGATCGCCGGTCGCACCGAAAACGATATAGTCGAAGGGATCGACGGGAATGATCTGAGCGCTCATGGAGGGGCCCGACATCGTTGGGAGCTGTCCAGAGCCATAGTCTAATCGATTTAAAAAGACCAGAGCCGATCCCGGTTTTTCTGATGTAACCGAGAAATTTCATCATCCTGACATGTTCCACCGGCTCGCCGAGCGCCCACAGCCGGGGCGTCAGGTTGAGCGTTGCCTTCGCATTTCTCCGCATGCGATAGATGCCGCCTGACGGAACTCGGACGGGATGGCGCGAAGCAATGCTGGACACCAAGGACAATGAACGGCTGATGAGCGCCGGCGAGGGGACACAGGCGTCGAACCTGATCGGCGGCGAGCCTGTCGACAGCGCCGGCGGCGAGCGGATCGATGTTGTCTGCCCGTCGGACGGCGCGGTCTTCGCGTCGATCGCGCGCAGCGCCGCGCCGGATGTCGATGCGGCCGTCGCGTCCGCACGTCGAGCCTTCGAGGACGGGCCTTGGAGCCGGATGACGGCAACCGAACGGGGTCGCATCCTGACGCGTCTTGGCGAACTGGTCGACGCCAACCGTGACGAACTCGCCGCGCTGGAATCGCGCGATACCGGCAAGCCGGCGCGCCAAGGCGTCGCCGATGTCACCGCCGCCTGCCGCTACTATGAGTACTACGGCGGCGCCGCCGACAAGGTGCATGGCAGCCAGATCCCGTTTCTCGACGGCTACCTCGCCTTCACCACGCGCGAACCGCATGGTGTCGTCGCCGGCATCATCCCGTGGAACTACCCGTTGCAGATCCTGGCGCGTGTCGCCGGTGCGGCGCTGGCGATGGGTAATACGCTGGTGGTCAAGCCCGCCGAGGATGCGTCCTTGACCACCGTGCGCATCGCCGAACTGGCACTGGAAGCCGGTTGTCCGCCCGGCGTTTTCAATGTGGTCACGGGCTACGGCACCGAGGCCGGAGCACCGCTGTCGGCCCATCCCGGCGTTGACTACGTCACCTTCACCGGATCGACGGCGACCGGAACCGCCATTCAGCAGGCCGCGGCCATCAACAATCGCGGCGTGACGATGGAGCTTGGCGGCAAGTCGCCACAGATCGTGTTTGCCGATGCCGATCTGGAAGCCGCACTGCCGGTGGTCGTCAACGCGATCATCCAGAATGGCGGCCAGACCTGCTCGGCGGGCAGCCGCGTGCTGATCGAGCGCCCGGTCTATGGCGCGTTCACCGCTGAACTTGCCAAGCGGTTCGCCGCACTCGTCGCCCAGCCCCATTACCGCGACGGCGATCTAGGACCATTGATCAACCGGCTGCAGGCGGATCGCGTTGCCGGCTTTGTCGCCGAAGCCGAAGCGGCAGGCGCCACGGTTCTTGCCCGCGGCAGCGTCGCCGCCGATGCGCCTGAAGGCGGCTGCTACCAGGCGCCGGTGCTGTTCGGCGACGTCGATCCACAAAGCAAGCTCGCCCGTGAGGAAGTGTTCGGTCCGGTGCTGGCGGCGTTTGCCTTTGACGGCGAAGACGAGGCGGTGACGCTTGCCAACGGGACCGAATACGGGCTGGTTGCCGGCGTGTGGACCAGCGACGGAGGGCGGCAGCATCGTGTCGCCAAGCGCATTCGAGCCGGCCAGGTCTATGTCAACGCCTATGGGGCGGGGGGCGGCATCGAATTGCCATTCGGCGGTTTCGGGAAATCCGGCCACGGCCGCGAGAAGGGTTTCGAGGCGCTGATCGACATGTCGGCTGCCAAGACGACGGTGTTCAATCACGGCTGACGGCACTTCTGCCGGCGGCAAGGACAATGAAAAACAGACGGGACAAAGGGATTGGCATGGGACGACTGGACGGCAAGACGGCGGTGATCACCGGGGCGGCATCGGGTTTTGGCGCCGGCATGGCCAGACGGTTTGCCGAGGAAGGCGCCAATGTGGTCGTCGCCGACCTGAACGGTCTCGGCGCCGAGGAAATCGCGGCATCGATCGGCGACAGCGCGCTGCCCGTCGCCGCGGACGTCACCCGGCGCGACGATATCGAAAGCATGATTGGCACTGCAGTTGAGCGTTTCGGCGGCATCGACATCATGGTCAACAATGCCGGTTACACGCATAAGAACGGCGACCTGCTGGAGGTCGACGAGGAAACCTTCGATCTCGTCTTCGCCGTCAATGTGAAGGCGATCTACCACGCCACGCTGGCTGTCGTGCCGCTGATGGAAGAACGCGGCGGCGGCTCGATCATCACCACTGCCTCCACGGCGGCGCTCAGGCCGAGGCCGGGGCTGACGTGGTACAACGCGTCGAAGGGATGGGCGGTGACCGCCACCAAGTCGATGGCCGTCGAACTGGCGCCCAAGAACATTCGCGTCAACGCGCTGTGCCCCGTGGCCGGCGAAACCGGCATGCTGGCCCGCTTCATGGGCGAGGACACGCCGGAGATCCGCGAGAAGTTCAAGTCGGTGATCCCGCTTGGCCGCTTCTCCACGCCGCTCGACATCGCCAATGCGGCGCTGTGGCTGGCCTCCGACGAAGCGGCCTTCATCACCGGCGTTGCACTGGAAGTAGATGGCGGCAGGTGTGTGTGACGACAAAGCGCTGGGGAGTTTGGCATGACCGGTGAGCAACTGTTCCTGTTCGGGCTTCTCGGCACCGTCTTCGTCTTTCTGATCTGGGGGCGCTTCCGCTACGACCTCGTGGCGTTTTCGGCTCTGCTGATCGCGGTGGCCGCAGGTCATATCGAGGCAGACACTGCCTTTGCGGGCTTCGGTCATCCGGCTGTGGTGATCATCGCGCTGGTGCTTGTCGTATCGCGCGGCCTGGTCAATTCCGGCGCGGTCGAACTGATCTCCCCCTATGTGGTGCGCCCGGAACGCGGCGCGCCGATGCATATCGCGGTGATGTCCGTGGTCGGCGGGCTGTTGTCGGCAATCATCAACAATGTCGCCGCACTCGCCCTTTTGATGCCGCTCGATATCGACGCCGCGACCAAGGCGAAGCGGGCCGTCGCTTTGACGCTGATGCCGCTGTCGTTCGCAACCATCCTCGGCGGCATGCTCACCCTGATCGGCACGCCGCCCAATATCGTCGTCTCGCAGTATCGCGCCCAGGCGCTCGGCGAGCCGTTTTCGATGTTCGACTTCACGCCGGTCGGTCTTGCTGTCGCCGCCACCGGCATTGCCTATGTGTCGCTGATCGGTTGGCGTCTGCTGCCAAACCGCGAGCGCAAACGGCTGGCCGCGCCCGCCGAGGAGGGTGGCAGCTTCGTCGCCGAGGCGCGCGTCAAGGACGGTTCCAAGTCGATCGGCCTGCAGGTCAACGAACTCTACGCGGCCGCCAGCGACAACGATGTCTTCATTCTCGGCGTCATCCGCCGCGGCAAGCGCCTGCCCGGCTATGGCCGCAACCACACGCTGGCGAAATCCGATTTTCTGGTGCTGGAAGGCGACCCGAAATCCATCGAGGCGTTCATGGGCGCGGCCGATCTGGATTTCTCCGGGTCCGAGAAACACGATCTTGGCCTGGCCTCGCCGACGCTGACGCTGGTCGAGGCAATCGTGCCCGACGGCTCGCGCATCGCCGGCCGTTCGGCCTCCGATCTGCGGCTGCAGTACCGCCATGGCATCACGCTTTTGGGCGTGTCGCGCTCCGGCAAGCGTTTCCGCGACCGCATCCGCCGCCTGACGGTCATGCCCGGCGACGTGCTGCTGCTGCTCGGGCCACAGGAGCGCATGCAGGAAATCACGTCATGGCTCGGCGTCTGGCCATTGGCCGGCGGGCAGACGCAGTTCCTGCAACGCAGCAAGGCGACCATGGCGATCGCCGGTTTCGCTGCCGCCATCCTTGCTTCCGTCCTCGGGCTCGTGTCGCTGGATATCGCGCTTGGCATGTGCGTTGTCGCCTATGCGCTGCTCGGTCTGGTTGGCGGGCGCGAGATCTATGAATCGATCGAGTGGAAAGTCATCGTCCTGCTCGGTTCGTTGATCCCGATTGGCGTGGCACTGGAGGCGTCGGGCGGCACGGAACTGATCGCCCGGCTGATCGTCGACGCCACAGCCGGCTTCCCGGCCTGGGTGGTGCTGGCCGTTCTGATGATCGTGACGATGACGCTGTCGGACTTTTTGAACAATGTCGCCACCGCGCTGATCGCCGCCCCCATCGGCGTCGGCGTGGCGACGGCGCTTGACGTCAATCCGGACCCGTTCCTGATGGGCGTTGCGGTTGCCGCCTCCTGCGCCTTTCTGACCCCGATCGGCCACAAGAACAACACCATCGTCATGGGGCCTGGCGGCTACCGCTTCGGAGACTATTGGCGCATGGGGCTGTTGCTCGAGATCATCGTGATCGTGGTCGCCGTGCCGGCCATTCTGCTGGTCTGGCCGTTGTAGAATACTCCGCGGCGTAAATCACAACATCGCCGGGTTTCGGCCCATAACCGGCTGCATTCGCGCGTTACATCGCCTCCTCGAACTGCCCGGAGGCTGCCATGATGGAAACGCTGATCGTTTTGACCCTGCTCGGCTGCGACGACACCGCGACGCAGTGCAATTACCTGCGCACCGTCGAACAGCGCTATGCAACGGCGGAGGAATGCGGCCTCGCCGCCGACCGCCTGCTCGCCGAGGCCGATGACGGCCGGTATCCGGTGGTCGTGGCCCGCTGCCTGCAGCCGGCCGAGACGGTTGCTTCGGGCCCCGAACTGCCGGCCGTGCCAGAAGTCGACAGCGAGCCGATAGACATCATCATGTATGAGCCGCCGGAATGGGATGTCGTCGAGGTGCGCACCTCGCCGGGCCGCAAGCTGCGCGGCATGGCGGTCGCCCTTGTGTCCGGGACGGCGCAAGCGGCGGGGTCGGTAAGCCGGCGCGCCGGCGCACTCATCGACTGGGTCAATCCTTTCTGACCGGAACGGCGATGGCGCGCCGGTTGCCCATTGAATTGCCGTCTTCGAGCACTTATTGCCTGAATACTGCAATCAAAGAACCAGAAACATGCAAAACGTCGCCATTTCCGGCACCGGGGTATTCACCCCGGAAGAGAGCATCTCCAACGCCGAACTCGTCGAGGCATTCAACGCCTTTGCCCGCCGCAAGAACAGCGAAAACGCGGACGCCATTGCGCGCGGCGAGGTCGAGCCGATCCCCGATTCCGACGAGGGGTTCATCGTCAAGGCGTCGGGCATCGAAAGCCGCCATGTGCTGAACAAATCCGGCGTGCTCGATCCGGAGCGCATGTTCCCGCTGTTGCCGGAACGCTCCGACGACGAGTTGTCGGTGATGGCCGAAATGGCGCTCAAGGCGGCATCCATAGCGCTTGAAAAGGCCGGCCGCACGCCTGCCGACATCGACGCCGTCATCTGCGCCGCCTCCAACCATGAGCGCGCCTATCCGGCCATCGCCATCGAAGTGCAGCAGGCGCTCGGTATCAACGGTTTCGCCTTCGACATGAATGTCGCCTGTTCGTCGGCGACCTTCGGCATCCAGGCCGCCGCCGACATGATCCGCTGCGGCTCGGCGCGCGCCATCCTGATGGTCAATCCGGAGATCTGCTCGGCGCATCTGGAATGGCGCGACCGCGACTGCCACTTCATTTTCGGCGATGTCTGCACGGCTGTCGTATTGGAGCGCGCCGATCTGGCGACCGCGCCCGGCCGCTACGAGATCGTCTCGACGCGCTGCCTGACGCAGTTCTCCAACAATATCCGCAACAACAACGGCTTTCTGCGCCGCACCCGCGAAGGCCACATGCAGGACCGGCGCGACATGCAGTTCCGCCAGGAAGGCCGCAAGGTGTTCAAGCAGGTCGTGCCGATCGTCGCCGAGCTGATCCAGACGCACCTGGCCGACGAGAAGCTGTCGGCCGACGATCTGTCGCGCCTGTGGCTGCATCAGGCCAACAAGGGCATGAACGACCTGATCGGCGCCAGGGTGCTTGGCCGCACGCCGGCAAACGGCGAGCAGCCGAACATCCTGCAGGACTACGCCAACACCTCGTCCGCCGGCTCGATCATCGCTTTCTCGAAGTATTCCGACGATCTGCAGCCGGGCGACTACGGCGTCATCTGCTCGTTCGGCGCCGGCTATTCGGCGGGCAGCGTGATCGTGCGCAAGGCGGCCTGAGCTGGGCGCTCCCGTAAATCCCGTAACGTAAGATTTTTCGATTGGCCACAAGGCGGATGCGCGCCATGATGCGGAGGACATATGTTCGTTAGCACCGGGCTGGTTCGATGTTCTGCTTTGTCGCGAATTGCCGACCAACGAAATCTGTCTTGGCCAGTTGGCTGTTGGTGGCGGTGACCCTTCTGTCGGCGGTCGACCCGGCCCGAAGCGCTGACCCGGCGATCAAATGCGTTCAGGAAATCCTCAACGATGTCGGTTTCAATGCCGGGCCGGAAGACGGCGTGCTCGGAAAGAAAACGACGGCTGCTTTTGCCAAGTACAGTATGATCGCCGTGCCGATATATGGAATGAAGCCGGGTCCGCTGATCCCCTCAACCAGCTCGGACTGGTGCGTAGACCTTTCCGAACGCCATCCCGTCAGGACCATTTCAGGCCGGCAGTTTCGCCGGATGACCGACAATCCTGGCCACGACGTTTGGCAAGGTCACTTCGGGAAGGGCTGGTTGGTTCGCATCCATGGCTGGGTCGCCGGCCTGCCGCCGGACGATGTGGTCTTTTTTGCCCATGGCGACGACCTCCCTCTCGGCGAGTTCTCGGGTGTCTGCGGTGAAGTGAATTCGATGCTGCGATACAGAAGTGTCCGGGCAAGGCTGCAATACGTAAAGGTCACCGCGTGCGTATTCAGGCCTTATGCATCGGTTCCACGAAAGCGGCGGCAGGCAGAGGAAATCGCGGAGTTCGTGGAGGTCATCGAAATGGTGTCGTCAATGTGGCCGGCAGCCGAATCACACTGCACCGGGCAGTCCGGCGGCGCTCTTCTGTGTCTCGCCGCCGCGCAGCATGTAGCCACCGATTTTGGATGCGTGGTCGCCGCAGCGCCGCCGTCGGCGCTTCGAATGTTGGGACGGATGAAACACGGCAAGCTGAGCCGGTTGGCAAAAAGGGCATATGATCCTCTGGATCATGTCGCAAAAACCCGTGGCGAACGGATCATGATCGTCGGTGACAAGGAAGATGATGTCGTCAGCTACAAGGTCTGGGATGCCTTCATCGAGGCGGCGGCAAGCCATGGCATCGAAGTGGTGTTCCAGCGCGTGTATGGCTGGGGGCACAATGTACGCGGAGCGGGCGCGGCGCATACGAGAGTGTGTTTGGAAGACCTGAAGTCCGGGTAATCCTTTCGCGTGCTGAACGCCTTCCGGGCGGCAGGCCATCTCCACGCTGTGTCGGCTGTCCCGAACTGATCCCTCCTGAAACGGCCAAGTATTTTCTGTTGCCACCGGCTCGATTTGTTGCAAGCTTCCGCAACGGCATCACATGCGGGGCGCTCATGTTTCAGGCGGTTCTTCGGCGACTGGCGATCGCGCTTGCGGCAATGCTGCTGGCCGCGCCGGCATCCGCCGCCAATCAGGACATCGCCTGCATTCAAAAGGTGCTGAACGAGGTCGGGTACGACAGCGGCCCTGTCGACGGCTTGCTTGGAAAGCGGACCAGAGGCGCGGTGGAAAAGTACATTGAGGAAAGCCAGTTAACGGCGGGAGTTGCTCCGAGTTTCTTCGACGACAAGAAGCTCGTGAAACAGAATGCGCCCTTCTGGTGCCGCCTCCTTTCGTCGCGGCATCCGGTCAGCGAACACGCCGACACGAAGTTCCGCAAGGCGGCTTCGTTTGGGTATCTCGAATTCTGGCAGTCGAACCGCCGTGACGGGTGGGACCTGCGCATGGCCGATTGGGCTCCGGGCAAGAGGCGGGACAACATCGTCGTGTTCGTCGACGGGGACGGGGGCACGCCCGATGCCTTCAGGAGGAATTGTCTCCATCTCGGCAGCAATGTGATCGGCCGCTCATCGATGGCGTGCATCTACCGGCCGCTTTCAGCCAACGGGCGCAAGATCAGGCAACCGGAGGAGGTCAACGCCTTTGTGAACGTCCTCAAGACCGTCGAGGACATGTTTCCTGATTCCGCGCTGCACTGCCTGGGACACTCGTCGGGTGGCCATCTCTGCCTCGCCGCCGCCCAGCAGCAGAAGTTCGATCTGGGATGTCTGGTCGGATCGGCGCCTGTCTCGGCGAACAAGTTGTTTGTAAAGCTGAGAAGCGGCAAGCTGCACCCCGTTCACAGGCGCGCCTACGATCCGCTCGATCATGTCGAGAAAACCAAAGCCGAGGACATCATCATCGTCGGCGATCGCGAGGATCCGGTGGTCAGCCACAAGGTGTGGGATGTGTTCATCGAGGCTGCCGCGGAAGCCGGGATCGATGTCGACTTCGTTGCTGCGCCGGGGCTCGGTCACAATGTCGCGGACGCCGCGCTCCTGGCGCTGAACCGTTGCTTACTCATGTTGCCCTACCGGTAAGAAAGGATCTCACCGCTACAGCCGGTCGAGCATCGAATACCACGCCAGTGCCCCCGGATGCGAAACCGCATGGCGGAGAGGGACACTCAGCCGCCATCCATCATGTCGCACCAGGCGATAACAACCGCCTGCAGTTCATCCTTCTTTGTTTCGAGTTCGGCGAGTTTTGCGATTTTGAAGCTGCGGCCGTCCTTGGCGTCGCCTTCGAGATTGGGAAAGTCTCCGGGGATGTGCGCGCCGCGATGAAACATCAGGCTCGCGTGCTTTTTCGACCTCGGGAAGAAGGACGCGATGTTGCCCTTGTAGACGAAGGTCGGCGCTCGCCACTTGATGGTTTCGCTCACCCGTGGATCGGCGGCGAGGATCGCGTCGCGCATCGCCGCGACGACGTCCTTCATCGGATTTTCGTAGCTTGCCAGCCAGTCCTCGACCTGCCTGTTGCGGTTCATCAATCACCATCCCCGTCCAGCGTCGTGATCAATTGCGCGATCAAGCCCTCCTCCATGCGGTAGCGGTTGAGCCCGCTGCCCTTGCCGCCCGGGATCGACGGCGAGAAGCAGGTCCAGCCGACGCGGATCTCGTCGGCGTCGGTTGCAACATGGTCGATACGGATGCGCATGTCGATCATCGGCATCTCCCAGCCAAGCGCCATCGCCGCCATCACTGCGTCGCGGCCCTCGTGGCGGCGCATCTCGCCGGTGAACGGCTCCTCATAAACCGCATTGTCGGTGAAACAGGCGGCGAGCGCCTCGGCCCCGGTTTTGCCGGCTTGCATCGCCAGAAAGAAATTGCTGATCTCGATCGGCACGTCGGTCATGATGTAGGCTCCTTTCGGGAGATGGCGATGAACAAGCGACATCTGGACAGTCTCAGCGAAGCGCTGCAACGGCTCGAAACCGATGAAGCCGGTGCGGGCGCCTGGACGGCGCTTCCGGCTCTTGCCCGACTGCAGTCTGGAGAATGGGATTTCGATCTCGATCTCGCTGCTTCACGAACACTTGGCGCGCCGGTCGTCTTTGTGCGCGAACGCGTCGCGGGTGCCGAGGGCCTCGAATGCCTGACGCCGCGCCAGCGCGAGGTTGCCGGGCTGATCGCCAAGGGACTGTCGAACCGGAAAATCGCTGTGGAACTGGGCATCACGCTCGCCACCACCAAGGATCATGTTCACGCCGTGCTCGACCGGCTGGGCTGCGCCAGCCGCGCCGCTGTCGCCGCGCGTCTCTATGGTGAATTTAACTCTCGCAGCGGCAACTGAACATCCATCGCAGGATGGATGCTCAGATCCGGTCCAGCATGGAATACCAGGTCAGCGCCAGCGTCAGCATCGGCTTGCGGAATGTGCGGCCACCCGGAAAGGCCGGGATTTTCAACTCGCGGACGAATTTCAGCCGGTCGCGGTTGCCGGTCACGGCCTCGGCGTAGAGCTTGCCGGTAAAGTTCGACAGCATGACGCCATGGCCGGAAAAGCCGCCGGCCGCCGTCACGCCGGGCATGACCTCGCGCACGAACGGTTCGCGGGTCATGGTGATCCCGACCGAGCCGCCCCACGCGTGGGTGAATTCGATGTCGGTAAGCTCCGGATAGATCTCCACGATCTGCCGGCGGATGTGGCTGGTGATGTTGACCGGGCTGTCGGCGGTGTAAGCCTCACGCCCGCCGAACAGCAACTGGTTGTCGCCGAACTTGCGGAAATAGCGCACCATGAAACGCGAGTCGTCGATGGACTCGCCGCCCGGAATGACCGTACGCGCGGCATCGCCCTTCAATGGTTTGATCGCGCCGATGAACGAACGGATCGGCATGACGTGCGATGCTGAAACGGGTTCGAAGTTCTCGTCGCCATAGCCATTGACCGCGACGAATGCCCGCTCGGCGGTAATCGCGCCTCGCTCCGTCGTAATCCGGACTTTACCGCCGTCGCGGTCGATACCGGTCGCCGGCGTGTTTTCAAACATCTCGGCGCCGTTTTCGCTGGCCACCTTCGCCGTGCCGATCACCAGTTGAAGCGGGTCGATATGGCCGGTCGCCGTGTCGCGGATCGCAGCATGGTAGAAGCTGCTGCCGATGCGCTCGGCGGCCTCGTCGCGATCCATGAAGGTGATGTGCGGGTAATCGAAACGCTCGGCCATGATGTCGGCATGGGCACGGTATTCGTCGATATAGCGCTTCTTGTGCACCGCCGAGATCTGCCCGGCGCGGTATCCGATGGCGATGCCGTTGTCCTGCGCGAAATCGAGCAGGTGGCGCTTGGCCTCCTCGGCCAGGTGGAACAGCGCCTTGGCGCGTTCCAGTCCGAGCGCCTCCTCGTGCTCCTCCGGCCACGACCGCTGGCCGGTGCCCATCTGGCCGCCATTGCGGCCGGACGCGCCGTCGCCGAAACGGTGCGCTTCCACCAGGACGACGCGCGTACCCGCCTTGGCCAGATGCGCCGCCGCCGAAAGTCCGGTGAAGCCGCCGCCGACGATCGCCACGTCGCAATCGCGGTCGCCGTCAAGCGCCGGATAGGCCGGTCTTTCGACGTCCTGCGCCTCGTACCAGGAGATCCCGGGCGAGATCGGGCTTTGATAGGTCATGGTCATACGCGCGCTAGACGTTGAGCAGCAAATACTCGCGTTCCCACGGGCTGATCACCCGCATGAACGTCTCGAACTCGCCGCGCTTCACCCCGGCGAAGGTGGCGACGAACTCCCGCCCCAGCACCTCGTCGAAGGCCCGTTCGCTCTCCAGCAGCGATGTCGCCTCCAGCAAGCCGCGCGGCAGGTCGACCGTGCCCTCATTGGCGGTTTCCGCCGTCGGACTGGACGGCACCAACCCATTGACCATGCCGAGGTAGCCGGCCGCCAGCGATGCGGCAAGCGCCAGATAGGGATTGGCGTCGGACGACGGCAGGCGGTTTTCCACGCGTCGCGCCGCCGGCGTGGAAGTCGGGATGCGGAACGCCGTGGTGCGGTTGTCGTAGCCCCACGCCGTGTTCACCGGACACGCCATCTCCGGCGCCAGGCGCCGGTAGGAATTCACATAGGGCGCCATCATCACCAGCGCCTTCGGCACGTAGTGCTGCATGCCGCCGACAAACGAGAGGAACAGCTCGGTCTCCGAACCGTCTTCGGCCGCGAAGATGCTTCTGCCGGTCTTGGCGTCGACAACCGACTGGTGGATGTGCATCGCGCTGCCGGATTCGTCCTGCATCGGCTTGGCCATGAAGGTGGCGAACATGTCCTGTTTCAGCGCCGCCTCGCGGATTGTCCGCTTGATCATGAAGACCTGGTCGGCCAATTCGATCGGATCGCCGTGGCGCAGGTTGATCTCGAGCTGCGACGGGCCTTCCTCATGGATCAGCGTGTCGATCTCCAGCCCCTGGGCCTCGCAGAAATGGTAGATGTCGTCGATCAGGTCGTCGAACTCGTTGACGCCGGCGATCGAATAGGCCTGGCCGCCGGAAATCGCCCGGCCGGAGCGCCCGGTCGGCGGCTGCAGCGGATAGTCCGGATCGGAATTGCGGGCGACGAGATAGAACTCGATTTCCGGCGCAACGACCGGCCGCCAGCCCTTCTTCTCATAGGCCGCGACGACGCGTTTCAGGACGTTGCGCGGCGTATAGGCGATATCATTGCCATCGGCGCCGACGAGATCGCAGATCACCTGCGCGGTCGGGTCGCTTTCCCAGGGCACGACGGACAGTGTCGACAAATCCGGCATCAGCTTCAGGTCGCCGTCATGCGGATCGTAGCGGAAGTCGCCGGTCTCCTCGGGGTACTCACCGGAAATCGTCTGACGGAACAGCGCCGACGGCAGCGCCAGCGATGTCTTGGAGGTGAATTTCTTTGACGGCATCATCTTGCCGCGCGGAACGCCGGCAAGATCGGGCGTGATGCACTCGATGTCTTCGATGGTGCGGAAAGCCAGCCATTCTTCGGCCTGTTTCCAGTTCTTCACGCCGCGCAGGTTACTGACATGCGTCGGCGGTTTTCGTGTCTTGGTGGCGGCGCCGCGCACGGCTCGGCTCCGGGTGCTCTCGTTGGCCATCAATCACCAGATTTGTTGACGATGGGACGCTTATAGGCCGCGCCGCCTGCAAGAGGAAGGGGGCGCAATCTGCCGATGGCTGGCGATTATGAACAATTCACGACTTGACGCGCGGGACGCGATGCGGGGAGTATCGATCGACCGGGTCAGGCCGTCGGCAAGGACCGGTGCATGCACGCATCGGACGGGCCGGCCGAGCCCCCGGATCGACAGGTATCTGAACGCCGATAATGGTCTCGGCGGGCGGTTCCACCGGGAGGAGTTGTTCTATGCGTTGTTTTTCTGTCGTTGGTCCATCGCATTCCGGAAAAACCACCCTGGTGCAGATGCTTGCCGAACTTGAAGGCAAGCCCGCCCATCCCGAGGATATGGGGCTGATGGCGTTTACACGCTTCTCCTTCATGGGAGACGAGTGGTGCGCCATCGACTTCGCCGGCGGTCCCGAACTCGCGGGGCAGTGCGGCAACGCGCTGATGGCCTCCGACGCGGTGGTTCTGTGCGTGCCGCCCGACCCGGAGGCCGCCGTTCTCGCCGCGCCTTACTTGCGCGCGATCGAGGCGGCCGGCACGCCCTGTTTCATCTTCGTCAACCGGATGGACCAGCCGAAGGGCCGCGTCCGCGACATCGTCTCCGCCTTGCAGGAGTATTCCGGCCACGCGGTCGTGCTGCGCCAGGTGCCGATCCGCGAGGGCGGCGAGGTTGTCGGCGTGGTCGACCTGATTTCGGAACGGGCCTGGCGCTATCGCGAGGGTCAGTCGTCCACGCTGATCGAGATTCCCGAAAGCGCCGTCGACCGGGAGCAGGAAGCGCGCACCGAGCTGCTCGAACATCTGTCGGATTTCGACGATGCGCTGCTGGAAGAGCTGATCGAGGATCGCGAACCGGCGACTGGCGCGGTCTATTCGGTGGCGACGCGCGTGCTCCAGCATTCCGATATCGTGCCGGTTCTGCTCGGTTCGGCGAGCCATGCCAATGGCATCACCCGGCTGATGAAGTCGCTGCGCCACGAGACCCCGTCCGTCGATGCGTTGCGGCAGCGGCTTTCGGCGAAACGCGATGCGCTGGCCGTCGGGTTCCATGCGCGCATCAGGAAACATGTCGGCAAGTCGGTGTGCGTGCGCGCGCTGTCGAAGGGGGTGCAGGGCGGCGCCCAGCTTGGTGGCGACAATCTCGGCAGTCTGCAGGACATCGCCGGCAAGGGCGCGGCAGGCGAGTTGCTGCCCGGCCAATTGGCGGTCGCCGTAAAGTCGGATCATCTCGATGTCGGCAAGGTCTTCGCGGCAGGCTCCGCCAGCTCTGCGCCGGATTGGGCGAAAAGCCATCCGCCGGTCTTTGCCCGGGTGATCGAGCCGGCGGGCGAACGCGACGAGGTACGCCTGTCGGACGCGCTCAACAAGCTGCAGAAAACCGACACCGGGCTGACTGTCGGCCAGGACGAGACGACCGGCCATACCGTCGTCCGGGTCCAGGGCACGATGCATCTGCGCCGGCTGAACGAGACGCTTGCCGACGATTTCGGCATCGAAGTGACCGAGCATCCGCCGCTCGCCGTCTATCGGGAGACCATATCGCGCCAGGTCGAACAGCATTACCGGCATCGCAAGCAGTCGGGCGGCGCCGGCCAGTTCGCCGATGTCAACGTCATCGTCCGGCCGCAGGCGCGCGGCGACGGTTTCGGTTTCGACGAGACCGTCAAGGGCGGCGCGGTGCCGCGCAACTACATTCCGTCGGTCGAGGCGGGGGCGCAGGACGCGCTTGAAAAGGGGCCGTTCGGCTTTCCGGTGCTCGATGTGGCGGTGACGCTCACCGATGGCAAGCATCACTCCGTCGACAGCTCCGACCATGCCTTCCGCACCGCCGGCCGAATGGCGGTCAAGGAAGCGCTGTCGGCCGCCGATCCCGTGCTGCTGCAACCGATCGACAAGGTGATGATCCACATTCCGTCGGTGTTTTCCGGCGCGATGGTGTCGCTGATCAGTTCGCTCAAGGGGCAGGTTTTGGGCTTCGACCGCGATCCGGAAGCCAAGGGCTGGGATATCTTCCGCGCGCTGCTGCCGGCCTCGGCGGAGGACGACCTGATCCGCCAGCTCGGTTCGGCGACGCTGGGCACGGCGTGGTACGAGGCCGAATTCGACCACTACGAGGAAATCTACGGCAAGGAAGCCGAGAAGATCTCCAGGGAACGGGCCGAGCACGCCGCCTGACCGGATCGCCGAATTCGCAAAGAAAGACGCCCCGCGGGAGGTCAAATCGCAGGGCGTTCTGATTGTTGCGCGAAAACCCGCCTTGCCCAGGTTACTCGCCCTTGGTGACGATCACCGGGATCAGCAGGTCGCCCCAGGTGCCGTCGCCGCCGTGATGGCGCGCCGAGCGGATCAGTTCGACCGAAACGCCGGCTTCCACCGCCCGCATGACCGACTGGTTGAGCCGGTGCAGGTCGTTGGCCAGCATGCGGATCGCCGTCTGCTGGTCGGTGCTCATCGTCGAGGACTGTTCCTCGGCGCGTTCCTTGACGTGGGTCCGTGGTCTTTCTTGCGCGGTCATTGTCGTCTCCGTGGGTTGCCGGTTGAAGCGGATTCCGGACCGCTTTCCTGTGTTCGTCTTAGCCCATTCGCTCTGCGGATTGAACCGTCGCGAGGCAATTCCGAGACGCCATTCATGCTGCGTTTGTAAAAAGCAGTCACAAGAACCCGGTTTCCGTTGCGCGATGTCGCTCCACCGAAGCGGTGTTTTGACTTGTTTGACATTGCGGCGCAAAATACGCACGGGAAACCGGCTGAACAGGGGCGATTTTCGCGTTTTCCTGTCAAGGAACCCACAACAGCCGCTTGTGAAGCTGTAAATCCTGTAAATAAATGGGCTTCGTGTCTAATTCGGATTTGTGAAGAACGCGACAAAATGGCCGAACAGAAAATCTTCGCGGGACCACGGGTACGGCGCATCCGCAATCAGCAGGGCCTGACCCAGACGGCCATGGCGGCAGCGCTTGGCATTTCGCCGTCCTATCTCAACCTGATCGAGCGCAATCAGCGTCCGCTGACGGTCCAACTGCTGCTCAAGCTCGCCTCGGTCTACAAGATCGATCTGGAAGATCTGCAGTCGGGCGGCGACTCGGTTTTGCCGCATCTCAAGGAGATGTTCGCCGATCCGCTGCTGGCCGCCGAACTGCCGGGCGACCAGGAACTGGTCGAGGTGTCGGATGTCGCGCCGAACGTGGCGACCGCCATGCTCAAGCTTTACCGCGCCTATCGCGAAGGACAGGAGCGGCTGACCGATCTGTCCGACCTGCTGGCACGCGAGGGCCACGAGACGAAGCTTTCGGGCGCGCGGTTGCCGATGGACGAGGCGCGCGAGGCCTTCGAGCGGCGCGCCAATCACTTCGTCTCCATCGAGGAAGAAGCGGCAAGCTTCATAAAGTTGCTGTCGCCCGGCGACGATCTGCTGTCGGCGCTGCGTGACTGGTTGCGCGCCGATCACGGGATCGCGGTCAAGGTCATGCCGGTGGCGACCATGCCGCAATGGCGCCGCCGCTATGACCGTCACTCCAACCGGCTGTTCATCTCCGAGCGGCTGTCGTCGCACGACCAGCTGCGCGAAGTGGCCATCGAAGCCGCCTTGTTGCGGATGCGCGTCGCCATCGATGCCGAGGTCGCCGACCTGAAGCTGTCGAGCGACGAAGCGCGCCGCATCGGCCGTTTCGAGCTGGCGCGCTATGCCGCCCACGCGCTGATGATGCCCTACGAACCTTATCTCGCCGCCTGTGAGCGCAGCCAGTACGACATCGACGTTCTGCGCTCGCGGTTCGGCGTGTCCTTCGAGCAGGCGGCCAACCGGCTGACGATGATGCAGCGTCCGGGCGCGTCGGGCGTGCCGTTCTTCATGCTGGAGGTCGATCACGCCGGCAACCGGTTCCGGCGCGCCGGCGCGACCGGGTTTCCGCAGGCCCGATTCGGTGGCGGTTGCCCGAAACTGCCGGTCCACTCCGTGTTTTCGCAGCCGGGCCACATTGCGGTCGAGGCTGTCGAGATGCCGGACGGCACCAGCTTTCTGGTCATTGCGCGCACCCTGGAAGGGCCGCAGGGCGCGTTTCACGAGCGGCCCCGGCGCACGGCGTTGCTGCTTGGCTGCGAATTGACGCATCGCGACCGCGTGATCTATGGCGCGGCGCTCGCCGGGCCGCATGACAATCCGCTCGTCACGCCGGTCGGGCCGGCCTGCCGTGTTTGTGAGCGCGCCGGCTGCCTGGCCCGCGCCGAACCGCCGATCACCAAGCCGCTCGGTCTCGACGAGATGGTCGCCGGCCTGAGCGCGTTTGACTTCGGCTAACTCGTCGCCGTTTCCGGCAATGCGATCGGCCGGTCGCCGCGCAGCAGCGCGCGATGCGATGCATGGAGCGCCGCGATCCGCTCGATGACCTTGCGGACCTCGGGCCGGTGCCGGTCGTCATTGTGGGTCACGAGGTGTTGGGTTTCGTTGAGCGCTTCGATCAGCGGCCCGGCCCGCTCAAGCGCCGGGTCGCGGTCGCCGATGAAGCACGGCATCACGCCGATACCCGCGCCGGTGCGCACGATGTCCAGCAACAGGCGGGGCGAATTGCACCAGGCGCAGATATCGAGGTCGGGCTGGGCGAGCATCCAGCGTGCCGAGCGCGTTCCTGCATCCACCGCGCCCACGGCGATCCAGGATTCCGGCTTGGGATCCGGCAGGTTGCGCGCCCGGTAAGGCGCGAAGTTCAGTTCCTCGAGCTTCCGCGAAGCCAGGTTGCCGCTCTCGGGCGGCATGTTGCGGATGCCGATCTCCACCTCGCGGTGGGCGATATCGAGCCGCGCCTCGGTCGCCTTGAAGTCGATGCGAAAGGGGTCGTTCGGCTGCCAGAGTCGCATGAAGTTGTCGGCCAGGAAGTTCGCGGTCCAGGTGCCTGCCGAGATGCGCACCGCCGGCCGCGCGCTGCCGGTTGAAAGCCACTCGCCGATTGGCCGGGCACTTGCCTCCATCGCGAGTGCCTTGCCGTAGAGCGCCTCGCCGTCTTTTGTCAGGCCGTATCCCGTCTGCGCGCGGTTAAACAGGTTTCGGCCGAGTGTCTGTTCCAGCGCCAGCATTCGCCGGCCAACCGTGGCGGGGCTCAGCGACAAGGCGTCCGCTGCGCCCGACAGACCGCCGCTGCGTGCAACATGACAAAAGATGCGCAGGTCTTCCCAGTTCATATTTTTCATGAATGAAAAACATAGTGCGGTTTTGGGCAGTTTTCGAGAAAAAATGGCGAATTATATTCGAAATATGAAAAAAGGAGGCTCGAATGACCGGAACAAGCCCATTCTTCCCGATCGCGCCGCTTCGCATTCCCAAACAGCCGAAAAGTACCGCGAAAGTGGAACAGGAGTTTTATGAGACCCATGGCGAACCGGTTCCCGGTTGGCTGAAGTGGATCGGCGGCTCCATGGCACGCCTGGCGGCGCATCTCGCGCAGTGGCCGTGGCGCGCCGCGCATGCGGCCCGGGCGCTTCGCCTTCGCCATCGATTGGCGCGGCACCCACATTGACAAATCCGCCGCCAGACCATCCTCTGGCGGCGTCTTCAACAGCATGCGGTGCAATCTTGGCGTCAATCAGCCCGGCCGAACAAACCTCTTTCGACAAAAATCCCGACATAGAAGAATACGAGGCCTTCATGGCCGCCAATCCCGATTTGCAGGCGGTCGAATTCCTGCTTGTCGACCCCAATGGGGTGATGCGCGGCAAATGGGCGCCCGCCGACAGTCTGAAGAAGGCGTTCCAGGAAGGCGTGAACTTCCCGATGTCGATCCATGGCCTCGACATCTGGGGCCGCGAAGTCTCTCAAACCGGCCTGCATATCGAGACCGGCGACAAGGACGGCTATTTCCGCGCCGTGCCGGGCACGCTGTCGCGCGTTCCATGGGCCAACCGGCCGACCGCGCAGATATTGCTGCGCGGCTTCACCCCGGACGGCGAGCCGCTGCGTTATGATTGCCGCAACGCGCTGTCACGGATCACCAAGGCGCTGGCCAAGCGCGGGCTCTACCCGGTCGCCGCTTTCGAGCTGGAGTTCTACCTGCTGGAGCCCGGCACCGACTGGGACGACGGCATGCCGGCGCCGGTCGGCGCATCGTCCGGCCCGGACCGCCAGCGCATGTATGGTCTCGACGATTTGGCCGAGCATGGTCCGTTGTTCGATGACATCCGCCACGCCGCGGATGCGCAGGGCATCCCCATCGACACGATCATCAAGGAAGCCGCGCCGGGCCAGTTCGAGGTCAATCTGAAGCATCGTTGCGACCCGCTGCGCGCCGCCGACGATGTGATCATGCTGCGCCGGATCGTCTTTGGCTGCGCCCGTAAGCACGGTCTGCAGGCGACATTCATGGCCAAGCCCTTCATCGAATATGCCGGCAACGGCATGCATGTGCATGCCTCCATTATCGACGCGGCGGGTAACAACGTGTTTGCCGGCGAGGCGGGCGAGCGCAATCTCGGCGGCGTCATCGCCGAACTGATCCACACCATGCCGCAGGGCCTGTTGTTGTTCATCAACAGCTGGAACGGTTTCCGGCGCATTCAGCCCGGCTCCTACGCGCCGACACGCGCGGTCTGGGCGGAGAACAATCGCTCCGTCGCGCTGCGCATCCCTGCTTCGACGGAGGCCAACCGGCGCATCGAACACCGTATCGCCGGCGCCGACGCCAATCCATACATCGTGCTGTGCGCCATCCTGCAGGCGATGATGGACGGGCTGGAGAAGCTGCACACGCCGCCACCGCCGGTCGTCGGCAACGCCTATGAGAACACCGAGGCCGAACAACTGCCTGACGACATGGATGAGGCGTTGCAGCTGACCGAGGCCGGAAAGTTCTGCGACCGTGCGCTCGGTCCGGAACTGGCGAAAATATTCAAGGACTTGAAAAGGGCCGAAATCGTCGCCTTCTGGGCGGAAATCACGCCGCTCGAACGCACGACCTACCTGTAATCGGGCACCAGAAGATGCCTTATTTTTCGCCAGTTCCCCGCAATGAAAAAACCTTGTGCAGCAGGTCTTTCCTCAATAGTCTTCGCGCTGCAACGCCGGGTGGGCGCTAATCCCGGCGGCGGATTTCACAGCAGGGAGCATAGCATGATCCGTTCGAAACTGTTCGCAACGACCGCGGCCGCGCTTGCCGTTCTGGCCACGTCGGCCGGCGCGCAGGACCGCGTGGTCAACATTTACAACTGGTCCGACTATATCGACGAGTCGATCCTCGAGGACTTTTCTTCAGAAACCGGCATCAAGGTCGTCTACGACGTGTTCGATTCCAACGAGGTGCTTGAAACCAAGCTTCTCGCCGGATCGACGGGCTACGACATCGTCGTTCCGACTGGTACCTTCCTCGCCAACCAGATCAAGGCCGGTGTTTTCCAGAAACTCGACAAGTCGAAACTGTCAAACATGGGCAATCTCGATCCGGCGATTTCCGAGCGACTTGAAAAATACGATCCCGGCAATGAGCATGCCATCAACTACATGTGGGGCACGACCGGCATTGGCATCAATGTCGGCATGGTCACCGAGCGCCTCGGCGCCGACTTCGAACTCAACACCTGGGATCTCGTCTTCGACCAGGACGTCGTGAGCAAGCTGGCGGATTGCGGTGTCTTCCTGCTCGACGCACCGGCCGAGATGGTGCCAGCCGCGCTGAACTATCTCGGCATGGATCCGGATCTGAAGGACCAGGCCAGCATCGACAAGGCGAAGGAACTGCTCTTGAGCATCCGCCCGCATGTTCGCAAGTATCACTCCTCGGAATACATCAACGCGCTCGCCAATGGCGACATCTGCCTGGCGGTCGGCTGGTCGGGCGACGTCCTGCAGGCACGTGACCGCGCCGCTGAGGCCGATGCCGGCGTGACCGTCGAATACGTCATCCCGAATGAAGGTGCGCTGATGTGGTTCGACAACATGGCGATTCCGTCGGACGCCAATAATGTCGAGGAAGCGCATCTGTTCCTCGACTACATCATGCGCCCGGATGTGATGGCGAAGGCGTCGAACTACGTCTACTACGCCAACGGCAACGCCGCTTCCAAGCCGATGCTCGAAGAGGATGTGATTGGCGATCCGGCCATCTATCCAAGCGAAGAAACGGTGGCGCGCCTCTATACGGTGTCGCCGGACAACGCGCGCGAAAAGCGCATCCTCAACCGCGCCTGGACTTCGGTCAAAACAGGCCAGTAACATGGACGGTCCCGGCGCTAGCGCCGGGGCCGTTTTGCATCTGTCGGCGGGGGAGCCGGAACGTCATGCAATCGCTGGGCAATATCCGCAGATCATTCGCGCCTTGGGACGACCCCGACGCCAAGCCCCACATCTCGTTTCGCAATGTCACCAAGCGCTTCGGGGACTTCACCGCCGTCGACAACCTTTCGCTCGATGTCTATGAGCGCGAGTTCTTCTCGCTGCTTGGCCCGTCGGGATGCGGCAAGACCACGCTGTTGCGCATGCTGGCCGGCTTCGAGGAGCCGACCGAAGGCGAGATCTATCTGGATGGCCAGCCGCTGAAGGGTGTGCCGCCGCACAAGCGGCCGGTCAACATGATGTTCCAGTCCTATGCGCTGTTCCCGCATATGAGCGTCGCCGACAACATCGCCTTCGGCCTGCGTCAGGACGGCATGGAGCGCGGCGAACGCGAGGAGCGGGTCGCGCAGATGCTCAAGCTGGTCAAGCTTGAGGAATTCGCCCGCCGCCGCCCGCACCAGCTTTCCGGCGGCCAGCGCCAGCGGGTCGCGCTTGCCCGCGCCGTCGCCAAGCGGCCGAAGCTCCTGATCCTCGACGAACCGCTCGGCGCGCTCGACAAGAAGCTGCGCGAGGAGACCCAGTTCGAACTGATGGACCTGCAGCAGGAACTCGGCCTGACCTTCATGATCGTCACCCACGACCAGGAAGAGGCGATGACGATGTCCGACCGGATCGCGGTGATGGACCGCGGCGTTATCGTCCAGACCGGCACGCCGGCGGAGATCTACGAAGCCCCGAATACGCGCTATGTCGCCGACTTCATCGGCTCGATCAACCTGCTGGAAGGCAAGGTCGCCGGGTGCGGGGACGGGCATGTCACGCTGGATGGCGCGGACGGTCAGATTGTCGGCGGCCTTCGCGAGGCTGCGCCTGCGCAGGGTGCGACCTGCTGGTTCGCGATCCGGCCCGAAAAGATGCAGGTCGGGCGGACCAGGCCCGAAGACGCCGTAAATGCGCTGGAGGGCGAAGTCTGGGACATCGCCTATCTCGGCGACATGACGATCTTCAACGTGAGGCTGGATTCCGGAAAGGTCATACAGGCGGCGGTCTTGAACCGTTCGCGTCTCGTCGAGGACCCGATCGGTTATGAGGAGCGGATCTGGCTGTCGTTTCCGGCCGATGCCGGGATCGTGCTGGAACGATGACGATGATCCGCGCGATTTCCAACCGGCTCGTCATTCTGGTTCCCTATCTGTGGCTGCTGTTTTTCTTCCTGCTGCCCTTCCTGATCGTGTTGCGCATCGCGCTGTCCGATCTCGAATATGGCGCGCCGCCCTATGCGCCGCAATTCGGGTTTTCCGACGGCTGGGCCGCGATCAGCGAGAAGATCGGGCAGCTTGATTTCGAGAATTTCGCCTTTCTCTTCTCGGACCGGCTTTACATCAACTCCTATCTTTCCAGCCTGCAGATCGCCTTCTTCTCCACGCTGCTGGCGCTGACGATCGGCTTTCCGCTGGCCTACGGCATGGCGCGGGCGCCGGAAAACCTGCGGCCGATCCTGCTGATGATGGTCATCCTGCCGTTCTGGACCTCGTTCCTGATCCGCGTCTATGCCTGGATCGGCATCCTCAAGCAGGAAGGGCTTTTGAACCAGTTCCTGCTCTGGCTCGGTGTCATCGACGCGCCGCTCGAAATCCTTTCGACCAACATCGCCGTCTATATCGGCATCGTCTATTCCTATCTGCCCTTCATGGTGTTGCCGATCTACGCGACGCTGGAACGCATGGACGAATCCCTTGTCGAGGCGGCGCGCGACCTTGGCTGCACGCGCATCGGCGCGTTCTGGAAGGTGACGGCCCGGCTGGCCGTGCCCGGCGTGATGGCGGGTTGCCTGCTGGTCTTCATTCCCGCTGTCGGCGAATTCGTCATTCCCGACCTGCTGGGCGGCTCGTCGACGCTGATGATCGGCAAGACGTTGTGGATCGAGTTCTTCAACAACAGCGACTGGACCGTCGCGTCGGCGCTCGCGATCATCCTCCTGATCGTGCTGGTCGTGCCGATCGTCTGGTTCCAGAACTCGCAGGCGCGTGCCACGGAGGCGTCGCTGTGAGCGGGCGCTGGACCTGGTTCAACATCACGTCGGTCGTCTTCGGCTTCGCGTTTCTGTATCTGCCGATCGTCCTGTTGATTGTCTACTCGTTCAACGAGTCGCGATTGGTGACGGTGTGGGCGGGTTTCTCGACCAAGTGGTATGTCGAGATGCTGTCCAATCAGGGCCTCATGGATGCCGCCTGGGTGACGATCCGTGTCGCATTGATCTCGGCCACGATCGCAACCGTGCTCGGCACGATGGCCGCCGTCTCGCTGACGCGCTTCATCCGGTTCAAGGGCCGGACGCTTTTCACCGGCATGGTCTATGCGCCGCTGGTCATGCCGGAGGTCATCACCGGCCTGTCGTTGCTGCTGCTCTTCGTGTCGATCGATTTTGCGCGCGGATTCTGGACGGTCACGCTCGCCCACATCACATTCTCGCTGTGCTTCGTCGCTGTCGTCGTGCAGTCGCGGCTGGTCACCTTCGACCAGTCGCTGGAGGAGGCGGCCCAGGACCTCGGCTGCCCGCCGTTCCAGGCTTTCATGAAGGTGACGCTGCCAGTCATTTTCCCGGCGGTGATTGCCGGCTGGATGCTGGCCTTCACGCTGTCGTTGGATGATCTCGTCATCGCGTCGTTTACGTCGGGGCCTGGCGCGACGACGCTGCCGATGAAGATCTACAGCCAGGTCCGCCTCGGCGTGACGCCGGAAATCAACGCCGTCTGCACGGTATTGATCGGCATCGTGACGACCGGGGTCATCGTCGCCGCACTCCTCAACAAACGCCGCGCCGTCCAGGTCGAGTCGCGGTAGAGGGACATCTGGATTGGAGCAGGCGCCAGCCGGAAGTTCAACCGCGCGGCGGGCGCAGCATGTAGGCGACGCACCACAACGGCACGATGATCATCGAACCGAGCAGCATGTTGGGCAGTGCCCAGGCAAACGCTTCCTGGACGAGTTCGACGACGCGTTGGGGCGTCAGTCCGGCCTTGGCGAGCAGATCGGCGGCCGAAATGTCGACGAACGACAGCGCGGCGCCGCAGATCAGCGACGCCACGGCAATCCGGAAGACTACTGACGCAATGTGATACACCAGACCCCGCCCGCTAGCGATTGACGGGACTAATTATCGCCAAAAGGGCTAACAACTCGCTAAACTGCGCCATGTCGCGTTAACCGCTCTTTAGCGTTTACGCCTGTCCGAAACGGCATTGGCGGTTTGCTCAGGGCAGCAGTACCGGCGTGGCATAAGGGTTCGCCCACGATCCGCCGATGAAATGCTGGACGACCGGGCTGGCCGGCTCGTCCTCGGTCGTGCGCTCGCTGGCGATGGTGGTCAGCGCCACGCTCGCCGTGCTGTAGGGGATCACGCCGTTCAGCCGCACGGAAAAATCCGGATAGGCGATCGATCCGTCTTCGATGATGATCACGCCGTCCTGCACACGCGCGCTCACATGCATGGTGTCGAACAGGTCCGCCGCTCCGGCCTCCTGCAGCCGGAAAAACCGCTGATCGGTCGTGGTGCCGAACAGGGTCTCGCGGGTAAACCCGTCGATCCTGCCATCCGTCATGTCGAGTTTGATTTCGCCGTCCGCCCGATTGAAGATATCGCTCCACTTGGCGAGCGGCGCGCCGATCTCGATCATTCCTGACAATTCGCCCTTCGGAACGAGGCCTTCGATCTCAAGCGTGCCGGCAAGCGCTGCGCTGTCGATACGGTCGGCGTTGATCCGCAGGTCGAAGCGCACCTGGTCTTCGTCGCGTCCGAGCGCGAAACGGGCCTGCGCGAATCCGCCATAGCCGGCGGCGTCGGCCATTTCAAACACTGCTTCACCATTGCGGATCTGGGTGACGGCGGCGACATTGGCCAGCGCCATGTTTCCTGCGCTGGCGCGCGCCGCCGAAAGCCTCAGGTCGACATCGATCTGGTCGATAAACGTCGTCGACGCCGTGTCGCCGAAAGCCGCCAGATTGCGCGGGAAACCGGTAAAGGCCGACAGATAGGAGGGAACATCGAGATCGAGGAAATCGAGCGTCGCCGTCAGCGACGGTTTTTCGCCGGCACCGAACGCGAATTCGAGAACCCCGGTTCCCGCACTTCCCTGCAGGACCATATCGGCGCTGTCGAAGCGGATGCGCCGGTTGTCGCCGCGCATGTCGCCCTCAAGCGAGATTTCGCCGATGGAGCGGCCCGGCTGAATACCGGCCTGCAGCCAGTTGAGCGCCTGGCTGAGCGACGGGCTGCTGATCGAGACCGGTCCTTCGGCAAAGGGCGTTTCACCCGTGCTCATCGCGCCGTCGAAGGCGTAGTTCAGAACCTCGCTGGTAAATTCGGTGCGCACCTGCGCCGCGCGCCCGGCAAAAAACAGGATCGCCTCGTCGATGTCCGTCGACTGCTGGAAGGCGGCACCGCGCCAGATGGCGTCGAGCGTCGCCGACATTCGCCCGGCAAAGCGCGGCCAGCTTATTGTTCCGGTCAGTTCGGTGATCTTTTCGGGGTTCTCTTCACCAAAATCGAGAAACTCGATCGTGCCGTTTTCGATTGTAAACGTGCCGAGGCCGACAGCACTGCCGCGCTGCCCCGCCGCCTGTGGGTCGTCGCGCTCGATATCGGCGATGGCCAGCGCCAGCCTGCCGTCGCGGCCGATCGGGCTTGCGCGTTCGTCCAGCGCGATCCGGAGATAAGGGCGGACCAGCCTGAACTGGGAAAACACCGGATTGCGCATGACCAGGCTGGAAAACGGGATCGCGACTTCGACCATGTCGGCGGTCAGCAGGTCGGGGCGCTCTTCTCCGGCGGCATCCGTCTCCCGCGGCACTCGCAGGTCGTAAAGCCGGGCAATCGGCGCTGGATAAAGGCGTATGTCGACGCGTCCGTCCACCTGCACGGTCTGGCCGGCGATATCCGATAGCTCGCGTTCGATCGCGGTGCGAACGACTTCGCTGGAAACGAGCCAAGGCAGCAAGGCCCATATGCCGATGATAGCGGCAATACAAAGTGCAGCGATCCAGAAAGCGACTCGTGCTGCACGTTGGGCCATGTCATGTCCGTATGATCGCGGCGCGATATTCACATCCGCGCCGATTGGCCGGGAGCCTATACAGATACGTGTTCAATTCAAGGCTTGCCGGCATCGCCAGTCAACATTACGGACTTGTGTACAAGACGGCGGACAGGAGTTTGGCAGCATGAAGAAGACCGCATTGTGGGAGCCCTCCGAAGAACGGGCGCGCCAATCCAATCTCGCGCAGCTCATGGCTGCGGCTGCAACGCGCTTCGGCGCGCCGACCGGCTCCTATGCGGCATTCCACGGCTGGACCGTCGCCGAACCGGAAGCGTTCTGGACACTGGTCTGGGAGGACTGTGGTATCGTCGGCGAGCGCGGCGACACGATCCTCGCCGATGGCGACAAGATGCCGGGCGCGCGCTTTTTTCCCGATGCCAGGCTGAATTTCGCCGAGAACCTGATGACCGGCTCGGGGCAGGGCGACGCAATCGTGTTTCGCGGCGAGGACAAGGCCGAAAAACGCCTGTCCTGGGACGAGTTGCGGGCGATGGTGTCGCGCCTGCAGCAGTATTTCCGCGGGATCGGTATCGGCGAGGGCGACCGTATCGCCGCCATGATGCCGAACATGCCGGAAACCGTCGCCGCGATGCTTGCGGCGACGTCGCTTGGCGCGGTCTGGTCGTCCTGCTCGCCGGATTTCGGACCGAAGGGCGTGCTCGACCGGTTCTCGCAGATCGAGCCGGTCCTGTTCATCGCCTGCGACGGCTATTGGTATAATGGCAAACGGATCGAAGTCGCCGGCAAGCTGGCGGAAATCCTGCCCGGGCTTCCGACTGTTCGCAACACGCTGATCGCCGATTATCTGGGCGAGGCCGAAGCCGTGAGCGGCCAGCTTGGCGGCGCAGCCAGTTTTGCCTCGGCGCTGGAGTCCCACGAGGCGAAGCCGGTGGAATTCGTGCGGCTGCCGTTCTCGCATCCGCTCTACATCCTGTTTTCATCGGGCACGACGGGCATCCCCAAATGCATCGTGCACTCGGCAGGCGGCACGCTGCTGCAGCATGTCAAGGAACACCGCTATCACGCCGGTATCCAGGCAGGCGACCGGGTGTTCTACTTCACGACTTGCGGCTGGATGATGTGGAACTGGCTGGTTTCCGCACTGGCGCAAAACGCAACGCTGCTGCTGTTCGACGGTTCGCCTTTCGCGCCGGACGGCAATGTGTTGTTCGACTTCGCCGAAGCGGAACGCATGACCTATTTCGGTACGTCGGCGAAATACATCGACGCGGTGCGCAAGGCTGGCCTGCGTCCGAAAGACACGCATGACCTGTCACGGGTCCGGGTGCTGTCATCGACCGGCTCGCCGCTGTCGCCGGAAGGTTTCGACTTCGTCTATGACGGCATCAAGGACGACGTTCACCTGGCCTCGATTTCCGGCGGCACGGACATTGTCTCCTGTTTCGTTCTCGGTGTGCCGACGCTCCCAGTCTTTTCCGGCGAGATCCAGGGTGCCGGGCTCGGCATGGCTGTCGAGGTCTGGGACGACGACGGCAAGCCGATTGCCGGCGAGAAGGGTGAACTCGTCTGCACGCGGCCATTTCCTTCCATGCCGGTCGGCTTCTGGAACGATCCCGGCGGCGAGAAGTATCACGCGGCCTATTTCGACCGCTTCGACAATGTCTGGTGTCACGGCGATTTCGCTGAGTGGACCGAAAATGGCGGCATGATCATCCACGGCCGCTCCGACGCGACGCTCAATCCCGGCGGCGTGCGCATCGGAACTGCCGAGATCTACAACCAGGTCGAGCAGATGCCGGAGGTCATCGAGTCGCTGTGCATCGGCCAGGATTGGGACAGCGATGTCCGTATCGTCTTGTTCGTTCGCCTGGCCGACGGGGTGGAACTGACCGAGGAGCTTCAAAAGGCGATCCGCGACAAGGTGCGCACCGGCGCATCGCCGCGCCATGTTCCGGCCCGCATCGTGGCGGTGACCGATATCCCGCGCACCAAGTCGGGCAAGATCGTCGAGCTTGCAGTGCGCGATGTCGTGCATGGCCGCACGGTCAAGAACAAGGAAGCGCTCTCCAATCCGGAAGCGCTGGATTTGTACAGCAACCTGCGGGAGCTTCAGGGTTAACGAAATCCTGCCGAGATCTTTACCATGACGTGCCAATCGCGTGCCGCAATCGCACAGCGGGCGGTGAAATTTACGCTCTGTTAAGAGATCGCCGTTAATGAAGTCGTAACAGTTGACAAAGGGTCGCGCGGCAACCTCTCGACCTCTCGTCTTGCAGCAGTTTCTCTGAATTCGATGGCGCCGCAACGGCGCCATTTTTTTGACCGGTCAGCTCGCCAGGACCCGCGACGGCGGAAACACGATCTCGACCGCCGTTCCGCGCCCCGGTTCGGACTGGATGGCGAATTCCGCCCGGTTGGCCTCCACCAGCGCCTTGGTCAGCGGCAGACCCAGCCCGGTTCCGTCGCCGCGCGCCCGTCCCAGCGATGCGACCTGCTGGAATGGCTGCAGCGCGGTCTCGATTTCCTTGGCCGACATGCCGATGCCCGTGTCCTTGATGCGCAGCACCACCTCACCGCGCGCATTGTAGCTGGTGTTGATGATCACCTGCCCGCCGGAATGCGTGAACCGCACGGAATTGGAGAGCAGGTTGAGGACGATCTGCTTGAGGCTGCGCGCATCCGCCACCACCTCCGGCAGGTCCTCGTCCAGGCTGGAGCGGATGATGACGCGGTTGCGGTTGGCCTGCGGCTGGATCATCGACACGGATTCCAGAACCGCTTCGTTCAGCGCCACGCTGTCGAACTCGAGATCCTGCTTGCCGGCTTCGATCTTGGAGATGTCCAGCAGATCGTTGACCAGTTCCAGCACATACTTGCCCGACTTGTTGATGTCGGCGAGGTAGCTCTTGTAGCGGTCGTTGCCGATCGGGCCGAAGCGCTCTTCCGCCATAAGTTCGGAAAATCCGATGATTGCGTTCAGCGGGGTCCTGATCTCATGGCTGATCTTGGCCAGAAACTCGGTCTTGTGCGACGAAGCGCTTTCGGCTTCCTGCTGCGCGTCGAGCAGCGCCTGCTCGGTCTGTTTCCAGGCCGTGATGTCACGCACCACCGCGCAGAAGCCGTCAAGTTTTTCCAGCTTGCCAATGGTCATGAACAGCGGCAGGAAACCGCCATTCTTCTCCCGGCCAAGAACCTCCAGCCCCTCGTTCAGCACGCTGGCTACGCCGTTGTTGGCGAGACCCTGCACATAATCGACCGCCGCCGCCTGGCTTTCGACGGCAAACAGCGTTGTGAAGTTCTTGCCGACAATCTCGTCCTTCGAATAGCCGAACAGCGCCGCCGCCGAGCCGTTGATCGAGCGGATCACGCCGTCGAGCGTCAACAGCACCACCCCGTCGGTCGCGGTATCGAGGATCGCCCGCAACTCGGTCGCATCGGAAAGCTGCAGCAAATCCCAGTTGTCGGCGGTCTCGGCCGCATCCGCATCGCCGGCCTCGCCAAGCTCTTCCAGCGCGAACATCAGCGCCGCTGCGCCCTGCCAGCGAACCGACTGCATGTGCGCGCGCACGCGCAGATAGTCGCCCGCCGTAGTGACAACCGTCAGATCCCCGTTCTCCCCGTCGGGTTCGGCAAACAGCGCGGCAATGCCGCCGGCTTCGTCGAGCTCCCCGGCGCTTCCGTAACCGGTCAGCCGGCAAAACGCCGCGTTGGCGAACAACGCCTCGCCGTTGCGATGGATCAGAGCCGGAACCGGCAGGCTTTCCACGAATTCGGGGGTCAGTCTGCTGTGCGATGTCGTCGCGACATCGTTGTTCGTCTCATCGGCGGTTTCGTTCACCGACTGTTTCGATGCGTCCGGCTCGTCGACACCGGTTTCAGACGTCAAATCGCGGTCATCGGCCCTTTCAACAGCATCAGCTTCGACCGGCACGGTTTCCTCGTGCTCCGATGGTTCTGTAACAGGCGTCTCCGGGGCTTCAGCCGCGTGCGACCCGTTTGCGTCCGTCGTGTCTTCATCACCGTCGACACCCTGGTCTATACGGGCCCATCCAAGCGCATCGCCGATCCGGCGAAACGCCGCCTGCTCGGACGGGTTCAAACCTTCGTTGGAAACACGTGTCCGACGCTTTGCGTTCAGGTTGATGACCTTGTCGGTCTCGCGCCGCTGCGGCACGGGCGCAATGTTCTGCAGTGCGGGGACTTCGCCCTCGAACGGGTCAGCCGCCTCGTCCGGCAGTTCCGGCGATGTATCGAGCGCCGGCGCTTCTTCATCCGTTTCCACTGGCGGTTCGGCTGCGGGCGGCGTTATCGCCTCTGCCTCTGGTGTTACCCCGTCCGGCGATGCTTGCCCGAGCGACAGGCCAAAACCGTCAGGGTCGTTCCTCGCCTCGCCGATGCGCGCGATACCGAAACCCCGGTAACCCTCGAATTCGCGGTCCCGGTTGTATGAGGGCAGGGCGGCCAGATCGACAGGTACCCGCCTTGCGGTGCCCTGGACCGGCCAGAGCACACTCTTGCCCGACCATGTATCGCGGCGATCGAGCGAAGCCGCGATCTCTCCGGAAGGATCGAGCGCAAAGGCCTCGGCGACCTCCTGAAAGGTTCGGCCGACAATGTCAGCCGCCGCAGGACCGACCGCTGATGCGAATTCGGCAGAGATGCCCTGGAAGCGCCCGCTCGCGTCGGTCTTCCACACGAAACGCACCGGTCCGCCATGCGGATTGAAGTCCGCCTCGAAACCGCGCGGCTCCGCCTCGGTAACGCCGGCTGCCGGCTCTTGTCCGGTAGATTTCCGGGTTAGCTCTTCGGGCGGTTGTTCGTCAGCGGCGGCTTCGACATCAAGCAGCGATCCTGGCACTGCCTCAAGCGCTTCGTGCCCGGTCACCACGGCAGCGACGGGTTCTTCCGGCTCCGGCTCAGTTGCCGGTGTCGGCGATGCAACCGTCTGATCCGTTTCCTCCGGCGCGACCGCATTTTCAGACACCGGTGCGGGCACGGCGACCACGAGGTGGCGGTGCGGCTCCTGCGACAGCAAGGCGATAGCGATGGCCGCCTGTCTCGCGGGCGCGATGGTCACGATCTGCTTGACCAGCCGGTCGCTGTCCCCGGTCAGGCTGCGCACCAGCGGTGTAACCTGGTCCTTGCCGATCTGCAGCTCACGGTAATTCGGGTTCTCGGCAATCGCCTGCCCGTCGCCATCGACAATAGCGGCGGCCGCGCCTTCCATGTCGAGGCCGGCGATGGCAATTTCGGCGCGTGCCGTCTCATCGATATCGGTATCGGCTCCTTCAACCGCGACGCACACATAAGTTTGTCCCTGCGGGCCGGTGACCTTGCGAATGTCGGCCGGCAGCAGCCGGCTGTGCGCACCGGAGGCGATGCGCAGCAGTGTCCTGACTTGTCCGTTTTCAGACAATCGGCGCGCCGCGCCTTCGATCTGGCGCAGCGCGACGGCAATGCCGGCCGGTCCGTCATTCTCGAACTCGCTGATCGATGCGTAACCGAAGAGCGACGCCGCAGCGCCGTTGGTCCAGATCAGCTCTTCGAGATCGCCGGAGAAGACTGCGACCGGCTGGCCGCTTAACACAAGGTCTCTCACACCGTCCCAGGCTGCGACATCGATGAAGGAATAGTTGTTATCGGCCATGCGATCTACTCGAACGCCCACACTGCATGGAGTTAATAAAGGATTAACTGCCATTTCGAGCGTCATGCGTCCAGCATTGCAGCCAAACCGGGCCGATCATTCGCGGCATGTAGTTAATACGCCAGTGCATGGCAGGCATGTTATTGTGCAGTGCAATATTTTGTTGCAATGCACAAAATATCTGCTATATAGCATTCATTCCAAGCCCCCGACCATTCCGAAGAGGAAACGACCATGGCAAAAGCAGCCGCACCGAAAACCGAAACTGCCGACGTCTTTGCATTCCCCGCAATGGACGCCGCTCCGTTCGCCGACCAGTTCCGTTCGTTCGCCGAACAGGGCATCGCGAAGTCCAAGGAAACCTTCGAACAGGTTCGCGCTTCGATGGAAGACGCACAGAAATCTGTCGAAACCGCTGTCGAGACCGCTCAGGGTCAGAACTCCAAGGTGACGCTCACCGCCATCGGCATGATGCGCACCAATGTCGAAGCCGGTTTCTCCCATCTCGAGAAACTCGTTGGCGTCAAGACTTTCGCCGAAGCCGTCGAACTGCAGAGCGCCTTCCTGCGCAAGCAGACCGAACTGGCCGTCGACCAGGCCAAGGAATTCCAGACCGTTTCGCGCGACGCTCTCGAAGCGCTGTCGGCGCCGGTCAAGGAAGCCGCTGACAAGGCTGCCGCCTCTATCAAGGCTGCCTGAGGATAACAGTCGCGCCGCCGCGTCCTCCCTGCAGCGCGCGCGTGTGGAAAGGCCGGACACGATCCGGCCTTTTCTTTTTTCTGCGGGCGGCACGCGTCGCTGACGCGTCTATCCGGTCTTGCAAATCACTTGCCGAGCGCGTATGGCACGCTTCCGTGCACCGCACGCCTTTGCGAACGTAGCTCAGTTGGTTAGAGCGCTGGATTGTGGCTCCAGAGGTCGGTGGTTCAAATCCACCCGTTCGTACCATTCCGGACCTTTTTAGCCTCAGAAAAGATTGCCCTGTTTCGGTGGCGTCGCCGGCTTTTTGGCCGTGCCGGACCGCTCCGTTTTGCCGCCCGCCACCGCATCGACGAACTCGCGGCCCGCGAATTCGATTGACAACGCCTGTCCCTTGCGTACCGCGCCGGCGCGCTTGATCGCCTGTCCGTCAGCACCGCGCACCAGCGCGAATCCACGCTCCAGCACCGCCTCATAGGAGAGGCTCTTGAGCAGCCGCCAGCTCTCGTCCCGGCGCTTGCGCGCCTCGGCAAGCTCGTGCGCCATTGCCCGGTCGAGCCGCGCCGTCAACAGGCCGAGCCGTTCCGATCCCAGCTGCCGACGACGATCGGCGGCGTCGATCGTCAATCCGGCGCTTGCAAGCTTCAGCTTCTCGCGCCGCCGTTCGGCAATCCGCAACAGCGCGCGCGGCAGATCGCGCGCCGACATTTCCAGCCGGCCCCGGTCGCGGTCGCGCAGCGCGGCAAGGCGATTGGGCGACAGGCGGCCCGAGGCGACGGCGACTTCGCTGCGCTTGGCAGCGACATTTGCCTTCAGCCCCTGGCCGAGACGATACTCGGCGGCGTCGAGGTTCTGGCGCGGCATCGCCAGCAGCGCGTCGGGCGCCGGCAGGCCGCGCGCCGCGGCGCGCAATCCCTCGCGCTTGCGGTCGCCAAGCCGTCCGATGGCGTTGCCGAGCCGCGCCGCAAGCTGGGCGGTTGAGGCCTCGAGATCCGCCCTGACCGGCACGGCGATTTCGGCAGCCCCTGTCGGTGTCGGCGCGCGCACATCGGCCACATGATCGATCAGCGTCCAGTCGGTCTCGTGGCCGACCGCCGAGACCAGCGGGATGTCCGAGTTCGCCGCCGCCCGCACGACGATTTCCTCGTTGAAGCTCCACAAATCTTCCAGGCTGCCGCCGCCGCGCGCGACGATCAGCACGTCCGGCTTGGCCAGTCCGCCGCTGCCATCGAACGCATTGAAGCCATTGATCGCCGCCGCCACCTCGGCGGCCGATGTCTCGCCCTGCACACGCACCGGCCAGACGATGACCTGCAGCGGATAGCGGTCGTTGATGCGGTGCATGATGTCGCGGATGACCGCGCCGGTCGGCGAGGTCACCACGCCGATGACCTTCGGCAGATAGGGCAGCAACTGCTTGCGCGCGTCGTCGAACAGCCCTTCGGCGGCCAGCTTTTTGCGGCGTTCTTCCAGAAGCGCCATCAGCGCGCCCGCGCCGGCCGGTTCGATGTTGTCGATGACGATCTGGTACTTCGACGAGCCGGGCCAGGTCGTCAGCTTGCCGGTGGCAACCACCTCCAGGCCCTCTTCGGGCTTGAAGGCGAGCTTGGAGAAAGTGCCGCGCCAGATCACCGCGTCGATACGCGCCTTGTCGTCCTTCAGCGAAAAATAGGCATGCCCCGAAGAATGCGGGCCGCGATAGCCGGAAATCTCGCCGCGAATGCGCACCCGCTCGAAGGCGTCTTCGACCGTCCGCTTGACGGCAAAGGAAATCTCGGAGACCGAGAATTCATGGACATTGGAAGTCGCGCCTGGCGCCGCTTGGTCGTTCATCGCCGCAATAGGGCCGATGCGCCGGGTCCGGTCAAGAGCCTGCAATATCGCTTTGCGCTGGAACTTGCCGCATCAATGTTTATATAAGCAATCGCCGATATGCCTGCAGCGCTCGGCCGACGCCGCCCCGACCCATTCAGGAGACCACAATGAAGACCGAAAGCCTCGAACACGGAACGCTCGACACCTGGACCCCGCAGGAAGTCGCCGACGCCTATCTGAAGGGTGAGATCGTCCTGATCGATGTGCGCACGCCGGCGGAATACCTGTTCGAGCACATCGACGGCGCGATGCTCGCGCCGATGTCCTTCGTCAAGATGCACAACCTGCCCGACAACGATCGCCGGCCCGTTGTCTTCTATTGCGGCTCCGGCATGCGTTCGCGCCGTGTCGCGGCGATGGCGCTGGAAGCCGGCTATGACCGCATCGCCCATATGGAGGGTGGTTTCGGCGGCTGGAAGGCGGCAAGCCTGCCCTATATCGGCACCAATATGGCAACCGGCGCCCCGCATCTCGTTCAGCCGCAAGCCGGCTGACCGCACGGCGCGGTTCAGCGCTGCCGCTTCATGCCTTCCATGTACTGGTCGAAGATCGATTCCATCGACTTCTGATACTGCTCCTGGGTGCGGCGGCCGGTCTCGAACATCTCGCCGAACAATTCCTCGTAGGGATTGGCGGGCTTCTTTGCGGGTTCCGGCTCCGGCTCGGGTTCGGGCTCCGGTTTCGCCGCGCCCGCGCCGCCGGTCATCATCTCCTGGAAGATGCGGCCGAACGGATTGTCCATCGGGTTCATCGGGTTGAATCCGCTTTCCTGACGCGGCTCGGGCTCCGGTTCGGGCGTGCGCGGGCCAGCACCGAACATCTGCTCCAGCGCCTGCGTGAAGGGATTGTCCATCGGGTTGAAAGCCGGTGGCTGTTCGGGCGCGGGCGGCTGCATGTGTTTCGCCATCTCCGCCTGCTGGCGCATCATCTGCTCGATGACCTGGCCGATCACATTGCCGCCTGCGCCGAACCCGCCCTGTGCGCCGGGCATGGCGCCGAACTGTCCGGTCGACTGTTTGTAGAGCCCGCCCATCATCGCCGAAGCGATCGCCGGCAGCATCTGCTTGAAGATTTCCTGACCGATCCCGGTTGCCTGCGCGGCCTGCGCGGCGACCGCCCGCGAGACGTCCTTGGAGCCGAAGATCTGCCCGAGCACGTCATTGCCGGCCAGCGTGCCCGCCGGCGAGAACGCCTGCGCCATGTCCTCGAAATACTTGGTGTGGTCGCCGCCGGCCAGCGCCTGCATGAACGCGCCGACGCCCGCAGGGTCGGCGGTGTTGCGTTTCAGGCCGGCCGAGAATGCCGGCATCAGCGCCTCCATGGCGCTTTCGGCCTGCTGCGGCGACAGGCCGAACTGTTCAGCCATCTTGCGCATGGCCTCGCCGTTCTGGGCATTGGTCATCATGTCGAAAAGCGGCATCATCGCGGGACCCTCCGGTTGCGGCATGTTCGACCATAACACGGCGCTGCCCGGCGGCAATCGGCGAACGGAGATGCGTCACGCCTTCGCCCCATAGCGGGTGCATCATGGCCGAGGCGCACACAGCGCCGGGTTTCATGGAGGAAAGGCACATGTTTGCACGAAGCTTTGCGGCAATCGCGGCAGCACTGGCGATCTTCGCCGCGGCGACCTCACTCGCCCCCGCCGGCGAGACACCGTCGCCGGATGGGGCGCGGGTCTACTTCGCCAACATCGCCGATGGCGAAACGGTGACCAGCCCGATGACCATCACCTTCGGCCTCGACGGCATGGCGGTGGCGCCGGCCGGCACTGAAATGGCCAATAGTGGCCACCATCACCTGCTGATCGACCGAGCGCCGTTCGGCGAAGGACCGGACGGCGCCGACGAACTTGCCTATCCGCTGCCCGCCGACGAGAACCACTTGCATTTCGGCAAAGGCCAGACCGAGGTGACGCTGGAACTCGCCCCCGGTCCGCACACGCTGCAACTGGTGCTCGGCGACCTCAATCACGTCGCGCACGATCCGCCGGTGGTCTCCGAGGTGATCACGATCACGGTGCAGTAGGCAAAGTCGAAAATATGTAACCTTGACGTTACAAAATCACTTCGTATGATACCTTGAGGTTACATATGGAGTGGCAATATGAGCATCTTCGCGACCGCGCGGTTCGTCCTGCATCTGGCGATATCGGCGGCAATGATTGCGATCACGGCGCTGGTCCTGCTGGCGCCTTCGCGGATTCCCGAGAATACCCTCTGGTTCATGGTCGCGCTCGGTTTGGGCGGGGCCGTCGTTTTGTGTGGGGTCGCGGTGATATGGCCGAAGGATGCGACGATCGCCAATGACGAACTGGCCAGAAGCTCCCAACAGGCCGGCATTGTGCTCGGCTACTGGGCGACGTTCGCGGTGTTTGTGGTCTTCCTGGCAAGCGCGCTCGCCGGCCAGATGGACCCGCGGACGGCCTTCTATCTGCTCGGTTTCCCGCTCGGCGCTGTACCCTCGATCTACATGGTGGTCGCCTTCTTCAGGGGTCGGGCAGGGTGAAGCTCGCAAACAACCTGAAGGCGCTGCGCAAGGAGCGCGGCCTCACCCAGGCCGCGCTTGCCGAGCGGGTCGAGGTCAGCCGCAAGACGATCAACACTGTCGAGAACGGGGTCTTCGTTCCGTCGACGCTGCTGGCGCTGGCGCTCGCCCGCGCGCTGGAGACGCCCGTCGAGGAGATTTTCTTTCTTGAAGAGGGGAGCAAGTGATGAGCGCCTGGATCTTTCTTGGTATTGCCATCTGCTTCGAGGTCACCGGGACCTTTTTGCTCAAGCTGTCGCATGGCTTCGAGAAATGGCATTGGGGCGCGCTGTCGATCGCCTGCTATTCGGCTTGTTTCTGGGTGCTGGCGCCGGCAATGAAGGTGCTGCCTGTTGGCGTGGTCTACGCGATCTGGGCGGGCATTGGCATTGTCGCCGCCGCCTTGATCGGCCTGATCGCGTTCGGCGAGCGGCTGGGATCGATGCAACTCGCCTGCATGGCGATGGTGCTGGTCGGCGCCGTGGGGCTCCGCCTGACGACAACCGCATGAGCAGCGTTCGAAACGGGGTCATGTGAAGCGCCGGACTTTGTCGCCGGTCGGTGTGGCCGACCGGCGAAATGGACCGGGAAATCAAGCGGCGCTGATGGTGCCTAGTGCGCGTGCGGCCGGTGGATCGCCGAGATCGCAACCGTCGCGCTGTAGGAGACACCCGGACCGCTCTTGGTCATGTCGATGTCACCGGCAGTCCTGACGACCTCGTAGGAAACGAACCGATCGAACTCCTCATGGTGGTTCTCCCACGCACCTTCCACGGCGTTCCTGGCGGCTTCGTCGAAGCTGTTTGGTGAAAAACCGGTCACGGTCAGGATGTGATAAACGTCTTGATCCACTGCCATTTGTCTCTCCCTGGTGAAATGTTGAAGCGCTCGATGAGTTTATCTCATGTTGGCGCAGTTCTACAATAAACGAAGGGAAGGAATAATTCACCCAATTATATTTATATTGAAAAAGCTACAGTATTAGGAACTGATTTACGTAATATATGGTGATGAATATTTGTGGGCTGATAACGCTGATGGCGCTGCGGGCTTCACCGCCGCCGCCGCCGCTCAGTAGGCGTACTCCATGAACACCGGCTCGATGGAGCAGGCCCACACCGAATTGTACTCGGTGATCATCTGTTCGGCCGCCGTCGAGCCGCGCGCGACGATCTCCTCGAGCGGCGCCAGGAAATGCGCCTCGTCGAAACCTTCGGGATTGAGCCGCCCGCGTGCCTGCAGGCCGGCCCGCGCGATGCTCAGCACCTCGTAGCCGATCTCGCGCACCGATTGGCCGCGAATGCTGGCGTTCAGCCCCTCGGTCGGGACCGCGTCGCGCAAGGCGACGACGTCTTCCAGCGACCAGTCGCGGGTCAGCGCGTCGGCCGCGTCCAGCGCTGCCGCATCGTAGGTCAGCCCGACCCAGAAGGCCGGCAGGGCGCAGATGCGCCGCCACGGGCCGCCATCCGCGCCGCGCATCTCGATGAACTTTTTCAGCCGGACCTCGGGAAACACCGTCGACAGGTGGTTGGTCCAGTCGCCGAGATTGGGGCGTGCATCCGGGATTTCCCCTTCCAGCGCGCCGTTCATGAATTGGCGGAAGGTGACATGGGTGCAATCGCGATAGCTGCCCTCGCGCAGGACGAAGTACATCGGCACGTCGAGCACCCACTCGACATAGTCCATGAAGCCGAAATCCTCGGCGAACACGAAGGGCAGCACGCCGGTGCGGTTGGGGTCGGTGTCGCGCCAGATATCGGCGCGCCACGACAGCATGCCGTTGGGCCGTCCGTCCGTGAATGGCGAATTGGCGAACAGCGCCGTGGCGATCGGCTGCAGCCGGTAGGAAACCTGCATCTTGGCGCGCATGTCGGCTTCCGACGCAAAGTCGAGATTGACCTGGATCGTCGAGGTGCGGTGCATCATGTCGAGGCCCTGACTGCCGACCTTCGGCATATAGGCGCGCATGATGTCATAGCGCGACTTTGGCATCAGCGGTGTCTCGTCGAGCGTCCATTTCGGGCTGGCGCCGAGACCGAGGAACTTGATGCCGAGCGGGTCGGCGATCTGCCGCAATTGCGCGAGATGCGCGTTCGATTCGCGGCAGGTCTGGTGGATCGTTTCCAGCGGCGCGCCCGACAGTTCGAATTGGCCGCCGGGTTCCAGGCTGATCGCGCCCATGCCGGTCGGCTCGTAAAGCCCGATGATCCGGTTCTCATCGATGATCGGGGTCCAGCCGAGCTTTTCGCGCATGCCCTCCAGCAGCGCCCGGATCGAGCGTTCGCCGTCATAGGGAACCGGCGAGTTGTCCTCGGCGAAGAACGGGAACTTCTCGTGTTCGGTGCCGATGCGCCAATCATCCTCGGGCTTGCAGCCGGCTTCCAGATAGGCGGCCAGTTCCTCCACCGAGGAGATTGGCGTTTCGTCTGTCGTATCGCGGGCCATCGGCCGCCTCCATATCAATCCGGTGCGCTTGATGAACACTCACAGTCGGTGAGGCAAGCGCAATTTTCTTGACCCTGTATCAAGGAAAATTGAACGTATCCCAATCCCCGGCAGCCGCCTGGATGACGGCCAGCGCCGCGACCGCCGCGGTGTCGGCGCGCAGAATCCGCGGCCCGAGCGGGATCGCCGTGACGAAGGGCAGGGCACGCAACTGCGCGCGCTCGGCATCCGAAAAGCCGCCCTCCGGCCCGACGAGCAGGCCGACCGGCGGCGCATCGAGCGCCTGAAGCGCCGGCAGCGGATTGTTGGTGTTCGCGTCCTCGTCGCAGAAAACCAGCCGCGCCGCCGGGTCCCAGCCCGCAAGCAGCGTATCGAAACGCACCGCCTCGCGGCACTCCGGGATCGACAGGATGCCGCATTGTTCGGCCGCCTCCACGGCGTTTGCCGCCATGCGTTCGATATTGATGCGCGGCACCTGTGTGTGATGCGTCATCACCGGCTGGAGGGCGCCGGCGCCCATCTCTACTGCCTTCTGGACCATGTAGTCGAGGCGGCCGGATTTCAGCGGCGCGAAGCAGTAGACGAGGCGTGATGGCGCCGGCTGCGGCCGTTCCAGCCGCGCGATGGTCAGCGCCGCCGACTTCTTCGTCGGCTTGCGCACCGTCGCCCGCCACTCGCCGTCGCGGCCGTTGAAGACGAGGATCTCCGCGCCGTCGGTCATGCGCAGCACGTTCAGCAGATAGTTGGTCTGGGCCCGGTCGAGCGCGATTTCCGCGCCGGCGGCAAGCGGCCGGTCGAGAAAAATCCGTTGCATCTTGTAGTTTGCGCGCATGGCGTTTCGATGGACCGGCTTCGGCGAAAGGTCAATCGCCGCGTGCGGGCGTGCCGCCCGTGGCCGACGTGTCGATGGCCGGAACATAGCCCGCAGCAAATGCCCGCACGGTCGATGGCGGCGTAAGCAGCGTCAAGTCCGCCGGCAATGCGGGCAGCACCTGATAGCCGTCGAAGCTCCAGCGCCACGCCCGCCCGCCATACATCAGCAGCGCGTCGCCGCCGGCGGCGACCATCGTGCCGTCCGGCAATGCGAGCGCCGCGCCGGGAAGGGGATGCCGGCGCTTGGTCCGCCCGTCGAGCCGCTCGCCATGCAGCACCGTATCCATCTGCGGCGCTTTCGGCTCCGGCCCGCCATCGCCGGCATTCCACGCGGCCTGGAACCGCTGCGCGTCGGCGCGCCGGCAGTAGAAACAGGGCCGGTGGCCGGCGGCCAGTGCCGTCGCCTCGTCGAGAAAGAACAGCTCCGTCCAGCCGGCGCCGCCATGGCGCCCGTTGAACCCCATCACGTCGCGGCGGCGGCCGCGAAAGTCGCAGACGCAGCAGATCCACGCCTTGCCGGTCCAGCGGCGGATCGGATGCAGGCTGCGGCTTTCGGGATCGTGCAAAACGCCGCGGTTTCCGGTCAGCGCGCCGCGCGCCGGGTGGGCGACGATCTCGCCGAACGGGTTCACGCGGTTTTGCAGCGGCATTTCACAAATTCCTCGCGAGGGCGGCCGTTTCCCGGTTGTATTCCGCTACGTGATCGGATAATTGGCCTCCCTGTCATCGCGGTGTGACTATGTTCACGCCATTACCAATACCGAAATGATTAGTTTGCTTGAGACCACACAGGTATTTCAAGGATTATCGATGTCTGCACGCGCCCTTTTGCTGACTTTTTCTTCGCTTCTCGCCATCGCCTTTTGGGGCTTGGCCGTCTATTCCGACGGCGCTCTGGCCGGCAGGGTTCCGGCCGACGGCTATGGAATTTCGGTGGTCGCCGGGCGCTGACGCTACGGATTTAGCATCCTTCCGCAGATTTGCCGACACGCTCCGGCTTTCGTTCGGCGTGACACGGCGCTAAGACCGTCAACGTTGAATGACGAAGAGAGTGCGGACGGCGATGCTCGACAAGGTAACCGATATCAGTGATTTGCAGCGGATCGCGCGCCGGCGCGTGCCGCGGATGTTCTACGATTATGCCGATTCCGGCGCCTGGACCGAATCCACCTATCGCGACAACTCCGACGCCTTCGGCCGGATCAAGCTGCGCCAGCGCGTCGCCGTCGATATCGGCGACCGCTCGATCGCCACGCAGATGGTCGGCCAGGAGATTTCGATGCCGGTGGCGCTTGCGCCGGTCGGCATGACCGGCATGCAGCACGCCGACGGCGAGATCGCGGCTGCCCGCGCCGCCGAAAAATTCGGCGTCCCGTTCACCCTGTCGACCATGAGCATCTGTTCCATCGAGGCGGTGGCCGCCGCGACGGAAAAACCGTTCTGGTTCCAGCTCTATGTGATGCGCGACCGCGACTATATCGAAGCGCTGATCGAACGTGCCAGGGTCGCCGGCTGCTCGGCGCTGGTGCTGACGCTTGACCTGCAGATCCTCGCGCAGCGCCACAAGGACGTCAAAAACGGCCTGTCGGCGCCGCCCAAGCCAACCCTGATCAACCTGATCGATCTGGCCTTCAAACCGCGCTGGTGCCTCGGCATGCTGGGCACCGCCAACCGCACATTCGGCAACATCGTCGGCCACGCCAAGGGCGTGTCGAACATGACGTCCCTGTCCGAGTGGACGCATGCCCAGTTCGATCCGACGCTGAACTGGGATTCGATCGACTGGATCAGGGAGCGCTGGGACGGACCGCTGATCCTCAAGGGCATCAACGATGTCGAGGACGCCCGGATCGCCGCCGGCAAAGGCGCCGATGCGCTGATTGTCTCCAACCATGGCGGCCGCCAGCTCGACGGCGCGGCGGCGAGCATCGACATGCTCGGCCCGATTGTCGATGCGGTCGGCGATCAAATCGAGGTGCATTTCGATTCCGGCATTCGCTCCGGCCAGGACATCCTCAAGGCCGTCGCGCTTGGTGCGAAGTCGACCTATATCGGGCGCGCATTCGTCTACGGTCTGGGCGCGGCCGGCGAGGCCGGCGTCACCAAGGCGCTCGAGTTGTTGCGCAAGGAACTGGACCTGACCATGGCGCTGTGCGGCGAGACCGACATCCGCAATGTCGGGCGGCACAATCTGTTGCCGCCGGGCGACTTCGGTCAGCCAATCTAGAGCGTTTCGGCAGCGCCCTTTTCGCTCTTGCGCGCCGCGGCATCGTCATCGAGACGTTGGGCCCGGCGCATGCGCGACACAGCCTCCCACGATTTGGCCCGTTCCGCCTCGCGGGCACAGGATTCGACATATTCCATATGCGCTTCGGCCGCGCGGCGCGCTGCCGCCGGATCGCCGGCCACGATGGCGTCGTAGATCGCGCAGTGCTGGGCGAGCAGCCGATCGCGCGCGCCGGGGAAGCCGTAGACCAGCGACCGGCTGAAGAACACGCCGTCGGCCATCAACCGATAGCAGGAGCGCAGCGTGTGCATCAGGATCACGTTGTGCGCGCTCTCGCTCACCGCATGGTGGAACTCGATGTCGATGGCGGCCTCCGCCGCGTGGTCCGGCTCGGCATGAGCCTGCCGCATGCGCTCGATGATATCGGACAGCAAGGCGCGGTCGTCGGCGGTCGCACGCTCCGCCGCGTAGGCGGCGGCTATGCCCTCCACGTCGCGCCTGTATTCCAGATAGTCCCGCGTCGCCTTGGGGTGGTTGGCGATCAGCTCCAGCATCGTCTCGGAAAACACGTCGCCGATGACGTCGGCGACATAGGTGCCGCCGCCGTGGCGCGGCACGATCAGGCCGCGGCCCTCAAGCGCCTTCAATGCTTCCCGCAAGACAGGCCGCGACACGTCCAGTTGCTGGGCCAGGTCGCGTTCGCCCGGCAGCTTGTCGCCGACGCGCAGCACACCCTCGAGAACGAGGTTCTCGATCTGGGCGCAAACCTCGTCGGCGGTTCGCGCATGATTGACCGGCGTGATGAACTGCGATGCCATTTCGTGTTCCCGAGGAACCGGACTGTAAAGGACACGCGGACAAATGGTCAATTTTCTTGTCCACTTTACGGCCGAAAAAGACGATTTCGCGATTGCTGACAAAACGACGCAGGGACATGTCATGCAGGTGAGAACGGCTTATAGTCCGCTTGAACTTTTCTGACGGGACCAGATGATGAGCAACGCCGCAGTGGACAACGACCGCGAAAGCGGTGCAACCGGCAAGGGAGGCCGCCGCGGGGCATTCGGGTTTCCGCTGCACGCCAACCGCGCTGCCGCGCTTGGCGAGGTGCATTCGCGGCCCGCGCCGGCGATTTCCGCGCCGCGCGGCCTGATCAAGCTGTGTTTCATGACCGAAGGCGGCACGACCGTCGACCATGCGGTGCTGTCCGAACTGTCGCGCCGGCACGGCTCGGCTCCGCCCGACCGCCAGGCGCGCCACCATTCCATCGATACGGGCAAGGGGACGCTGCGCTGGGAGCGTCACACCGAGGCCTCGACCTATCTCTGGGAAGGTGGACTGCCGCGCCGCTTCGGCGAGCCGATGGTCGGCCACCCCTTTGGCGAGGAGTTCCCGGCGCCGGGCACGCTGATTGCCGGCGTGCGCATCGAGGTGCGCAAGCACAGCGCGGCAACGATGAAACTGATCTCGGAGTTCGATTCGGCAACCGTTTGCTGCGCACAAGTCGAGGACGGCATGGCGATTGCGGTGACCGATTTTCGCCAGGATGCGTCCGGCCTGACGCAGATCCTGGTGCTCGATCTCGGCATGTCGCCGCAGCGCTGCGGCGCGCTCGCTCAGCGGTTGTTCGATATCGAGATTTACCGGACCCTCGCCATGCTCGGGCTGCCGATGGCGCAACAGCTTTCGCCGCATATGCGCAAGGCCGAGGACCGGCTGGCGGCACTGACCAACCGCATGCGCAATGTCGCCGCCGACGAGACCGAGCAATTGCTTGACGAGATTACCGGGCTGGCGGCGGAACTGGAGGCGGACGCCGCCTCAAGCCTTTACCGCTTTGGCGCCAGCCGCGCCTATTACCAGATCGTCCACGACCGTCTTGCGGCGCTCGGCGAGCAGCCGGTAACCGGCTACGACACCTGGAGTTCTTTCCTCGAACGGCGGGTCGCGCCGGCAATGCGGACGTGTCGCTCGGTGGAAGAGCGCCAGGCCAACCTGTCGCGAAAACTGTCGCGCGCCGCCAACCTGCTGCGCACCCGCGTCGAGGTGGAGGTCGAAAAGCAGAACCGCAACCTGCTGCAATCGATGAACACGCGGGCGCGGCTGCAACTGCGTCTGCAGCAAACGGTCGAAGGACTGTCGGTCGCCGCCGTCTCCTACTATGTGGTCGGCCTGATCGGTTATGTCGTCAAGGGCGCGGGCCTGGCCCGGTTTGGCATATCCGATGCGGTGGTGACCGCGGCCGCGGTGCCGGTCGTCGTGATCGCGCTATGGCTTCTCGTCCGGCGCATTCGCAGGCGGCACCGCGACACCGAGACTTAGAGCGTGTTCGAAAGCTACTTGATGCTTCTGATCTTCCCGACAGCGGGCTCTTCGTCCGCCGGTGCCTCGGCGCCGGCGTCCCAGTAGGGCACGTTGCCGTAAAGCTCGGCCAGGAAGTCGATGAACAGCCGCACCTTGACTGGCAGGAACTGGCGCGACGGATAGATCGCATGCAGGCCGATATTGGGCGAGGCTTCATGGTCTTCCAACACCTGGACCAGCCGGCCGGATGCCAGTTCGCCTCCGACATCCCAGGTCGATCGGTAGCCGATCCCGATGCCGGACAGGATCGCCGAGCGCACGACCTCGGAGGAGTTGGTCTGCAGGGTGCCGTGCGGCCGGTAGGCAACCGGACCGTCCGGGCCGATGAGCCGCCATGGTTCGGTTGAGTGATGCGTCAGGCAATTGTGGTCGTCGAGATCCGACAAGATGCTTGGTATGCCGTTTCGTTCCAGATATTCCGGTGCGGCGCACAGCAGGCGGCGCACGGGCGCGAGCTTTCGCGCAACAAGGCTGGAGTCGGCGAGTTCGGCGATACGGATTGCCAGATCGTAGCTTTCGCCGACGATATCGACGAACTCGTCGGACAAGACCAGATTGACCGCCAGATCGGGGTTCTTGGCCATGAACATGCCGAGATGCGGCGCGATGTGCTTCCGGCTGAACGCCGTCGGCGCTGTAATCCTGAGAATGCCCCGCGCGGTGACCGAGCGCCGCGACACGAACGTTTCAGCTTCCTCGACGCTGGCCAGGATGACGACAACCCGCTCGTAGAAACCCTTGCCCGCCTCGGTCAGGGCGATCTGGCGCGTGGTACGTTGCAACAGGCGTGTGCCCAAACGGTCTTCCAGCCTGCGCAGTCTTTTCGAGACGACAGCCGGGGACAAACCCAGTTCCCTGCCTGCCGCAGACATGTTGCCCGCGGCAACGACATTCGCAAAAATTTCGAGATCGCCGAACTTATTCATGTTTTCCCACCGAATCCGGCATTTGCCCTTATCGTCCTGCGAGGCAAGACTTCGCGCCTTTTTTCGTTCGATTAGACTTGATTGGATTATTTCCTTTTCGTCATAGGCGGAAACCAAGGAGAAGATGTGTCGGATCAGTCTGTTGTAGAGTTGTCCAGCAAGTTACGTAGGGCAACTATCTCAAAAGTGTGAACATGAATACCGTGAATTCCTGCCGTTGTGGCAACAATCGGTGGTTCGACTGCTCTTCAAGGCACACGATGCTGTAAGCGATCACGAACGCAATCCGGACTTTGGTTGCGCATCGGAGGCGTAAGTGGTAAGTTAAGTTTACCACTTTGACGATCAGGCGCGGGAGGCGTCCATGTCCGCGATACAGTTTCTTGAGCCGAGATCCGACGTGCTGTCGCGCCGCGCCGCAATCCGCGCGGCCCTGGCCGGTCTGGTGCCCGCCGATTGTCTGGTAACCGAGGAACGCGAACTGGTTCCGTTCGAGACCGATGCGTTCACGGCCTATCGCCGGGTGCCCCTGGCGGTGGTTCTGCCGGAGACGACGGCTCAGGTCGCCGCGGTGATGAAATATTGCGCCGCAAACGGCGTCCCCGTTGTGCCGCGCGGCGCAGGCACGTCGCTTGCCGGCGGCGCGATCCCGCAGGAAGACGCGGTGGTGATCGGCGTGTCCAAGATGTCGCGGATCCTGGATGTCGATTTCGCCAACCGGGTTGCGCGTGTTCAGGCCGGGGTCACCAATCTGCGGATTTCCGATGAGGTCTCCGCCGACGGGTTTTTCTATGCCCCGGACCCCTCATCGCAGCTCGCTTGCACCATCGCCGGCAACATCGCCATGAACTCCGGCGGCGCGCACTGCCTGAAATACGGCGTCACGACCAACAATCTGCTCGGCGTCACCATGGTCTTGGCGGATGGCGAGATCGTCGAGATCGGCGGCAGCCACCTCGATGCCGCCGGTTACGATCTGCTTGGCCTGGTCTGCGGGTCGGAGGGCCAACTCGGCATCGTGACCGAAGCCACGGTGCGCCTGCTGGCCAAGCCGGAGGGCGCCCGCCCGGTGCTGTTCGGCTTCGATTCCTCGGAAGTTGCCGGCGCTTGTGTCGCCGACATCATCGCCGCCGGCATCATCCCGGTCGCCATCGAGTTCATGGACAAGCAGGCCATCGACATCTGCGAAGCCTTCGCCAAGGCCGGCTACCCGATGGATGTCGAGGCGCTTCTGATCGTCGAGGTCGAGGGATCCGACGCCGAAATGCAGGCGATGCTGGAGCGGATCGTCGAGATTGCGCGGACCCACAGCGTCAAACGCGTCAAGGAAAGCCAGTCGGCCATGGAGGCCGCCGCGATCTGGAAGGGGCGCAAGTCGGCCTTCGGTGCGACCGGACGGGTCGCCGACTATATCTGCATGGATGGCACGGTGCCGCTTGGTCAGCTCTCCCATGTGCTGCGGGAGACGGCGTCAATCGTCGAGCGCTACGGCCTGCGCGTCGCCAATGTGTTTCATGCCGGCGATGGCAACATGCACCCGCTGATCCTCTACAATGTCAACGATCCCGTCGAGGCCGGGAAGGCGGAGGCTGCCGGCATGGATATCCTGAAACTGTGTGTCGACGCCGGCGGTTGCCTGACCGGCGAGCATGGCGTCGGTATCGAGAAACGCGACCTGATGCTGCATCAGTTCAGCCGGATCGATCTCGACCAGCAATTGCGCACGCGCGCCGCATTCGACCCGGCGTGGCTGCTCAATCCGTCGAAGGTGTTTCCGCTCACGATGCGCGGCGAGGCGGCGGAATAGTCGCATGACGGGCATTGAAACTCACCAACCCGCAAGCGAGGCGGAAACCTGCGAAATCGTCCGCGCCTGCGCCGCCGATCGCCGGACGCTCGAAATCGTCGGTGGCGGCACGCGCTGCGGCATCGGCCAGCCGATAACGGCCGACGCGGTGCTGGCGACGGCCGGGCTGAGCGGCATCACAGAGTACAATCCCGGTGAACTCGTCGTCACCGCGCGCGCCGGCACGCCGCTCGCCGACATCGAAGCCGCGCTGGACGCGAACAACCAGATGCTGGCCTTCGAACCGGGCGACTGGCGCGGCGTTTCCGGCATCGAGGGCAACCCGACCATCGGTTCCGTCGCCGCCGCCAACCTGTCCGGCCCGCGGCGGCTTGCCGCCGGCGCCGCCCGCGACAGCCTGCTCGGCGTCCGCCTCGTCAACGGGCGCGGCGAGGCGGTCAAGAACGGCGGGCGGGTGATGAAGAACGTCACCGGGCTCGATCTGGTCAAGCTGATGGCCGGCAGCTGGGGCACGCTCGGCGTCCTGACCGAGGTCTCCTTCAAGGTCCTGCCGCGCCCCGAAACCGAGGCGACGCTCGCGCTCCACGGTGCAACGGACGCCGAGGCTGCCGGCCTGATGGCGGCCGCGGTCGCGACCAGCGCCGAGGTCTCCGGTGCCGCCCATCTGCCGCCGGATGTCGCGCAAACCCTCTCGGCGGCTCCCGGCGATCGGTCCCTCACGCTGCTGCGTATCGAAGGCTTCGCCGATTCCGTGACCGCCCGGCTGGACAGGTTGCGCACAACGTTTTCTGCCGATCCCGAGACATCCGTGATCGGCGAGGCGGCCTCGAAAACGCTTTGGCAGGCCTTGCGCGATGTTGCGCCGTTCGCCGGTTCGCCGACGCCGCTGTGGAAGATCTCGGTTACCCCGACATCCGGCCATGCCGTCGCCGCCGCCATCCTTGCCGACACTGCCGGCACCGTCTTCTACGACTGGCAGGGCGGCCTCGTGTGGCTGCAATGCGCCGCCGACACCGATCCGGCTGCCGATGTGGTGCGCGCCGCGGTCGCCGAACACGGTGGGGGTCACGCCACGCTTGTCCGCGCGTCCGATCCGGTGCGCGCGGCGGTGCCGGTCTTCCAGCCGCAGCCGCCGGCCATTGCCGCCCTGTCCGAGCGGATTCGCGCAGCTTTCGATCCGGCCGGTGTTTTCAATCCCGGCCGCATGGTGTTCGATGGAAACCGCACTGCAGCGTAACCGTCAGCAAAGGACCAAGACCATGAGCGATCCCCAAAGCAACTCCAGTTCCGGATCCGGTGAAATCGGCAAATGGCTGGAGCCGGGCAAGCAGAATGCCCAGTTGATCTACATCCTCTACTTCGCCTCGTTTCTGATCGGCATCTCCGGCCTGATCGGCGTCGTCATCGCCTACATGAATCGCGGCAAGGCGGGCGATTTCGTCGAAACCCACTACACCTGGCTGATCCGCACCTTCTGGATCGGCATCCTGTATGCGTTGGTGGCCGCTATTTTGGCCTTTGTCGTCATCGGCGTGATCTTGATGTTCGCCGTCGCCGTCTGGGTGATCGTCCGCCTCGTCAAGGGATTGCAGGCGCTCGGCCGCAACGAACCGATATCCGACCCCCAGACCTGGTGGATCTAGGACAACAGGACAGGAAGTAACACTACGTGCAGACCCGCTTTTCGCCTGAACAGCTGCGTGATCCCGGCATCGCGGCCTCCGAGAAAATCCTGCGCACCTGCGTGCATTGCGGGTTCTGCACGGCCACCTGTCCGACCTATGTGACGCTCGGCAACGAACTCGACAGCCCGCGCGGCCGTATCTACCTGATCAAGGACATGCTGGAAAACGGCCGCGCCGCCGACGAGAAGGTCGTCACCCATATCGATCGCTGCCTGTCCTGCCTTGCCTGCATGACCACCTGCCCGTCGGGCGTTGACTACATGCACCTTGTCGACCACGCCCGCACCCATATTGAGGAAACCTACCGGCGGCCCTTCCTCGACCGGCTGATCCGCAACATTCTGGCGTTGGTGTTACCCTATCCGGGCCGCTTCCGCGCCGCGCTTCACGCCGCCCGGCTTGGCCGGCCCTTCGCCGGCCTGTTGCGCGCGGTCCCGGCGCTGAAGCGCTTCGCCGCCATGCTCGATCTGGCGCCCACCCGGATAGAGCCGAAATCACGCTTTGCTGCTCCTGGTGCCCATGCTCCGCAAACCGGGCGGCGCGGCCGGGTCGCCATACTCACGGGCTGCGCCCAGCCGGTGCTCAGGCCGTCCATCAACGATGCCACGATCCGGCTGTTGAACCGGCTTGGCGTCGAGGTCGTCGTGCCAGAGGGCGAGGGCTGTTGCGGCGCGCTCGTCCATCACATGGGCCGCGAGGAGGCGGCGCTTGCCGACGCGCGGCGCAATGTCGACGCCTGGACGCGGCAGATCGAGGCCGACGGGCTCGATGCGATCGTCATCACGGCGTCCGGCTGCGGCACCACGGTCAAGGACTATGGCTGGATGCTGCGACACGATCCCGCCTATGCCGCGAAGGCCGAGCGCGTCTCCGCGCTGGCAAAAGACATCACCGAATATCTGGCTTCCATCGAGCTGCCGGAACCGGCGCTGCGGCCGGGGCACACCGTCGCCTATCATTCCGCCTGTTCGATGCAGCACGGCCAGAAGATCACCGCCGTGCCGAAAGACCTCCTCAAGGCCGCTGGCTTCAAGGTTTGCGAACCGGCCGAAGGCCATCTGTGCTGCGGCTCGGCCGGCACCTACAACATCATGCAGCCCGACATCGCCGCGCAACTGAAAGCGCGCAAGCTGAAGAACATCGAGGCGACAAGGCCCGATGCCGTGGCCACCGGCAATATCGGCTGCATCACCCAGATCGGATCGGGCACCGAACTGCCGGTGCTGCACACGGTCGAGCTTCTCGACTGGGCCTATGGCGGGCCGAAACCGGCCGGTATCGGCGATGCGCAGGCCGGTGCGCCCGGCATCGACGACTTCCTGATGGACGTCGCGCAGTAACCTGGGCCGCGACAACGCGACCGATTGCGGGACTGGGCCGGCAAGCCGAAAATGGATGACCAAGGGAGAGTTCCGAAGGAGGTTTCCCATGCGTATCATCCTGATGGCAATCGCACTGTTGCTGACCGCCTGCGCTCCGCAGGTACAAATCGATTGTCCGAACGTCGACCGGACCTTGGTATCCGAGGGCCGGGCGGTCTTCCGGAAGTCCTGCGAGAAATGTCACGACACGGCCGAGATGCGTGACTGGTTGGAAACCGTTCCCGAATGCGAGGCCGAAAGCGAACTGACGGTATTCCTTCCCCTGCACCGTTCCACCGCGACCAGTGACATGGCCGCGCCGCTCACCGCCTTCTTTCATTCGCTTTAGGATCGTCGGGCAGCTTGGCCCCGGAACCGGGATGCCCGGAAATCCGCCGCATTTTCAAATGCATCTGGCGATGTTATGCCTGCGGCGATCGCATCGGAGGTGATTTTGCGCCGTTTTATCTGGTTACTCTCGCTGTTGGCCGTGCTCGCGGCGGGCGGGCTGGCTGCCGCCCAGTCGCTGAGCGCCATCACCGGTGAGACCACCGAAGAAGCATCGCCGATCGTATTGCCCGATCCGCTGACACCGGAAGCGATCAACGCGCTGGTGTCGCGCCTGAGCGACGAGCAGGTGCGTCAGCTCCTGCTCGAGCGCCTCGACGCCGTAGCCAGCGAGAGCGGGTCGGCGGAGGCCGCCGAAGCCACGCCGATGACGCAGATGTTGAGCGACTGGTTGGCCGCGATCACCTTCTCGGGTCAAACCGCGTTCGAAAAGGTGCCGGCGTTGATCAAGGAATTCGCCGATACCTTCAAGGCGTTCACCGAAAGCCGCGGCGAAGGCGGCGTGATGTCCTATTTCCTGACCTTGCTTTGCGGCATCGGCGCCGGTCTGCTGGGCTGGTATGCGGTCATCCGCAGTCCATTGCGCAGGCTCGTGCGCAGGCCGGACGAGAACACGCCATTGGGGCAGACTGTCCGTCTGCTCGCCATGCGTTTCGGTGTCGATGTTCTGGCCATTGCGGTCTTCGTGCTCGTTTCGTCATCGGTGCACGGGTTCGTGCTTGGCGCGCGTGACTTCCAGAGCACGCATCTCGTCATGACCAACCTCGTCATGCTGCCATTGATCGTCTCTGCCGTCTCGCGTTTCATGCTTTCGCCGGGATGGCCTGAGGCACGGCTGGTCCATACCGACAACTGGACGGCGCGGTACCTGCACCGCAACAGCATCGGCCTCGCATTTGCGTCCGGCATGGCCTTCTTCCTGATCCAGTTCTCGCGCATGCAGGATACGGACCTGATGGACGACTGGTTCGGCTTCTGGATCAACTTGGTGATCTTTGTCTGGTTCGGCACCGTGACCGTTCGGGCACGCCGTGGAATCTCTCAGATGATGATCGGTCGCGCCGGCGACGCCACGCCGACCGAAGTCTGGGTGGCGAATGCCTTTCCGTGGTTCTTCATCGGCGTGTTGATCGCGACCTGGTTTCTCATTCCCTATGTCGGTTCCAGCAATACCGGCCTGGAGCTGCTCGTCGGCGGTGCGCATATCCACACGCTTCTGTTGATTTCCATGGCGCCCGCCGCCGACACCCTGGTGCGCGGTCTCGTGCGGCATCTGGTGCCTCCCATGCGCGGCGAGGGCCTGCTCGCCGAACGCGCCTATTACTCGACCAAGCGCAGCTACATCCGGATCGGCCGGGTCATCGCGTTCGCCACGATTATCTCGTTGATCGCCGATCACTGGCAGATCAGCTTCACCGGACTTGCATCGGAAAGCTTCGGCGAGCAATTTGCGGCGCGCGGCTTCGAGGTCGTCTTCATCATCGCCATCGGCTATCTGATCTGGGAACTGGCGACGCTGTGGTTCAACCGCAAGCTTGCAGCCGAGCAGACCGCCAGCGGCTTCGACCTGACCGCCGACGAACCGGGCGGCGGCGAGGGCGGCGGGCAAGGTGGCTCGCGCCTGTCGACCGTGCTGCCGGTGATCCGGATTGTCGTGCAGACCACCATTGGCATCATGACGCTGCTGTTCGCGCTGCGCCACATGGGCATCGACATCACGCCGCTGCTTGCCGGTGCCGGTATCGTCGGCATCGCCATCGGTTTTGGCGCACAGACACTGGTTCGCGACATCGTCTCCGGACTGTTCTTCCTGATCGACGATGCGTTTCGCGTTGGCGAATATCTGGTCATCGAAGGGACCGTCGGCACGGTCGAGCGGCTCAACATCCGTTCGTTGCAACTGCGCCATCACACTGGCCCGGTGCACACCATTCCCTATGGCGAAATCCCCAAGGTCACCAACAATTCGCGCGACTGGGTGATCATGAAGATGAAATTCACTTTCCCGTTCGAGACCGACCCGAACCGGATCAAGAAGATCTTCAAGAAGATCGGCCAGGAGGTATTGCAGGCGGACTATGCCGACAACCTCATCCAGACCTTCAAGAGCCAGGGCGTCTACGATGTCGACGATGTCGGCATTGTCATTCGCGGCAAGTTCATGGCCAAGCCCGGCTCGCAGTGGATCATCCGCAAGGATATCTACAATCGCGTGCAAAAGGCGCTCGACGAGGCCGGCATCCAGTTCGCCCGCCGCGAGGTGCGCGTGCAGATTCCCGGCCTCGAGGAACCCCAGCAACTGACCGGTCCGCAGATCGAGGCGGTCGCCGCCGCCGCCAACGAGGCCGTGCAGCAGGGTTTGCCGGCGCCGGGCGAGAAGAAGTAACCGAGAAAGGTTGCGCTGCAAGCCGCTGTCCGGTGGGAAGATCTGGCGATCTGGTCAGAATTTGTCCAATGATTGCAGAAGGTTGGTCCGCGGCCTTGGCGAAACCTGTCCACCGCTTCCCGACCACCTCTATCATCGCCGGTGCCTTCTCATGGAAGTCTGGGTGCACACCGGCTCACAGGGAGAGGGACGGTGCCTGGTTGGGTGAGGAGTGTTCGACCGCAGGTCGGCCAATCGACAACGATTTGTCGATTGGAGCGACGAACGCCCGAAACGAAAGTGGAGGGCCGGTGGTCAAACACACGGTGCCTTGCCTGGGTGATGAACCCCCACGCCGGGGCGGCATGAAGCGGCGCGCGCAGTCTTGTTTTCCCGGACTTTAGTTCCGGGCCGCCGACCGAAGCTGCAAGAACACCGAGCGGGCGGTCCGAGGATCGCTATTACTAACTAGACGTTGCGATGCTTTGACCGCCCGTCTTCCAGTTCTTTGACAACGCTGGTCTCGAAAACGGGGCGCGGTGCTGATGACGTACGCCTGAAGGTTGGAGATTAGCCGCTATGCAAAAAGCAGGTCGTCATCCTAGGGCTTGACCCTAGGATCCATTCCAGAGCGGTTGCGAAACACCGGAAATAGAAGAACGAGTACTATTCTGCATCTCTGAGCGCCGAGCTTGGCCGGAATTGAATGGATCCCAACGCGCCGACGGCGCTTCGCTTGTTGTTGGTCAAGCCCTAGGATGACGGTGTATCAAGTTCCGAATACCAATCGCCGACATCCCAATGCGGCACCATTGTCCCGCAGGGGCGAGGACGCACCCGGCGAAGATGCCACGCTCTCGCCCCGTGTCGGAGAGAAAGCGGTTTAAATGGCTTAGCCGAGCGGAACGCGAGGACTAAACATTAGGAATCGCAAGAGAGGGGGGTACGCGATACCGGCGTTCCGGCCGTTGTCAGAAGCTCCGCATCACCGCACGATCACTTTGGCGCCGACCGGAACCCTCGTATAGAGGTCCATCACGTCCTCGTTGCGCATCCGGATGCAGCCCGACGAGACCGCTTGACCGATGGTCCAGGGTGCGTTGGTGCCGTGAATGCGGTAGAGCGTCGAACCGAGATAGAGCGCCCGCGCGCCGAGCGGATTGGACGGACCGCCCTCCATATAGGCGGGCAGGAAGTGGCCCTTGGCCTTCTCGCGGGCGATCATCGACGCCGGCGGACGCCAGGACGGCCATTCCGCCTTGCGGGTGACCTTGTGCGTGCCGGCCCATTCGAAACCCGGTTTGCCGACGCCGACGCCGTAGCGACGCGCCGAGCCGTTGGAGCCGACGAGATAGAGAAACCGGTCACGCGTATCGATGACGATCGTGCCTGGCTGTTCGGCGCCGTGATAGGCGACCGTTTGCGGCAGGAAGATCGGGTTCATCTGCCGCGGTTTCGGCTTTGGATTGGCCGGCGAACGCAGCGCCACCGGCTGCGCCCGTTGCCGGGTCACTGAGCGTGCCTGCGGCAGCGGCTGCGGCCGGCGTTGGAACAGCGACCGCCGCGTTGTCGTTGGCGGTGTCGCAACGCGCACCTGCCGTGTGACAATGCGCTGGCGCGGCTTGAGTTGCATCACCCAGGGCGCGGCGAGATCAGGGCTCAGCACCACCGGCGGGCGGGAGCCGTAACGTTCCTGGGCGTTCGCGGGGCCGGCCGCCAGAAGGGAGGCGGCGACGAGCGCCGCAGCTGTCGCAATCGGTTTCATGTGACGTACTCTTACTCGCTCGTCCATGGCTACTGACAGACCGTTGTCAGCAGCATCCGTCTGCAAGCATGACTGCGGCGCCCGACCGAATTATGAATCAGAGAGCGATAAAAAGCGAATCCGGCTCTCAATCTGCCGTCAAGGTTACCCGGCGGTTTCGCGGAAAGGTAAATGAATGATGAAGGAGAGTTGCTGTGGGCGACGGACTGATCGCAGGAGCGGATGGCTTGGTGCGTTGCGCCTGGCACGGAAATCAGGACGACTATCTCGCCTATCACGACAGGGAGTGGGGCCGGCCCGTCGCCGACGACATCCGCCTGTTCGAAAAGATTTGCCTTGAGGGTTTTCAGTCCGGCCTGTCCTGGCTGACCATCCTGCGCAAGCGCGAGAATTTCCGCGCCGCCTTCGCCGGTTTCGATTTCGAGACGGTGTCGGAGTTCGGGCCTGACGATGTCGAGCGCATGCTTGGCGATGCCGGCATTGTGCGCCATCGCGGCAAGATCGAATCGACCATCAACAATGCGCGGCGCGCGCTTGAGCTGCGCAAGGAGTACGGTTCGCTTGCCGCCTATTTCTGGTCGCACGAGCCGTCGCAGGACGAACGGCCCGCCGTCATCGACTGGCCGACCCTGACGGCGATGCCGAAGACCGAGACGTCGACGCGTGTCTCCAAGGATTTGAAGAAGCGCGGCTGGAGCTTCGTCGGACCCACCACCGTCTATGCGTTCATGCAGGCGATGGGACTGGTCAACGACCATCTGGAAGGTTGCTATTGCCGCGAGGAGGTGGAGGCCGAGCGCGCCGCCTTCACGCGACCGACATGACCGCTGCCAGGCAGCCGCTTTACGACGACCTGCGGCGGCTGATTTTCGAGGTGGCCGCCGCGACGGAGGGTGTCGGCGAGATTGCCGAAAGCCTGAAATGGGGAGAGCCGAGCTTCGCGCCGGTCAAGCCGCGTATTGGCAGTTCGGTGCGGCTCGCCGCCCGCCCGGATGGCGCCGTGGCGATGACGTTCATCTGCCACACCGGTCTGGTCGATCGCTTCCGCGAACTCTATCCCGGTGCCTTCGACTTTGAAGGCGATCGCGCCCTCGTGTTCCGCCCGGAGATGGCCATCGACCGCGAAGCGCTGTCGCATTGTATCGCGCTTGCCTTCACCTATCATCTGCGTAAGCGCGGCCAACCGCTTTGAAAAGGTTAACAAATCGTATATGATCGAACTGCCGGCAATCACGCCGGCGAGGGAGCAGGCAATGTTGACAAGGTTCGGTATAAGCGTCGCTGTCGCGGCTTGCATGTTCGCCGCCGCCCCGGCATTTGCGGGCGGCCACCACGACGGCAGGACCCACTACGGCGCGGTGATCAAGATCGGCCATCAGGGCCATATCACCTATGACCGGGGCCGTTACTCGCTGAACGGCTATCGCGGTTCTCACTACGCCAAGGACGGTTACCGCAGATATCTCGGCTACTGGTTCCCGCATGACGCATTCGAAAACTCCTCGGTCATCATTCATGTCGGGCCGGGCTACCACGGCGGCTACGCCCGCAAGACCAAGCCGGGCATCTACGAACTGCGTGATTGACCGCGCGTCTCAGGCGAGCCCGGTATTGCTCGCCTGAACCACCCTGTGTCGAACGGCACAGGCAGACTGTCCGTTTTCCTCGAGAAGCGCCGCAAGCAAACATTCCGCGCTCCGTCGCGGACACTTTTTTCGAAGGAAAACGACAATGAGAAATGCAACAGCAATCCGTTTGACGATCGCCGCGGCGGTCGTCGCCGTCTCCTCGGTCGCCCATGCCGGTTCCAAACTGGAGAAGGTCGACATGGTCGCCGAGGGCATCGATCTGAAACCGGCGATCCTGCGCGCCAACTCCAATGGCTACACCAGCTACGAGAACTCGTCGCACACCTACATGTTGCGCTTGTTCGCCAAGGCGAAGGGCAAGTCGAACGCGGTCTACTACGCCGGGATCGGCTCGACGCACAACATATACTTGAACTTCGATGAGCATGCCTATCAGCATATGTCCGGGAAATCGGATGGCTGGGGTGTCTACAAGAAATCGGTCAACGTCCCGATCAAACTCAACAGCACGAAATGGTTCACGTCGCCCGGCGCCGCCTGCGTGACGAACCTGAAAGCCCAGATGAAGAAGGGCATGTCGAAAGCCGATGTCCTGAAGAAGGAATGGAAGGTCACCGCCAAGGCCAAGATCCTGTTCGTTGCGGCGGCCAACACCAAGGCGCGCAACCGGCGCGGCAATACCAGCAAGAACAACTCGATTGGCTCGCGCCTGATCGCCTATTCGGTTCCGGTGATCTGCCGGGCGGCAAAATAGGCCGCGAGGCAACCCCGCCTTGCAGCGGCTGGGCCTGTCTTGTAGGGAAGGCGCGATCTCCGCACCTCCCTGCCTGACAGGCCCTTTCATGTCCGAGAAGAAGAAAAAACCGCAGAAGCTCAAGGCGCGACTCCCACGTGGTTTCGCTGACCGTCCCGCCAGCGAAATACGCGCGACCGACGAGATGGTCGCCAAGATCCGCGCCGTCTATGAACGCTACGGCTTCGACCCGGTCGAAACGCCGATGTTCGAATACACCGACGCGCTCGGCAAGTTCCTGCCCGACCAGGACCGCCCCAACGAGGGCGTGTTTTCGCTGCAGGACGACGACGAGCAGTGGATGAGCTTGCGCTACGATCTGACCGCACCGCTCGCCCGTCACGTCGCCGAGAACATCAACGCCATCCAGCTTCCCTACCGCACATACCGGGCCGGCTGGGTGTTCAGGAACGAGAAGCCGGGGCCGGGCCGCTTCCGCCAGTTCATGCAGTTCGACGCCGACACGGTCGGCGCGCCGGGCGTCCAGGCCGACGCCGAGATGTGCATGATGATGGCCGACACGATGGAGGCGCTCGGTATCGCACGCGGCGACTATGTGATCCGCGTCAACAACCGCAAGGTGCTGGACGGCGTTCTGGAAGCCATCGGCCTCGGCGGCGAGGAAAACGCCATGCGCCGGCTGACGGTGCTGCGCGCCATCGACAAGCTCGACAAGTTCGGCATCGAAGGCGTGAGGCTCTTGTTGGGCGAGGGCCGCAAGGACGAAAGCGGCGACTTCACGCCGGGCGCGGGGCTGGATGCCAAGCACATAGATTTTGTTGCGGGATTGTTCTCGAGGCCGGAAGATGCCGCCTCGATTAAGCAAACCCAAGCGTCAGAAGGCGTTCGCAAGGCGATGATGTTGCCATTTCGAGGCGTTTTGGGGGGAGATCGTCAGAACGAAACATACCTAGAAGGTATCGATGAACTGCTTGATATTGAAAGGCTGGTCTTAGCGGCGGGCTATGGCCCCGATCGCATTTTTCTCGATCTCTCCGTCGTCCGCGGCCTCGAATACTACACCGGCCCGGTCTACGAGGCCGAACTGCTGTTCGACGTCACCAACGACAAGGGCGAGGTCGTGCAGTTCGGCTCGGTCGGCGGCGGCGGCCGTTATGACGGGCTGGTCAAGCGCTTCACCGGCCAGGACGTGCCGGCGACCGGCTTCTCCATCGGCGTCTCGCGGCTGATGACCGCGCTGAAGAATCTCGGCAAGCTGGGGCAGGAAGAGGTTGTTGCGCCGGTGCTGGTCACCGTCATGGACGGCGATACCGAAGCCCTCGGCCGCTACCAGAAGATGGTGCAGGATCTGCGCGCCGCCGGTATCCGCGCCGAGATGTATCAGGGCAACTGGAAGAAGTTCGGCAACCAGCTCAAATATGCCGACCGGCGCGGCTGTCCGCTCGCCATCATCCAGGGGTCCGACGAGCGCGCTGCCGGCAAGCTGCAGGTCAAGGACCTGATCGAGGGCAAGCGCCTGTCGGGCGAGATCGCCGACAATGTCACCTGGCGCGAAAGCCGCCCGGCGCAGGTCGAGATCGCCGAGGCCGATCTTGTCGCCGAAGTCACCCGCATGCTGGCCGCCCAGGCCGAGGACCGCGCAAAGGCCGGCTGATGAACGCGCTTCGCTCATTTTCGGCGCGCGCCGACGTCGAGGCGATCCTGGCGCGACTGGGCGCCGACCGTGCCGACGTGCCGGTTTTGCAGCCCGCCGATCCGTTCCTCGACACCGCCGGCGAGGAACTGCGCCGCCGCATCTTCCTGTCGGAAAGCGAGACCGGCGAGATGCTGTGCCTGCGCCCGGAATTCACCATTCCGGTCTGCCTGATGCATTTGGACGCCGGTGAGGACAAGCGCCGCTACGGCTATGTCGGGACGGTGTTCCGGCAGCGCCGCGCCGGCGGCAATGAGTTCCTGCAGGCAGGCATCGAGGATATCGGCGAGACCGACCGGCATGCCGCCGATGCCCGGTCGCTGGCCGACGCGTTGACCTTTCTGCGCGAGTTCGGCGTGACCGCCGGCATCAGCGTGACGCTCGGCGACCAGGCCGTCTTCAACGCGGTTCTCGCGGGCCTCGATCTGTCGCCATCGGCGGTGGTGCGCCTGTCGCATGCCTTTGGCGACCGCGACCGGCTGGAGGCGGCCCTTGCCGCGCTGGCAACGCCGGGCGCCGCGCCCGAGGTGCCCGCCGACATCCAGGAGCCGGCCGAGGCCGGCGACCGTGCCGCGCTCATCAACGCGCTCAACATGCGGCTTCGGATCGCCGGGCTTGAGGCAAGTGGCGGCCGGAGCGCCGACGAGATCGCCGAGCGGCTGCTCATCCGGTTTCGTGCGGCAGGCGAGGCGGCTGACAATGCCGCGCTCGATGTTCTGCGCGCCTTTCTTTCGATCCGCGCGCCGCTCGACCGCGCCGCCGACGAACTGGCGGAGTTCGCGGCTGCACGCGGGCTTGCAATGGACGAGACACTGGCCGCATTCGCCGGCCGCGAACAGGCGATTGCGGCTGCCGGCGTCGATACCGGGGCCGTGACGTATGACGCGGCCTTTGGCCGGCCGCTCGACTATTACACCGCGCTTGTCTACGAGGTGGCCGCGCCCGATGGCGCAGTACTGGTCGGCGGCGGCCGCTATGACCGCCTGCTGACCATGCTGGGCGCCGGCGAAGCCGCGCCGGGCGTCGGCTTTTCGGTCTGGCTGGACCGCATCGCGGCGCAGCCGGAGGTGGAACGATGAGCGCGACCTTCACGCTGGCCGTGCCGTCCAAGGGACGGCTCAAGGAAGAGGCGCTCGCCCGGCTGGAGAAAGCCGGCTACGCGGTCGAGCCGCCGCGCGACGCCCGCACCTACCGGACGGTGATGCGCGACCGTCCGGAGATCGAAGTGGCGTTCCTGTCGGCGTCCGAAATCGCCCGCGAGCTGGGCAACGGAACGGTCGATGCCGGCATTACCGGCGAGGACCTCGTTCGCGAAGGCCTGCCCGACAGTACCGAGCGCGTCGAACGCCTGTCGCAGCTCGGCTTCGGCGGGGCCGATGTCGTGGTTGCGGTTCCCGAGGTTTGGTTCGATGTCGAGACGATGGACGATCTTGGCGTCGTCGCCGCCGAGTTCCGCCAGCGCCACGGCCGGCGGCTGCGCATCGCCACAAAGTACTGGCGGCTGACCCAGCAGCATTTCTCGCAGACGCATGGCATCCAGCTTTACCGGATCATCGAAAGCCTCGGCGCGACCGAGGGTGCGCCCGCCGCCGGCCAGGCCGATGTTATTGTCGACATCACCTCGACCGGCTCGACGCTGCGCGCCAACCATCTGAAGATTCTGAAGGATGGCGTGATCCTGAAGTCGCAGGCCTGCCTGTTTGCGCCGGCGAACGGGCCGCGACACGCGATCGCGCAGGCATTGTCTGAAGCGCTTGCAGAAAATTGAGCCGCGCCGCCGGGGGTGGTGCAGCGCGGCTCAAAGGAAAAAGGGCGGGTCAGGCCCTTCGATGCCGACTGATGGAACTGTTCGGCATCGCGTCTTCCTACGCACCAGAAATCGGCTGGATCACCGGCACCCTGGCGACTTCGCGCTGGCAGTTATGCGCCGGTCATATCCTGCGGACGGACAATCCGGTCGAAGGCCTCGGCATCAACATGGCCGCTGGCAATCGCTTCCTCGCGCAATGTCGTGCCGTTCTTGTGGGCGGCCTTGGCGATGGCCGCCGCGTTGTCGTAGCCGATATGTGGCGCCAGCGCCGTCACCAGCATCAGCGACCGTTCGACATGGCCGGCGATGCGGTCGCGGTCGGCTTCGATGCCCGCCAGACAACGGTCGGTGAACGAGCCGATCGAATCCGCCAGGAGCGCGACCGATTGCAGCACCGCGTCGGCAATGACCGGCTTGAAAACGTTGAGCTCGAAATGTCCCTGGCTGGCCGCCACCGTGACGGCGGTTTGGTTGCCCATGACGCGAACGGCGACCATGGTCAGAGCCTCCGCCTGGGTCGGGTTGACCTTGCCCGGCATGATCGACGAGCCGGGTTCGTTTTCGGGCAGGACCAGTTCGCCCAGGCCTGAGCGCGGCCCTGAGCCGAGGAACCGAATGTCGTTGGCGATCTTGAACAGATCGGCGGCAAGCGCGTTGAGGCTGCCATGCAGCATTGTCAGCGCGCCATGACTTGCCAGCGCCTCGAACTTGTTGGCCGCCGATGTGAAGGGCAGGCCGGTCTCGGTGGCGACCCGCTCGGCGAACAGGCCGGCGAACCCGGCTGGCGCGTTGAGGCCGGTGCCGACCGCCGTGCCGCCCTGCGCCAGCGCCAACACGTCACCGAGGCTGGTTTCGATGCGCCTTGCGCCCAGTTCCAGCGCTGCGCGGTAACCGGAAAACTCCTGCGCCAGCATCAGTGGCGTGGCGTCCTGCGTGTGGGTGCGCCCGATCTTGACGATGCCGGCGAATGCAGCCTCGCGTTCGGCGACCGCCGCGATCATGTGGGCGATGGCCGGCAGCAGCCGGTTGCGTACTTCGATGCCGGCGGCGATGTGCATCGCGGTCGGAAACGTGTCGTTGGACGACTGCCCGCGATTGACGTGGTCGTTGGGATGCACGGGCGTTTTCGAGCCGATGTCGCCGCCGAGCATTTCGATGGCGCGGTTGGCGATCACCTCATTGGCGTTCATGTTGGTCTGGGTGCCCGACCCGGTCTGCCACACCGATAGCGGAAACTCGTCGTCGAGCTTGCCGTCGATCACCTCGCTGGCGGCCTTGGCGATGGCCACGGCGATATCCGCGTCGAGATTGCCGAGCCGGACATTGGCTTCCGCCGCCGCCTTCTTGACGATACCAAGCGCACGGATCAGCGGCGCTGGCATTTTCTCCGTACCAATGGGGAAGTTTTCCAGCGAGCGCTGCGTCTGCGCCCCCCAATAGCGGCTCGCGGGCACTTCGATTGCGCCCATCGTATCGGTTTCGGTTCGTGTGGCGTCCTGCATGGCCGGTCTCCAGTGCGGTTTTGTTGACACAGTGTTCAACGCGGATTGCCGCTTGACGGCGTCTTGTGGCTGGCGTTTGGCGGATGCGTTCCTAACTGTGACCGGTCGAGCGTTCAGCTCGCGCTGGGGAAAGGAACAGCCATGTCACGCAAAACGCTTGCCGATTTCGAAATCTCACGGCATTGGAAGCCGCGCAATCCGGATAACATCCAGCTTTATTCCTACCCGACGCCGAACGGCGTCAAGGCCTCGATTGCGCTCGAGGAACTGGGTTTGCCCTATGATGCCCATAACGTCCCACTGAGCGAGACCACGACTGCGCCGTTCCTGTCGCTCAACCCGAACAACAAGATCCCGGCGATCATTGATCCCGATGGCCCGGGCGGCGAAGCCTTCGGCCTTTGGGAATCCGGTGCGATCCTGATCTACCTGGCTGAAAAGACCGGCAAGCTGCTGCCGCAGGATCCGGCTGCGCGTTACGAGACGATCCAGTGGCTGATGTTCCAGATGGGCGGCATCGGGCCGATGTTCGGCCAATACGGCTTCTTCGGCGTTTTCGCAGGCAAGGACATCGAAGATCCGCGCCCGCGTGAGCGCTACCAGAACGAGGCGCGCCGGCTTCTCTTAGTCCTGGAAAAGCGCCTCGAAGGCCGGCAATGGATCATGGGCGACGAATACACCATAGCCGATATCGCGATTTTCCCTTGGGTGCGCGGCGCCAAGGTCTTCTACAAGGCCGAGGAAGCGTTCGCCATGGACAAGACGCCGAATGTCATGGCCTGGCTTGACCGCTGTGTTGCTCGCCCTGCATCCGAGCGGGGATTGGTGCAGCCGCCGCGCGACTGATGCTTGCTTGACAGTCCGTGCCGTTGCGGAAAGAGCTTGCTCCGAATGGTCGACCAAGCGCGCATGACCGATCGGCGGACAAAGTTCCTGTCGATCTCAATTCTGATGGTGGCGGAAATCGCGGCCATGAGCCTCTGGTTCATGTCCGCCGCGATTCTTCCCGAGATGCTCCAGGAAGCGGTGATTTCGCCGGCCCGGCAAGCGGCGCTGTCCAGCGCAGTTCAGGCCGGGTTCGTTGCGGGCGCCCTCTTGTCGGCCGTTTTCGGACTGCCCGACCGACTGGACCCGCGCCTTCTGTTCGCCGGGAGTGCGGCGATCGCGGCCGCCGCCAACGCATCCTTGCTTGTGGCTACGCCGGGCGGCGATCTTTCCATAGTGGCCCGGTTCGTGACCGGCGCCATGCTGGCCGGGGTCTATCCGGTCGGACTGAAGATCACAGTCGGATGGGGCAGGGATGACCGTGGCTTTTTGGTCGGCATGCTTGTCGGCGCACTGACATTCGGGTCCGCCGCGCCGCATCTGTTGGCGCTTGCCGGCGGGGCCGATTGGCAGATCAGTGTTGCGATCGCCTCATTGCTGGCCGCGGCTGGCGGCTTCCTGTGCCTGTTTGCCAGGCTGGGGCCGTTTCACGCCCGCGCTGGCCAGTTCGATATTCGCACCGTGACCGAAGCCTGGACGAACCGGAAGGTGCGCCTCGCCTATGCCGGCTATCTCGGCCACATGTGGGAACTCTATGCGATGTGGGCCTGGATCGGCGTCGCGTTGACCGCCAGCTTCGCTGTATATCTGCAAGAAGGTGCCGCCGTCATGCTCGCCCGTATCGGCGCGTTTGGTGCCATCGCCGCTGGTGGGGTCGCCTGTATCGCCGGAGGGGCTTTTGCCGATCGGATCGGCAAGGAGAACATCGCTATCCTTGCAATGGCGATCAGCGGCGGTGCGGCCATCACAATGGCTTTCGTGTTCGGCGGCCCGGTTTGGCTGGTGCTGCTGGTAGCCCTTGTATGGGGTGCTGCGATCTTGCCGGATTCCGCGCAATTCTCGGCTCTCGTCGCCGATCACGCGCCGCCGGAGAAAGCCGGCAGTCTGATGACGTTCCAGACTGCTCTCGGTTTTTCGCTGACGTTTTTCACGGTGCAGGCGACACCGCTGGCAGTCGAAGCGATAGGCTGGCCCGGCGTCTTTGCACTGATGGCCGCGGGGCCTGCCCTGGGCGGTCTCGCCATGTGGCGCCTCAAGCGCATGACAAGTGCGTGAGGGTCGCCGTTTATGCTCGCTTCAGTCCAGCCGTATACGCCCTACTTGACGGTGAGCACGGCGCAAGGCGCAAGCTGGCCCACCTTGGCGGTTGTCGATCCGATCAAAAGGCCCGTCAGGCTGCCCAGTCCGCGCCGGCCCATGACGATCAGGTCGGCCCCGCAGCGTTTTGCCTCCTCGACGACCACATGCGCCGGATCGCCCATGATGACTGCACTGGAGAATTCGGTGAGCGCGGCCTCGCGGGCGACGCTTTCAGCCGCACCGGTAACTTCGCGCCCTGACTTCAGCATCTCTTCCTTGGTTGGCGGGACAGGCACCGCCGTATAGCCGACAATCAACGTGTCGCCGACCGCTTGCGGCGTATGCACGATCCGCAGTTCTGAGCTGTATTTCTTGGCCAGGTCACAGGCGACTTTAAGCGCCTCGGTTGCATGGTCCGATCCGTCAACGGCGGCGATAATCGTTTTGAACATGGATTCCTCCCTGCTTGGGCCGGCGAAATTCGCAGGCCCACCGCCTTGATGCATTGATCGATGTCATATCGGAGCGGCCCGGTGGACCGCGCCCGGCGCTTGCTTAGAGCCGGTGGCCCTGTTGCGCATCGAAGAGGTGCATGCGGGTCTTGTCGATGGCAATCGAAAGCCTGTCAGGCAGGGCTTCGCCGGCAGGCAGCGACACCACCAGCTTGTTGTCGGCGATGCGCCCATGGACGAGGCGCCCGGCGCCGAGTTCTTCGACATAGTCGATTGCCAGATCCATGTCGGCGACCTCGCCATTGGCCAGGCGCATGTCCTCGGCGCGCAAGCCGAGAGTCACCGGTCCGTCTTCGACGGCGTGGCCGTTCATTTCGACCGACTGGTCGCCGATGACGATGCGGCCGGCCTCGGCGCGAACATCGAGCAGGTTCATGGCCGGTGATCCGATGAAGCTCGCGACAAAGGCCGACTGCGGCTTGCGGTAAACCTCCAGGGGGCTGCCGATCTGCTCGATCCGCCCCTGGTTCAACACGACGATGCGGTCGGCCATGGTCATCGCCTCAAGCTGGTCGTGCGTCACATAAATCGAAGTCGTACCGAGCCGCTTCTGCAGCTGCTTGATCTCGCCGCGCATGTCCACGCGCAGCTTGGCGTCGAGGTTCGAAAGCGGCTCGTCGAACAGGAAGGCGGCCGGTTCGCGTACGATGGCGCGGCCCATGGCCACGCGCTGGCGCTGGCCGCCGGAAAGCTGGCGCGGACGCCGGGTGAGATACTCTTCGAGCCGCAGAATCGCCGCTGCCTCGTCGACACGGCGGTCGATCTCGGTCTTGTTCATGCCGCGGTTCTTCAGGCCGTAGGCCATGTTGTTGCGCACGGTCATATGTGGATAGAGCGCGTAGTTCTGAAAGACCATGGCGATGTCGCGGTCGGCCGGGTCAACGTCGTTGACAACACGGTCGCCGATGCGGATTTCCCCGTCGGAGATCGTCTCCAGCCCGGCGACCATGCGCAACAGGGTCGATTTTCCGCAGCCCGAGGGGCCGACAAGGACGATGAACTCGCCTTTTTCGATGTCGAGCGAGACCGTGTTCACGGCGCGAACGCCGTTGCCATAGTCCTTGCTGACCTGCTTGATGTTTACGGTAGCCATAGCGAATGTCCTACTTGTCGCTCTCGACGAGCCCTTTAACGAACCAACTCTGGAAGACGACCACGACGATGACCGGCGGCAGCATGGCGAGGATCGCCAGCGCCATGGCCTCGTTGATAGCCGGGATTTGCGCGCCGACCCAGACCTGCAGGATCTGCTTGATGCCGCGCACCAGCGTGAACATCGATTCGTCCGTGGTGATCAGTGTCGGCCAGAGGTACTGGTTCCAGCCATAGACGAACATGATGATGAAGATTGCCGCGATCATCGTCTGCGACATCGGGACGAGGATGTCCTTGAAGAACTTCCACGGACCGGCGCCGTCGATACGCGCGGCTTCCAGCAATTCGTCGGGTACCGACTTGAAGAACTGGCGGAAAAAGAACGTCCCCGTCGCCGACGCGATCAGCGGCACGATCAGGCCGGAATAGGTGTTCACCATGCCGAGCGACTGCACGATCTCATAGGAGGGCAGGATGCGCACTTCCAGCGGCAGCAACAGCGTGGCGAAAATGATCCAGAAGCAGAAGGTGGCGAACGGAAACCGGAAATAGACGATCGCATAGGCCGCCAGCATGGAGATGACGATCTTGCCGATGGCAAAGCCGAAACCCAGGATCATCGAGTTCCAGAGCATCACGAAGCCGTCGACTTCTTTCGTGAAGCCGCCCGCCTCGAACAGCACCTTGTGGTAGTTTTCGTAGAAGTGTCCGCCATAGCCGGCCTGCATGCCTTCCTTGTAGATGGTGATCGCATCATGCGTGCTGGTCATGAAGGCGACCACCACCGGACCGACCATGAAGAGGACGCCGAGCAGCAGGATGATGTGATCCGAGATCTGAAGCTTGTTCATTGTCTCACCTCAGTTGTAGTGCACGCGCCGCTCGATCAGGCGGAACTGGATAACGGTCAGGATGAAGACGAGCGCCATCAGGATCACCGACTGGGCGGACGAGCCGCCGAGATCGTTGCCCCTGAAACCGTCCAGGAACACCTTGTAGACAAGCGTCACCGGGTTGTTGCCGGGCTCGTTCTTCACGATCACGTCGATGATGCCGAACGTGTCGAAGAAGGCGTAGGTGATGTTGATGATCAGCAGGAAGAACCCGGTCGGCGCGAGCAGCGGGAAGGTCACGGTCCAGAAGCGGCGGACGCTGGAGCGGCAGTCGATGCTGGCCGCCTCCTGAACGGACTTGGAGATGCCCTGCAGGCCTGACAGGAAGAAAATGAAATTCACCGGAACCTGCTTCCAGACCGAGGTGACGATCATCGCGAAGCTGGTGTCGAAGTAGTTGACGCCGATCTTCATTTCCCAGCCGAACAGGGCGAAGAAATCGACAAGCGGGCCGACATGCTGGTCGAACAGCATGACGCCGATCAGGCCGGCGACCGGCGGCGCGACCGCGTAGACCCACATCAAGAGCGTCTTGTAGGGCGAGGAGCCGCGCAGGACCTTGTCGGCCTTGACGGCGAGCAGCAGCGCGATGGCCAGCGAGAAAAACGTGACGAAGAACGTGAAGACCGCGGTAAAGCGCGCGACGCGGCCGTAATCGGTCGAGGTCACCGTGTCGACGAAATTGTCCATGCCGACGAATGTGGATCCGAAACCGAACGGATCCTCGAGGTAGAAGGAGGACCGGATCGCCTCGGCGGCCGGCCACAGAAAGAAGATCACCACGATCGACAATTGCGGCAGCAGCAGGAGATAGGGGATCCAAAGCGTCTGGAACTGGACTTTTTTCATCGCGACACCGGGCGGGTAGGGCCAGCACAAAACGGGGAGTCCGTTCCGCCGGCGGAAACGAGCGATGGGGGCGCCGCAATGGCGCCCCCACATTTTCAATCCAAAAGGAGGCTTAGTTGCCTGCCGTCTTGGCGAAACGCTCGAGCAGCTTGTTGCCGTCGGCTTCGATGGTGGCGAAAGCTTCGTCGACGGTGACGTCGCCGGACATGATCTTACCGTACTCGCGGTTCATCACGTCGCGGACCTGGACGTAGAAGCCCATGCGGTAGCCCTTGGTCCACTCGCCGCCCGGCAGGGTCAGCTGCTTGATGCCGATTTCAGCGGCCGGAGCTTCGTTGTAGTAGCCGTCTTCGGTGGCCAGGTCGTAGGCAGCGTTGGTGATCGGCACATAACCGGTGGTCTTGTGCCAGGTGTACTGGGTGTCGGCGGAAGCGAGGTGCTCGAAGAAGGAAGCAACGCACTTGTTTTCCGCGTCCGGCTTGCCGGCCATGGAGAACAGGGCGGCGCCGCCGATGAACGTGCCGGTGCCGGCGCCTTCAACAGCGTCCCAGTAAGGCAGGTAGGTAGCGGAGAACGGGAACTCGACGGTCTTGGAGATGCCGCCGAACGAACCCGACGAACCGAGCCACATGGCGACCTTGCCTTCGTTGAACGGCGTCTGGTTGTCGCCCCAGCCGGTGCCGTAATAGCCAAACAGGCCATCGTCGAGCCAGCCCTTGACGGCCTTGAAGTGGTTCTTGATCGGCTCGCCGAAGATCAGCTTGGTGTCCTGTGCGCCGTCGTAACCGTTGTTGTTGGTCGCGAACTGCAGGTTGTGGCGGGACTTGAAGTTCTCGGTGAAGATCCACGGCAGGTGCGACTGGGCGAGCGGCACATAGCCGGCTTCTTTCAGCTTCGGCGCGATGGCCTCGAACTCTTCCCAGGTCTTCGGTGCTTCAACGCCGGCTTTTTCGAGGGCTTCGACATTGTAGTAGAGGATCGGGGTCGAGGAGTTGAACGGCATGCCGATCATCTTGCCTTCGGAATCGGCATAGAAGTAGCGAACGCCTTCGATGTAATCTTCGATGTTGAACTCAACGCCGGCGCCTTCCAGGATGTCCTGGGCCGGGATGACTGCGCCCTTGGCGCCGATGATGGTCGCTGCGCCGGCGTCGAAGACCTGGATGACGTTCGGCTGTTCGCCAGCGCGGAAAGCGGCGATACCAGCGGTCAGGGTCTCTTCGTAGGTGCCTTTGAAGACCGGGGTGATCTGGCAGGCGTCCTGCTTGGCGTTGAAGCCGTCGGCGATGGCGACGGTGGCTTCACCCAGCGCGCCGCCCATGGCGTGCCACCACGTGATTTCGGTTGCGGCCGAAGCCGTGAGCGAGGTCGACAGCAGAAAGCCTGCTGCAAGAATGTTGCGGATCATGAAATTGCCTCCTGGATGCGCCTCACCGATTGAGACGCTTTGGAGCGCCTATGAGGGGTTCTTGTATGCCGCGTAACAGTTCTGTGAAGTTTCGATGACAGCTAACCGGTTTTCGGGGATTGTCCGGACCTGGGGGAAAGCTGCGCCCGATGGAGAAGGGCTGGCGGCTTGCCGCCATTGGCAAGAAAAGCCAAGCTGGACATCCCGCTCGGTGATGTGTTTGATTTGACAAGCGATTGTATAGTCCGGTCATTTTGGCCCGTGGGCGTGTCCAGTTTGAGGGGCGGAGCATGACCGACCAATCAAGTGACCGGGAATACAGGGTTCTGCACGGCTGGACGCCGATGTCCGACTTCGCCGCGGACAATGCGCTCGACCCGGATATCGACGGCGCCTGCGGAAGCTTCCTGACGACCGGCCACGGCCTGACGCTCGCCGACGCCAGCGGCGGGCTTTGGACGGTGCCGCTGGGTCATGGCCGCGAGGACGTGATCGAGGCGATGACGGCGGCGCTGCGCGACCTGACCTATCTGAGTTCGATCGGCCTGAAATCGCGCTATGCCGACCGGCTTGCAGCCCGCCTGCTCGGTCTTGACCCGCGCATGGGTCGCGTCCAGTTCCACACCACCGGCTCGGCGGCGGTCGAAGGCGCAATCCTCGTTCTCCGCCAGGTGCACAAGGCCATCGGCCAGCCGCAGCGCACCGGCGTTGTCGCCCTCGACATGGCCTATCACGGTGGTTCCTATCTGTGCATTTCGGTCTCCGGCTTTTCCGAAGACCGGGAGCAGGTGACGCCGTTGGCACCGGGGGTCCATCGCATCAAACCGCCGGTCGCCGGCCACGATCCCGCCGCCTCGCTTGCCGAACTGCGCGACATCCTGAACGGGCGGCACGGCGCGACGATTTCCTCATTCGTCTTCGAGCCGATCATGGGCACCGCCGGCGTGCATCCGCTGCCCCGCGACTGGCTGGAAGAGGCGATCGCGCTCTGCCGGGCCGCAGGCGTGGCTGTCATCGCCGACGAGGTGGCCACCGGCCTGGGGCGTACGGGCGCGTGGTTTGCCAGCACCGGCCTCGACATCGACGCGATGACGCTCGGCAAGGGCCTGGGCGGCGGCTACGCGCCGCTGTCGGCCACCTTGTTTTCCGAGCAGATCGTCGCGCCGATCACCGGCGATGCCGACGGCGAGGTCAAGACCGGCTCGACCATGGACGGCTACCCGGCCGCTTGCGCCGCCGGACTTGCGATCATCGATGCCATCGAACGCGAGGGGCTGATTGCCCGCGCCGCTGAAATCGGAGCCCGCTTCCAGGCTGCTCTGCGCGAGATGGAGGCGTTTCCGGTGGTTGGCGCGGTGCGCGGGAAGGGACTGTTCGCCGGTGTGGACCTCGTCGATCCGAATGCGCCTGACGGCACTATCGGCGATGAATGGCGCGAGAAGATCCTGTTCCGCCTGGCGACATCCGGCGTCTTCGCGGCGCCGACCGGCGACACGCTGGCGCTGGCGCCGCCGCTGACACTGTCGGACGAGGAATTGGCGGGAATGCTCGATGCGATGCGCTCGACCTTCGATGTCGTCAGCCGCCGCATGGCGCGCGCGCAGGCGTCGTAGCTGCGAGGCTTTCTTGGAGGTCGCCCGACCATCGCTCAGGAAAGGGCGTCGAGCCTGGCCTGAGTGCGGGCGCGGCCCGTTTCCGCTTTCTCGTAATTTTCCGGCATGTGCTCCGGATCGAAGACGCGCAGCGCCGCGTCGCAATGCGCGAGCGCCGCTTGCAGATGCGGGCGCGGGTCGGCGCAGGTGTCGAGACCGGCGAGGGTTTCTTCGGCCAGTGCGAGATTCCCCAGTGTCATGGCCCAGTCCACGGGATGGTCCGTCTCGGTGCGGATGTGAAGCGCGGCGCGGTTCATGTCGGCCGCTCTGGCCAAGCCTGTCCCGCCATAGCGCAATCCGTTTGCGTAAAGCCTGCTACCATACTCGACGCGCCGGCGCCAGCGGATCGACCTGGCTCAGGGCTTCGGAGATCGAGCCGAACTGCTTTTCCAGACCTTCGATGCCGGCCTTGATCGCCTGCGCGTCGGCCAGCACCTGCCTGCGGAAGGCGGGGCCGAGTTCGTCGGCGAATTGCGGATCGGCGAGCAGCTTCTTGAGGAGATGACCGACGATCCGCTTGAACGGGCCGAGATGGTCCGGCAGCTTGTGTTCCCTGTCTGTCAGCCGCGCCGCCATCATCTCGACAAGTGTCTCGCCCTCCAGGCCGGCTTCCATGACGCGCTGCGGCGAGGGCAGGCTGGCTGTGATCATCTGCGGGATCAGCCGGCGCGTGTCCTCGTTCAGTCCCGGCTCGGCCAGTTTCGCCGCGAGTTCGCTCTGCAACTCGTCGGCGAGGCGTTTTGCCCCGGCCGGCAGGCGTTTCATGATTTCACGGTAGGAGAGATAGCCGCCGACGACCGCGCCCGCGCCGGCGATCGCGCCCGTTGCCGTCGCCAGCCCGCCAATGCAGACCAGCAAATTCGCTGAATGCGCAACGGCCTCGGCATCCCTGAACATCGCTTCGCCCTCCGTCTCGACCGAAGGTAAGCGGAGAGAGAATTCTTCACAAGTACGGGCGATGGCTCGAGGAAAGAGCCGCAAGGAAGTTAATTGCCGAGCCGATCAAGGACCTGCAAAAAAAAGGCCGGGATCGCTCCCGGCCTTCCGATTGTCTGGCAAGTAAGCCTTTGGCTTACATCATGCCGCCCATTCCACCCATGTCGGGCATTGCCGGAGCCGGAGCGTCCTTCTTCGGCAGTTCGGCGACCATGGCTTCGGTCGTGATCAGCAGGCCGGCAACCGAGGCTGCGTCCTGCAGCGCGGTGCGCACGACCTTGACCGGGTCGACGATGCCGAGCTGGATCATGTCGCCATACTCGCCGGTCTGGGCGTTGAAGCCGTAGGTGTCGGCCGACTGCTCGAGGATCTTGCCGGCAACGATCGACGCTTCTTCACCGGCATTGTCGGCGATCTGGCGGGCCGGAGCCTGCAGCGCGCGGCGCACGATGTTGATGCCCGATTCCTGGTCGGAGTTGGCGCCCTTGGCCGAAAGAGCGGCCGAAGCGCGCAGCAGCGCGGTGCCGCCGCCTGGAACGATGCCCTCTTCGACGGCTGCGCGCGTTGCGTTCAGCGCGTCGTCGACACGGTCCTTCTTCTCTTTCACTTCGACTTCGGTCGCACCGCCGACGCGGATGACGGCGACGCCGCCGGCCAGCTTGGCGAGACGCTCCTGCAGCTTCTCGCGGTCGTAGTCGGAGGTGGTTTCCTCGATCTGGCCCTTGATCTGGCCGACGCGGCCTTCGATGTCGGACTTTTCGCCGGCGCCGTCGACGATCGTGGTCTCTTCCTTCGAGATCGCAACCTTCTTGGCGGTGCCCAGCATGTCGAGCGTGACGTTTTCAAGCTTGATGCCGAGGTCCTCGGAGATCACCTGACCGCCGGTCAGGATGGCGATGTCCTCGAGCATGGCCTTGCGGCGGTCGCCGAAGCCCGGAGCCTTGACGGCAGCGATCTTGAGGCCGCCGCGCAGCTTGTTGACGACCAGCGTCGCCAGCGCTTCGCCTTCGACGTCTTCTGCGATGATCAGCAGCGGACGCGACGACTGGACGACGGATTCGAGGATCGGCAGCATGGCCTGCAGGTTGGAGAGCTTCTTCTCGTGCAGCAGGATGTACGGATCTTCAAGGTCGGCGACCATCTTCTCCGGGTTGGTGACGAAGTAAGGCGACAGGTAGCCGCGGTCGAACTGCATGCCTTCGACGACTTCCAGCTCGGTTTCGGCGGTCTTGGCTTCCTCGACGGTGATCACGCCTTCATTGCCGACCTTCTGCATGGCTTCGGCGATCATGGAGCCGATTTCGGCTTCGCCATTGGCCGAGATGGTGCCGACCTGGGCGACTTCTTCGGAAGTCTTGATCGGGGTGGCCTTCTTCTGCAGGTCGGCGACGACTTCGGCGACGGCCAGATCGATGCCGCGCTTCAGGTCCATCGGGTTCATGCCGGCGGCAACGGCCTTGTGGCCTTCCTGGACGATCGACTGGGCCAGAACGGTTGCCGTGGTGGTGCCGTCACCGGCGATGTCGTTGGTCTTGGAAGCGACCTCGCGCAGCATCTGCGCGCCCATGTTCTCGAACTTGTCTTCCAGTTCGATTTCCTTGGCGACGGTGACGCCGTCCTTGGTGATGCGCGGTGCGCCGAACGACTTGTCGATGACGACGTTGCGGCCTTTCGGGCCGAGCGTGACCTTCACCGCGTCGGCGAGAATGTTGACGCCGGCAAGCATGCGCTCACGCGCGTTGCGGCTGAATTTGACTTCCTTGGCTGCCATATTTCGTACTCCCGGGCACTATGCCCATTGGCAAATTCGTTTGGATTGCAGGGACAGTGCCGGCGTCAGCCGATGATGCCCATGATGTCGGATTCCTTCATGATCAGAAGGTCTTCGCCGTTCAGCTTGACCTCGGTGCCCGACCATTTGCCGAACAGGACGCGGTCGCCTGCCTTGACGTCGAGTTCCTGAAGCTTGCCGTTCTCGTCGCGGGCGCCGGGGCCGACAGCGACAATTTCGCCTTCCGAAGGCTTTTCCTTGGCGGTATCGGGGATGATGATGCCGCCTGCGGTCTTTTCTTCTGAATCCACACGGCGTACGACAACGCGGTCGTGCAGCGGACGGAAATTCATCTCTGCCATTGAAATGTTACCCTATATACGTTGGCTGATGGTGATTTGGCACTCATGCATGGAGAGTGCTAGCAGGGCGCAGATAGTGGTCCCGCAGCGCCATGTCAAGACGGACGCGGCCGGCAGCCGCGCCCCGGTCCGACAGGGTTAACGCGAAATCTTACCGGGTGATGCGCAGCTTGGAGAGTTCGGCGCCGATCGTCCCGAAGGCATTCTCCAGCGTTTCCTTGCCTGGCGCGTGGTAGTATTTACCGAGGTCGGAGGCGCAGTCCTGGAACACCGCCTTGGTGCTCGAGCTGGGGCTCGAGCCGAAGGTCACCGTGTAGACGATGATGTCCTGGGTCTTCGCCGTGGTGCACAGCGATTTCAGCCGCGTGTCGACCTTGGTCTTGGCCGTGTTCTTGTTGCTCGTCCCAAACAACGCATTGGCCTGCGCCTCGCCGAGCCGTCCATAGCCGGTATAGTCCGAATTGCCGGGATGCGCGGTGTTGGGCCCTGAATTGCCGGGCAGGTCGTAGAACAGGTTGTCGCCATCGGTCATCAGCACGATGGCCTTGCGCCAGCGCGGGCTGTCCCACAGCGTCGCGCCGGTGCGCGGGTCGATCTCGGTCGATTCGTCGAAGGGCAGGCCGGGCGACAGGCTGCGGATACCCCATGCCATGCCGATATCGCCGAGCGTGCCGCCGCGGTTCCACGCCGACAACGCCTCGATGGCGTCTTCGACCACATCGAGATCGCGGGTCAGCGGCGTGATCGGTGTCGGGCAGCCGGTGTTGGGGCCGGCGATGCCGTTGGAGTTTTTCAAGCCACCGGGAATGATCGTCGTCGAGTCCGCCGGATCGTAGTTGTTGTCGACCGCCGGCTCGTACCAGAACGGCGTCCATGTCGCGGTTGTCGGCGGCGTGTCGGCGATCGAATCCGCGCCGGCCCGTTCCATGACGCATCCCTTCCAGCCGTCGATCTTGCTGGGATCGCGCAGACCGTAGGAATGCGGTCCGACAATGCTGTCGGCCACCGCACCCGGATTGACCGTCGCCGCGTAGGGAACGACGGCGACGCGCAGGTCCTCCGGTGTCAGTTCGCCGTCGAAAACCTCGTCGACCAGCACATCCGCCGCGCTGCGCAGCGCCTCGATCTTGGACGGGCTGCCGCCCCACATGGAGCCGGTATTGTCGAGCACGAGGCTGACGAGGAGGCCGCCGCCGGCCCGCTTCACGGTCGTACTGACGTCGACGTTGAACTGCGAGACATTCATGATCGACATGAACAGCGTGTCGGCCGAGGCCTTGGCCGATACCGTGACCGTGTTTTCCTCGTCGATGTCGTCGTCGTCGAGATCCTCGTCAACGACATCGACATCGATGTCGCCGAGCCGCGCGCCGGCCAGCGTGAAGTTCTTCTCGACATATTTTTCGGCGAGATCCTCCAGCGTGTCATCGTCGTCATAGACGGTGGCGATCGCCAGTGCGGCCGCATCCGTCGACGCCTGCAGGTGATAGCGGGTCAAAAGGATGCGCGAGCCGTCGATGCTGAGACCGACCGCCGCCAGAAGCGGCACCAGCAGCACGCCGAAGCTGATTGCGGTCGCGCCGGACGTGTTGGCGAGGAAGCGGCCGAAGGCGCGTCGGCGCGTCTGCGCCGGTTGGCGGTCGGTGGAGCGGGGCGTTTTGTCGGTCATGGCGGTGTCTCTGGCTTCGGTTCAGCTTGCGGGTGGACTGGCGTCCCAATTGGCGTCGTATTCGGAGATCGCGCCGTCCATGGAGATGGCGCGCGTCTCGCGCGGGCGGTGATAGCTGACGGTGGAGATCGTGCGGGCTTCCGACGACCACACGAAGTTGAACGGGCTGGTGTATGTCAGGCGCCCCTCGACGCGGATGACCGTGTCCGACGGCAGGCCGAGATCGATCACGTCGACGGCGTTCTGCGAGACCGGTGGGCCACCGGCGGACCGCTCCCACAACAGCGTCGGCGAACCGTCGGCCTTGTAGCCGAAACTGGAAACGTGGATCTCCACGGTGCGCCCGCTATCGAAGCCCGGCACCATCTGCGCCGCCGCATTGTGCATCGTGGTGATCGATGCCGAGGTCAGCGTCGTTTCGCGTGCGAGCAGGTCGCCCGACTGATGCACGTAGCGGGTGAACTGGTCCTGCGTGGCGTGCGCGATATAGACTTCGGCCAGTCCGAAGGCGAGCACCAGCATGATTGGCGACAGCAAGGCGAATTCAAGTGCGGCGATGCCGCGCCGGTCGCCGTGAAATGTTCTGAGCCTCTCCGCGAGTTTCTTCATGCCGGCCTCAAAACGGTTCGTTCTTGAAGATCGTGAAACCGACCATGATCACGGGATCGCCGTCCGGCTGCAGGATGTTGGTCAGGAACGGGGTGATAAAGGCGTGCGTCGCCGATGCGCGCATCGCTGTGATCTCCGAGGAGCCCCCGGGTTCGAAAGTGAAATTTGTCGGCTCGCCGGCGGTGTCGAACGTGGCCTTGGGAAACACGACATCGGCAAGCGTTGGAAACGACCGGACGTCCATATGGACGCCCGAGCAGTCGAAGAAGATCTTCGCTGCTGAGCAGACATCGGCAAGGAAGTCGGCCTGTGGCGTGTTGCTGGCCTGAATCTCGCCGGTCTGGATCTTCCGGCCGGCGTCATGCAGCACGAACTGCAGGTGGCTTTGCTTGTAGTAGTAGACGGCGGTCTCGACGATCATGAAGATGAGTAGCAGCATCGCCGGGGCGATCACGCCGAATTCCAGCGCGGCTACGCCGGAATTGTCCCTGCGCAACGCGTTGAAGGCCCTGAAGATCGACATTGCGCCAGACGCAAGGCCGATGCGGCCAGTTTCCCCTTTCATCGTCATCGGTTTCGCCACCCGCTGATGGGGGAGGAATAGCAGGCGATGATTTGCGGGTGGTTCATTCGCACGGCGGAAATTGCCGCTCTGCGTTCACCGACTGTTAACCATGAGCACGGCGTAATTCCCCATTGCCTCGAAGACGCGATGTGCTAAGTGCGGCGCCGAACCGGCCGCACAAGCGGCCGCGCGGTCGGGCGTAGTCGCTTGTGCCGAACAGACAGGGGGCAACGTGTCGACCCGACGCATCGATTCACTGGGCGAAATCTCCGCCGACTACGACGCCGTGCTGTGCGATGTCTGGGGCGTGCTCCACAACGGCATGCGCGCATGGACACCGGCGTGGCGGTCGCTCGATGCGCTGCGCAAGGAAGGCAAGGCGGTGGTGCTGATCACCAATGCGCCTCGTCCCAAGGGACCGGTGACGGAACAGCTGACGGCTCTCGGTGTTCCGGATATCGCCTATGATGACATCGTCACATCCGGCGATGTCACGCGAGCCCTCATCCGTGAGAATGCGCGCCGCATCTTTCATATCGGGCCGGATCGTGACATGTCGCTCTATGACGGGCTCGATGTCGAACTGTGCGAGGAGCGCGAAGCCAGCACTGTGGTTTGCACGGGTTTCTGCGATGACGACAACGAGACTCCCGACGACTACGCTGAAATGCTGCAGCGCCTGAGGGCACGCGACTTGCCGATGATCTGCGCCAATCCCGATATCGTTGTCGAGCGCGGCGAAGAGCTTGTCTACTGCGCCGGCGCGCTTGCCCGCGACTTTGGCCTGCTCGGCGGCCGCACGTTGATCGCCGGCAAGCCGCATCGGCCGATTTACGAGGAAGCGTTGCGCCGCGTCGCCAATGTACTTGGTCGCGAACCCGATCCGGCGCGCGTGCTGGCAATCGGCGACGGTATGCTCACCGATGTCAAGGGCGCTATGGACAACGGCTTTCCGCTGGTCTTCATCAGTGACGGCATTCATGCTCGCGAATATGGCGAGCCGGGCAAACCCGACGCCGAGCGATTGGATGCCTACCTTAAGGAGGCCGGCGCCGCCCCGGTCGCCACCATGTTGAAACTAAGATAGCGGGATTTGCGGATTGGCGAAGCGGTTCCAGTCCTATGACAGTCTTCCGGCGACATTGCGCGGCGGCGTTGTTGCGATCGGCAATTTCGACGGCGTACATCGCGGCCACAGGGCGGTGCTCAATGCCGCGCTCGACTATGCTCGGCAGCATGACTGCCCGGCGCTGGTGATGACCTTCGAACCGCATCCGCGCCAGGTCTTCAAACCGGATGAGCCGCTATTTCGCGTCACACCCACTGCCATGAAAGCCGAGATACTTGGTATTCTCGGTTTTGACGGCGTTTTGGAAATCCCTTTCACGCTCGACTTTGCGCGCAAATCGGCCGACGAGTTCGTTCGCGACGTGCTGATCGACGGGCTGGCGGCTGTCCGAGTGGTGACGGGTTTCGATTTCCATTTCGGCCACAACCGGCAGGGTGGCCCCGCCTATCTGATGGAAGCGGGCGCTGCCAATGGTTTCGAGGTAACGCTGGTCGACGCGTTCCGTGACCGCGACACGGAGGTCGTGTCCTCGAGCCGCATCCGCGAGGAACTGCTCGCCGGCGACTTGGCGGGCGCCAATGAGTTGCTCGGTTACCGTTACCGGGTCGCCGGAGAGGTGATCCGCGGCAAACAGCTTGGGCGTACGCTCGGTTATCCGACCGCAAACATGGCAATGGCCGAAAACGCGGCGTTGCGTCATGGCATCTATGCGGTTCGCTTCCGCCGCGCCGATGGCAACACATATGACGGTGTCGCCAGTTTCGGGCGTCGGCCGACCGTCGATGACGACGGTGTGGCGTTGCTCGAAACCCACGTGTTCGACCGCGATGACGACCTTTACGGCGAGATCTGCACGGTATCGTTCTGCGCGTTTCTGCGCGGCGAAGAAAAGTTCGACAATCTGGAAGCCTTGACAGCGCAGATGAAACGCGACGACGAGCAAGCGCGCGCGATCCTCGCAGACATCGATCCTCTCAGCGATCTGGATCGCGTCTTGACGCTGTCCGGGGCAAATGCCGTCTGATGGCGACGCGGCGCAAGATTCTGGTCACCGGCGCAACCGGCGGCATCGGCCTTGCGCTTGCCGAGCGCCTGGCACCGCGCCACGATGTCATCGCGACCGGCCGCCGCGATGAAGATAAGGTCGGTGCGCTTCTTCCGGAAAACGTGATCTATGTGCGCGCCGATCAGGCCGATCCCGAAGCGGCGGCGCGGGATGTGGCGCGCGCATTGTTGAAGAACAACTGGCCACGCCTCGATTATGCCGTCCTGAACGCGGGTATCGGGCTTGCCTTGCCGCCGGAGGCCGAGACCGCCGCGCAGGTGCGCCAAACACTCGATGTCAACCTAACGGCGCCGCTCTTGATGGCGCACACGCTGTTTCCATTCCTTGAGAAGGCCGGCGGTCAGGTCACTTTCATCGGTTCTGTCGCACGCAAGGGCGCACCCGGCTTTGCCAGCTATGCGGCGTCGAAGGCCGGACTGCACGATCTCGCCCGCGCACTTCGTTCCGAATGGGCCGGACGCGTGCGCGTACAGATGCTGCATCCCGGACCGACCATGACCGATATGCACGCCAAGGCCGGCTTCGACCCGGGGTGGTTCGGCCAGTGGTTCATTCGCCCGGGCGATATGGCGGGAATGATGGAAGCGGCGATCCGCAGCGGCGCATCTCCGTTGACCCTGTCGTTTCTGCAATATGTTTCCGGCGCTTCGGTACTCGGGCGGACAATTCGGTGAAGGGCGAGCGCAGGGCGCTGGTCACCGGCGGCAGCGCCGGTCTGGGAGGGGCCATTTGCACCCAACTGGCCGCCGAAGGCTGGGCGGTCACGAACGTGGACCGGACACCGGCTAACGACGCGTCGGGCATCGACACACTTCGCCGCGATCTTTCGGATCGTGAAACGGTCGATGCCCTGGTTGCGGAACTGGCGGGCAGGGGCCCGTTCGATCTTGTCGTGCTCAATGCCGGGATTTCGGCAACCGGCAGTTTTGAGAAGATTCCGTCTGAAGCGCACGGTAGGCTGTTGGCGGTCAATGCCGAGGCGCCCATCGTTCTGTGCGCCGGACTGGCCGCCGTCGGCGCTCTGGCGGAGGGGGGCGCGGTCATCTTCGTGTCATCGCTCGCCCACCGAACCGGTTACCCGGGCGCTTCGTCCTATGCCGCATCAAAGGGCGTGGTCGCGGTCTACGCAAAGAGCATTCGCAAACCGTTTCGGGACCGGCTGGGCGTGCATGTTGCCTGCGCGTTCCCGGGTCCGCTACGTACCGACCATGCGGCCCGGCATGCGCCGGAAGGCGCCGATGCTTCGAAACGCATGTTGCCGGAGACCGCCGCAAAGTTGATCCTCGCAGATGCGCGCCGGGGCAGGACGGTGATCCTGCCCGGTCTTGGCGCCAGGGTGTTCTGGGCTGCCGGAACACTGCTGCCCGGGCCGGTCACACTCGCGATGCGTCGAATCATCTTCGAGAAGCTTGACCGGGAAGCCTACTGATCACGAGAGAAAGCGCGGATCGAGCGGGTGGCTTTCTCGGTGGAGCCGGAAACCCGGCCCGCCGTCGCCGAGATGCGTTCCAGCCGCTGTACGCGATCGGACTCGGCGAACGTCAGGTGTTCGGCGTTTTTTCCGGCGATCAAGGGTTCGAGGCGGCGCGACGACGCCGTAGATCTCGTCGGTGCTGTTACCCAGATCGACCAGCTTTCTGATCCGTTGCGGTTTAACGACGAATCGTTCGATGACGCAGTCGCTATCAGCAATCAATTCGATTGCTGGCCTGCTCGTCTTCGGTTTCGCGGACGTCATGATGTTCAATGCCTTTCGCCACTTGCCGAGAAATGGAGGCGCAAATGGCCAAAACTTCAAACAGGGAGATTTGCCCTTTATTCGCCGGCCCGCCATTGCTAAAAGCCGCGCCATGACGATGACCCTGATAGTCATTTCGCGAATTACCGGCCCGGCCTGCCGCTGATCCAGCGTCGCGGGACCGGGAACTTGCGCATTTTCCCCGCGCATCCACGAACAATTTCCGCTAATGACCGCTGCAGCCGATCCGCGCAGCCCATAACGATTGCAGACCCATGACCGACAACGCCGAAACAACCACGCTCGACTATTCGAAAACGCTCAACCTGCCGCAGACCGATTTTCCGATGCGCGCCGGCCTTCCCAAGAAGGAGCCGGAAATCGTTGCCCGCTGGCAGGAGATCGACCTTTACCGGAAGCTGCGCGAGGACGCTGCGGACCGTCCGCGCTACGTGCTGCATGACGGTCCGCCCTATGCCAACGGCAACATCCATATCGGCCATGCGCTGAACAAGATCCTTAAGGACGTGATCACGCGCTCCTTCCAGATGCGCGGCTATGACTCCAACTACGTGCCCGGCTGGGACTGTCACGGCCTGCCGATCGAATGGAAGATCGAAGAGCAGTACCGCGCCAAGGGAAAGAACAAGGATGAGGTGCCGGTCAACGAATTCCGCAAGGAGTGCCGCGACTTCGCCGACCACTGGATCAAGGTGCAGACCGAGGAGTTCCAGCGGCTCGGCATCGAGGGCGATTTCGACGAGCCCTATACGACCATGAACTTCCACGCCGAGGCGCGCATCGCGGGCGAACTGCTGAAATTCGCCATGTCCGGCCAGCTCTATCGCGGCTCCAAGCCGGTCATGTGGTCGGTTGTCGAGCGCACGGCACTGGCGGAGGCCGAGGTCGAATACCAGAATTACGAGTCCGACACGATCTGGGTAAAGTTCCCGGTCACCGGCGGTTCGGACGAACTGCTCGATGCCTTTGTTGTGATTTGGACCACCACGCCTTGGACGATCCCCGGCAACCGGGCGATCTCCTTCTCATCGCGCATCGCTTACGGCCTCTACGAAGTCACGGCGGCCGAAAACGATTTCGGTCCGCAGCCGGGCGAGAAGCTGGTCTTTGCCGATGCGCTGGCCGCGGAGAGCTTTGCCAAGGCCAAGCTGCAGTTCCAGCGTCTGCGCGATGTGTCGTCCGACGAACTGGCCGCCATCACCTGCCATCACCCGCTGCATGGTTTTGGCGGTGGCTACCAGTTTCTGGTGCCGCTGCTCGACGGCGAGCACGTCACTGACGATGCGGGCACCGGCTTCGTCCACACCGCGCCCGGGCACGGCCGCGAGGACTTTGACGCCTGGATGGACAATGGGCGCGATTTGGCGGCGCGCGGCATCGACACCGCGATCCCGTTCACCGTCGACGATGCCGGCTACTTCACCAACGACGCGCCGGGCTTCGGCCCTGACCGCGACGGCGGGCCGGCGCGAGTCATCGACGACAAGGGCAAGAAGGGCGACGCCAACAAGGCTGTCATCGAGGCGTTGATCGCCGCCGACCGGCTGTTCGCGCGCGGCCGGTTGAAGCACACCTATCCGCATTCATGGCGCTCCAAGAAGCCGGTCATCTTCCGCAATACGCCGCAATGGTTCGTGCACATGGACCTTGATCTCGGCGACGGCTCGACCCTGCGCAGCCGCGCGCTCAAAGCCATCGACGACACCCGCTTCGTGCCGCAGGCCGGCCAGACCCGGCTGCGTTCGATGATCGAGGACCGGCCCGACTGGGTCCTGTCGCGGCAGCGCGCCTGGGGCGTGCCGATCTGCATCTTCGCCGACGCCGACGGCAACGTCCTGAAGGACGACGCCGTCAACGCCCGCATCCTTGCAGCTTTCGAGGAGGAGGGTGCCGACGCCTGGTTTGCCGATGACGCCAAGGAGCGCTTTCTCGGCAACGACCACGATCCGGCGATCTGGACGCAGGTCACCGACATTCTCGATGTCTGGTTCGATTCCGGTTCCACGCACACCTTCACACTGGAAGACCGCGACGACGTGAAATGGCCGGCCGATGTCTATCTGGAAGGCTCCGACCAGCACCGCGGCTGGTTCCACTCGTCGCTCCTGGAAAGCTGCGGCACGCGCGGCCGCGCACCCTACGAGACGGTGATCACACATGGATTCACCATGGCCGAGGATGGCCGCAAGATGTCGAAGTCGCTCGGCAACCAGGTCTTCCCACAGGACGTGATGAACCAGTCCGGCGCCGATATCCTGCGCCTGTGGGTCATGAACACCGACTATTGGGAGGATCAGCGTCTCGGCAAGACGATCATCCAGACCAACATCGACGCCTATCGCAAGATGCGCAACACGATCCGCTGGATGCTGGGCACGCTCGCCCATGACGAGGGTGAGGCGGTTGCCTATGCCGATATGCCTGAACTGGAGCGGCTGATGCTGCACCGGTTATGGGAACTGGAGACGATCGTCGACAAGGATTACGACGACTTCGACTTCAAGCGCATCGCGCGCAACCTGCTCGACTTCATGGTCATCGAACTGTCTGCGTTCTATTTCGACATCCGCAAGGACGCGCTCTACTGCGACGGGCCGTCGAGCGTCCGCCGCAAGGCGGCATTGCAGGTCGTCGACCACATCTTCGAGCGGCTGGTCACATGGCTCGCGCCGATGCTTCCCTTCACCATGGAGGAGGCTTGGCTGTCGCGTTATCCGGATGCCGTTTCGGTTCATCTCGAGCAATTCCGCACCTGTCCGGACGCGTGGCGTGACGACGCGCTCGCGGCAAAATGGAAAAAGGTGCGCAAGGTTCGCCGGGTCGTCACCGGTGCGCTTGAGATCGAGCGCAAGGAAAAGCGAATCGGCTCTTCGCTGGAGGCGGCACCGGTCGTCCATGTCGCCGACGAAGAACTGCGCGCGGCGATCGACGGCCTCGACATGTCGGAAATCTGCATCACTTCGAGCATCGCCGTTTCGCCCGAACAGGGCCCGGCGGGCGCGTTCGCGCTTGATGATGTTGCAGGTGTAACTGTGGTTCCGGCGGCGGCGAAAGGCCGCAAGTGCGCGCGGTCTTGGCGCGTGACCGAGGATGTCGGCAGCGATAGCGCGTTTCCGGATGTTTCGGCGCGCGATGCGGCCGTGCTGCACGAGTTGCAGAGCCTCGGGCGGCTCTGAAGGAATTCGCGCCGGTCGACGATCATTGCCCATCGGCGCGAATTTAGGTAATTGAACATGAATTCGCCGGATTTAGCGTTCAGCGCAGTGACTGGACACGCCGGGCAACCGGCACAGGAATGGCAATACTCGTTATGAAGCATAGACAGGGCCTCGTCGCGATTCGCACGCCGATCGCCATTGCCGCAGCCGCTTTTCTGCTGTCGGGTTGTCTCGGGCCGACCTACGGAACGGAAAAGTCGACGACCGAGCATCTGTTCTCGGACTTGCGCAATGCCGCCAATCTGCGGCCGAAGCGCCCGGAACCGATCAACTACACGCCGCGGCCGGAACTGGTTAAGCCGACGAACACGGCCAGTCTGCCGGCGCCGCAGGAAAGCGTTGCCGCGACTTCGCCAGACTGGCCGGAATCGCCCGAACAACGCCTCGCGCGCATTCGCGCTGAAGCCGATGAAGGCAATATCCAGCCAGGTCTGGCCGCGACGGTGCAGACGGATCCCGATTTGCGCAAGAGACAGGACCTGGGAGCAAGTCCGCGCGACTATGGCGATACGCCGATCGAAGCCGCGCGCCGCGCGCGCGCCGACCGGGAGCGCCGCGCCGAAAAACGTGTGGAACAGACTGCGCCGAAGCGCCGTGTCTATCTGACCGATCCGCCGGACGGGTTCCGGGATCCTGCGCCAACAGCTGATTATGGCGATCTCGGTGAGACTGAATCGTCGAAGGAGCGTGCGCGCAAGCGTGCTCTTGCCGAACCGAAATCAGGTTGGCGGGCGCTCGTCCCCTGGCTCTAATCCCGCCTGGAGCGAAAGAATTCTCTTAACAACAAGGCGGCTTCGGATTCTCCGATGCCGGCATAGACCTCCGGCGCATGGTGACAGGTCGGGGTCGAATAGAACCGCACGCCCGAAACGACTGCACCGCCTTTCGGATCTTCGGCGCCGAAATAGAGCCGCCGGATCCGGGCAAAAGAAATCGCCGCCGTGCACATCGTGCAGGGCTCCAGCGTAACGTAGAGATCGCAGCCTTCCAGCCGTTCCTGAGCGCGTTTCTTGCAGGCTTGGCGAATGGCCAGAAGCTCGGCATGCGCTGTCGGGTCGTTCAACTCGCGGGTCCGGTTGCCGGCTTCGGCCACGACCGCGCCGTTAGCGACGATGACCGCACCGACGGGAACTTCGCCGCGTTCGCCGGCAAGCCTTGCCTGTTCTAGCGCGAGGCGCATGAAATCGGGAAACCTGGCGGCGTGTTTGTCGATCGGCGGCAAAAGTTTTTCTCGCAACTGGACAACCCGCCTGATAACGAGCCGATAAAGAGGCAAACAGCAAATGGCCAAGGAAGACAAGCCCCGCAGGGGGCGCGACAAGCCCGCAGGAAAACCCGCCGAGGTTCGCGGAGGCGCGGTACGATCGCGCGGCTACAAGGACCGTCCGGCAGGCGGTGGCGGCGGCAAGCAAGGCAAGCCGCACGAGAAATCACGCGGCTTCAAGGATCGTCCGCAAGACCGGGTTCGCGGGAAGGACCCGGCGGCCAGAACGCTCCGCGAGGAAAAGCCGGCCGCCGCGCCGGCCGGTGCCGACGCGGATGCGATGCCGGAGCGGATTTCCAAGCTGCTGGCGCGCGCCGGTGTCGCTTCGCGGCGCGATGTCGAACGCATGATCGAAGCCGGCCGGGTGACGGTCGACGGCAAGGTTCTCGACACGCCTGCTTTCAATGTGACAGGCGCCGAGACCATCCTGATCGACGGAGAGCCGATCCCGGAAGTCGAACGGACGCGGCTGTGGCTCTATCACAAGCCCGCCGGGCTGGTGACCACAAACCGCGATCCGCAGGGCCGGCCGACCGTCTTCGAGCGATTGCCCGGCGATCTGCCGCGCGTGCTGTCGGTGGGGCGGCTCGACATCAACACAGAGGGTTTGCTGCTGCTGACCAATGATGGCGGGCTGGCACGTGTCCTCGAACTGCCGCAAACCGGTTGGCTGCGCCGATACCGGGTGCGTGCGCATGGGCGCATCGAGCAGGCGCGACTGGATGAGCTGAAGAACGGCATCGCGGTTGATGGTGTGTTCTACGGCGCGGTCGAGGCGGAGATCGAGCGCAAGCAAGGCAGCAATGTATGGCTGAACGTTGGATTGCGCGAGGGCAAGAACCGTGAGGTCAAGAACATCCTCGGAGCACTCGATCTGGAAGTCAATCGCCTGATCCGGGTATCCTACGGTCCGTTCCAACTCGGCGAGTTGCCGGAAGGATCGGTGCTGGAGGTGCGGGGGCGCACATTGCGCGACCAGCTTGGCGCGAAGCTGATCGAAGAAGCGGGATCGAATTTCGATGCACCGGTGCGCAAGCCGTTCTCCAATCGACCGGTCAGGGCTGGTGATACCGAGCCTCCGCGTGCGCAGGTCACCAAGCGTGGCGACTGGGTGACGTCATCGCATGAGGGGCCACCCAAACGCTACTCCGGCAAGACCGCTAGCCGCGATGAGGCGCTTTCGCGACTGGATACGCGCAATCCGCGCAACCGTGCGAAACCGAAATCGGCGCCTGGCGGTGAAACTGACAAGCAGCGGCATAGCCGCGCTGCCAATGTGTGGATGGCGCCGGGTGCGCGCCCGCGCAGCGGACCCGGTGCCAAGAGCCGTTCGGACACAACGGATACTGGATCGCAGGATCGACAGGTACGGGAAAGCCGCGGCGCGTCCGGTCAGCCTGCGGGCCGGAAGCCGGGTGCCGACAGGGGCCGGGCCGACATATCGGGGCAGGGCAAGCCAAGACACGACAAGCCAAGACACGGCAAACCGGGACAAGGTAAGCCGGGACAAGGCAGGCAGGGACAAGGCAAACCGGCACACGGCAAGCAGGGTCCGGGCCGGCAAGGTCCGGCAAGGCGTGGCAAGCCGGGCGCCCGCCCGCGCAGGGACTGACCGATGCGTGTGGTTGGCGGCGCATTCAGGGGACGTACGCTCGCCGGTCCCAAACCCGGCAGCATGTCGATCCGACCGACAACCGACCGGGCGCGCGAGAGCTTGTTTAACATCATCGCCCATGCATGGCCGCACAAGCTGGATGGTGCGCGCGTACTGGACCTGTTTGCGGGCACCGGTGCCATTGGTATCGAGGCGCTGTCGCGCGGCGCTGCCAGCGCACTTTTCATCGAGCAGTCCGTCGAAGGCCGTGGGCTAGTTCGCCGCAACGTGGAGACGTTGGGCCTGCAGGGACGCACGAAGCTGTTCCGCCGCGACGCCACGCGCATGGGCGATATCGGAACGATGCAGCAATTCGATGTGGTGTTCGCCGATCCGCCTTATGGCAAAGGGCTCGCCGAACCCGCATTGCGTTCGCTGCACGCTGGCGGGTGGTTGCGGCCCGGCGCATTGCTGGTCGTCGAAGAAAGCGCGACAGCCGAATTCACGCCACCGGAAGGGTTTATGCTTGCCGACGCGCGCGAATTCGGCGAGACCCGTATATACTTCGTCACCGGTGAAGCAGATGGCTGAGACGACAGTACTTCGCAAACAGAACACTGGCGGGCAAAACGGTCCGTCGATCGCGGTCGCCTTTGGCGGCGGGGGCGCAAGGGGCCTGTCGCACATCCACGTCATTGAGGCGCTGGACGAACTCGGTATCCGGCCTGTCGCGATCAGCGGCTCCTCGATCGGGGCAATGATGGGCGCGGCGATGGCCAGTGGCATGACCGGTCGCGAGATCCGCGAGTACACGCTCGGCATTCTCGGAAACCGCGCCGACGTGGTCGCCCGCCTGTGGCGTCGTCGGCCGGCAAGCATCGTCGAGATCGCAGATCGCGGTTTCAGGATCGGCCAGTTCGACATCGAGAGGATCGTCCGCAATTTCATGCCGGAGCGGTTTCCGCATGACTTCGGCGAACTGCGCATCCCCCTGTCGGTGATCGCGACGGATTTCTACGGACACCACGAAACGGTTTTTACCGATGGCGACCTGTGGTCGGCGATTGCCGCCTCGGCCGCGATTCCCGCCCTTTTCAGGCCGGTCCGGCGCGATGGCCGCATCTTTATCGATGGCGGGATTTTCAATCCCGTTCCCTACGACCACGTCATCGGCAAGGCCGATATTGTGATAGGGATCGATGTTATCGGCACGCCCCGTGGCGATCCGCGCCGCATCCCCAAGACGGTCGACAGCCTGTATGGCACCTCGCAGCTGATGATGCGGTCTATCCTCAAGATGAAACTGAAGATGCAACCGCCGGATGTCTTCGTGCAGCCGCCCGTTTCAACCTTCCGCGTCATGGACTTTCTGAAGGCGAATCAGATCATCAAGGAGACGGCGCCGATCCGCGACGAGTTCAAGCGCAAGCTCGAACGCGCCATCGAGGCAAAGGCAAAGGCCGACGCCTGAGCGGGTGGATTCCATTCAGCCGAGCGTCGATGCCTTGCCCGTTGTGAATGGCGATTGCGCGGCAGGCGGTGGACCGGGAATCTCGTCCAGGTCGTGCCCGTCGCGCTTCTCGATTTGGGCGATCACGCGGAAGCACACGATCACCGATATGATCCCGAACAAGACCGCACCGAGCGCCCAGCCGCCAATGACGCCGATGGCGCCGTAATATACGGCGCCAAACCAGACGAAGGGGATCACGCCGAGCGTCGAGCGGCCCCAGTTGAATACGGTCGAGTAAAGCGCATAACCAAGATTGTTGAATGCCGCATTGGCCACGAACAACGCGCCGTTGAACAAGAAGCTGGCGCTCGCAATCACACAGAAGAACACGATCAGTTCACGCGCTTCGCCGGTGGCCTGGAACAAGTCCGCGATGTTGCTTGCGAAGAACGCCAGCAACGCCCAGACGACTGCGACATAAGCAAGCGTGAACAGCAGCGCATCGCGCATCGTTTGTGACAGGCGATGATAGAGCTCGGCGCCGTAGTTTTGCGCGAGTATTGGGCCTACAGCGCCCGATAGCGCGAAAATAACGCCAAAGGCGACCGGGATCAGCCGCCCGACGATCGCCCAACCGGCAACCGCGCCGTCGCCGAACTCGGCGATTTGCGCCGTGACATAGGCATTGCCGACCGGTGTCGCCAGCTGTGTCAATACCGCCGGGCTGCCGATCTGCATGAACGGCCGCAGTGTTTCGCGGAACTCGGTCAGATTGGGCATCTTGACGAGGTCATGCACGATCGCCGCCCCATGCAGCCCGATGACGCACAATACGCATCGCGAGATCACCGTGGCGATCGCCGCGCCGGTCAGTCCGAGGTCGAAGCCGAAGATCAGCAGCGGGTCCAGAGCCGCCGAGACCACACCGCCTGCCAGCGTCACATACATGGCGCGTCGCGCGTCGCCGACGCCGCGCAGGATGCCTGACGCGCACATTCCGACCGCGATGATCGGAATCGAGGGGATCACGATGCGCAGAAAATGGACCGCGAGATCGAGCGTCTCGCCCTTGGCGCCAAGCAGCGCGGTCAGTTGCGGCGCGAATATCCACGCCAGGACCGCGATCACGGCCATCACTGCGGCGGTGAAGATCAGCGCTGTTCCGCCACGCATTGCGGCGAGGTCGCGGTTGCCGGCGCCGAGCGCCCGCGCCACCAGAGCGCCAGTCGCGATTGTCATGCCGATCGCCACGGCGACGGCGAAAAACATCAGCGTACCTGCATAGCCGATCGCCGCTGCCAATTCGTCCTGGCCGAGCAGTGAGATGTAGAACAAGTTCAGCGCATCGACGGCGAAGATTGCGACCAGTCCGATGGACCCGGTCATCGTCATCACCACGACATGGCGCATCGTCGACCCGGTCGTGAACTTCGCACTTTCGTTGCCTTGCGTCCGCGAAGCCATCGGGTCAGGCCGCGAAAATCGTGTCGAAGGAGGCAAAGCCCTTGAACTCCAGCGCATTGCCGGACGGATCGCGGACGAACAGGGTAGCCTGCTCGCCCGGCTCACCGGCGAAGCGGACCATCGGCTTGCAGATCCAGTCGATACCGGGAGTTGCTTCCAGGCGCTCGGCGAAGGATTTCCATTGTTCCATCGTCAGCACCACGCCGAAGTGAGGGATCGGCACGTCCGTGCCATCGACCGCGCCGGAACCGCCGCCATGTGCCCCGCCTTCGCGCAGATGAGCGGACATCTGATGGCCGAACAGGCTGAAATCGAACCACGTATCCGCCGCACGTCCGGCCTCGCAGCCAAGCGTCTCGAGATAGAACCGCCTTGCCGTTGCCAGGTCGTGGACCGGGAAGGCGAGGTGAAACGGCGTGACGCTCATGTCGCCCCCTTGTCGAATGCCGGCGGATTCCCGTCTTCATCTAACACCGGCAGACTGTCGTCACCGCTGTCCTCGGTATTAATGATTTTCAATTCGCGGACCGGCTTGATCAAGGGTTCCGGCATTACCGGCTTGGTGTGCAGCATGTGGCCGCCTGCATAGATGCCTTCCGACTGCTGGATCTTCAGTCGCTCCGCATCCCGTTTCTCCACGTCTTCGGCGATCGCGCTGGCGAGTTCTTCGCTGGCGCCGAGCGCTTCCAGGGTGCGGCGGCCGAATTCCAGGCCGGATTTGAATGTCTCGCGCATCTCGTAGTCGACGCCTTTTGATCTCAGCTCCAGCGTATGGGTGCGGTCATAGGAGCGCACATATAGGATCACATCGGGAAACTCCGACTGTATCATCTCCACGATCTTGTCCGTCGTTTCCTTCTTCTGCGTCGTTACCGCGACGATCTTGGCCCGTTTGATGCCCGCAGCCTCAAGAACATCCTTGCGGGCGCCGTCGCCGAAGTAGATCCGAAATCCGAACTTTTGCGCCGAACGCACCCGGTCCGCAGAATGATCGATAATTGTGACATCCGATCCGCCGGCGAGCAGAATCTGCGAGGCGATCTGGCCGAAGCGGGAGAAGCCGATCATCAGCACATCGGCGCCACCGCCGCCGCCGGCGAAGTCTTCGTCCATCTCCTCGTGGGTGGTTTCGTGCAGGAAACGCTCCCCGGCAGCGACGCAAAGCGGTGTCAGGGCCATGGAAATCGTCACGACAGAGATCAGCTGCGACGCTGTTTCGGTGCTCAGAATGCCGATTGCGGTCGCGGCGGAGAACAAGACGAAGCCGAATTCGCCGCCTTGCGGCAGCACCAGCGCGGTGCGTACGCTGACATCGTGATCGGAACCGAACCATCGGCACAGCGCATAGATGATCGCGCCCTTGACTGCCATCAGGATCGGAACTGCCATCAGGATGGTCAGCCAGTTGTCGCGGATCACGGAAAGGTCCAGCGACATGCCGATCGCCATGAAAAACAGACCGAGGAGCAGTCCGCGAAACGGCTCGATATCGGCTTCGAGCTCGTGACGGTAGGACGACTCGGCAAGCAGCACACCGGCGATAAAGGCGCCCATCGCCATTGACAGGCCGGCGATCTGCATGAGCAGCGCCGAACCGAGAACGACCAGAAGAGCGGCGGCGATCATCGCCTCGCGCGCGCCAGTGTTGCCGATCACCTGGAACAGCGGATTGAGTAGGTATCGGCCGGAGAAGATCAGGACACCGACCGCCGTCAGCGCGATCAGGAATGCGACGACATCGTTGCTGCCGCTGTCGAGAGCTGCCGGCGCCAGGAACGGCAGCAAGGCGAGAAGCGGCACGATGGCGATATCCTGGAATAGCAGGATCGCGAATGACTTACGGCCATGGGTGCGGTTGATTTCGCCACGTTCGCCGAGGATTTGCAGCGCAAATGCCGTTGACGACAGCGCCAAGCCGAAACCGATCGCCGCAGCGGCATTGAATTGAAACCCGGCGGCAAACATCGCCAGCAGGGTGAGAACGACGCCGGTCAGCATTACCTGCACCAAACCGAGGCCGAAGATGTCCTTCCGCAATGTCCATAGTCTTGCGGGTTTGAGTTCCAGGCCGATGATGAAGAGGAGGAAGACGACGCCAAGTTCGGCGAAAGTCAGGATTTCCTCGCCTTCCGTGACCACGCGCGCCAGCGGGCCGATAACCACGCCGGCGGCGAGATAGCCAAGCACGGTTCCGAGCCCGATTCGCTTGAACAGTGGCGCTGCGATGACCGCGCCGCCGAGAAGCACGACCGCTTCGGTAAAGAAACCAGGTGATGCCCCACCCGCCATTGCCGTTCTCCAGTGCCGGAGCCGATCCGGCGTACATTTCGTCTATAGCCGCCTTGATGCGGCGAGTACCGGGCAATACATGTCAGCCGGATTGATTTTCGAAGCTTTTGTAGGCGTTTTTGCGCCGACAGCAAATCCACAAGAAGACCGGAGCCAGCATGGAAGACCATACCCAGAGCCTGATCGATCGCGCCGCATCCCTGGTCGAGGCTGCAAGAAGCGCCGGTGCCGATGCCGCCGACGCCGTGGTCTCGCGTTCGCGTTCGAAAAGCGTCTCCGTCAGGCTGGGCAAGGTGGAAGGCACCGATGCCTCGGAAAGCGACAACTTCTCGCTCCGGGTTTTTGTCGGAGAGCGTGTCGCGAGCATATCGGCGAATGTCACCGGCGATGCCGCAGCGCTCGCGGAGCGGGCTGTCGCCATGGCCAAGGTCTCGCCTGAAGATCGCCATAACAGGCTTGCGCCGCAAGACCGACTGGCCGGATCTTTCCCTGATCTCGGCCTTTTCGATGACACCGAGGTTGCATCCGAGCGCTTGACCGACGACGCGCTCGCCACGGAAGACGCAGCACGCGCGGTCGATGGTGTGACCAACTCGTCGGGCGCCAGCGCGTCGAGTGGTTCGACCGGCATGGTGCTGGTGACGTCGCACGGCTTTTCGGGGGCATACCGCCGGTCCGGCTTCTCGCGTTCGGTCAGCGTCATCGGAGGCGAAGGGACCGGCATGGAACGGGATTACGATTACTCGTCGAAGCTCTACTTCGCCGATCTGCGCGCACCCGCAGATATCGGCAAGGAAGCCGGCGAGCGTGTGGTGCGGCGGCTAAATCCCCGCAAGGTCGAGACACAGACAGTGACCGCGATATACGATCCGCGCGTGGCGCGCGGCATGCTCGGTCATCTCGCCGGTGCGATCAATGGCGCAGCCGTGGCGCGCAAGACGAGTTTTCTGAAAGACCGGATGGGCGAACAGGTCGCCAATGCGGCTGTCACGGTCATCGACATGCCGGGCAAGCCACGCGGCCATGGGTCGCGGCCTTTCGATGGCGAGGGTGTGGCGGGCGACACGCTGACCATGGTTGGCGAGGGCGTTCTCAACCACTGGTTCCTTTCGACGTCGATTGCCAGCGAACTGGGGCTCGAAACGAACGGCAGAGGCGTTCGAAGCGGGACATCGGTTTCCGCATCGTCGACCAATCTGGCGCTCAAGGCCGGCGCGCAGTCGCCAGAGGAAATGATCAAATCGGTCGGCACCGGATTCTACGTGACCGAAGTGTTCGGTCACGGCGTCAACATGGTGACAGGTGAATACAGCCGCGGCGCATCCGGCTTCTGGATCGAGAACGGCGAGATCGCTTTTCCGGTATCCGAAGTGACGCTGGCCTCCAACCTGCGCGACATGTTCATGCGAATTGTTCCGGCAAACGATCTCGACGAGGATTACGCCACAGCGGCACCGACGCTTGCGATCGAGGGGATGACCCTTGCGGGACAATAGTCGGTGACGGATCGGACAACGGGCAAGCGGCGGGCTGCCGCCGAAGACATTCGTGAGCTGGAACTGATAGGTTCCGCGGCCGCCGAGGGTGGCCGGATCGCGATGCAGTACTTTTCAGGCGCGAATGCGCTCGATGTTCGCTTGAAGAACGGCCGTTCGCCAGTCAGTGCGGCCGATCTCGAAATCGATGAATATCTGCGCCGCATGCTGACGAAAGCCCGCCCCGAATATGGCTGGCTCTCCGAGGAAAGCGCCGACGCCGCTGGCGCAGCGCGTCACTCGGCCCGACGTACTTTCATCGTCGATCCGATTGACGGCACTCGCGCCTTTATCGACGGCGCCGATCAATGGTGCGTATCGATCGCCGTCGTCGAAACCGGGCGTGCCGTGGCGGGTGTGCTGGTCTGCCCGGCGCTCGCAACGACCTACGCAGCGGTTCGCGGCGGCGGTGCGACCAAGGACGATACGCCGATCAAAGTACAAACAAGCGGGCCGGCGCTGTTGGTCGCCGCGGCAAAGCCGGTGATTGATGCCCTCAACCAGCGTCTTGGGGACAGTCTGCAACACCATCGTCACGTCCCGTCTCTGGCCTATCGGTTGGCGCTCGTCGCCGAGGGGCGGATCGATGCGACTATCGTCAAGCCCAAGTCGCACGACTGGGATATTGCGGCTGCCGGCCTGATTCTCGAGGAGGCCGGCGGGCGCTTGTGCACTCTGGATGGCGGCGAGGTTTCGCTCAACGGACGTAACGTCGCCAAACCGGCGCTCCTTGCCGGCCGTGATTGTCTTCTTGAGCGCATGTTAGGTGTTGTGAGCGAAGATACATTCGGTTAAGCGTCTGCGCATAAAAACCGCGTGTTTTATTGGGGTTGTGTGACATGCCTGACAGTCAGCAAAACGACCAGCTCCTGCACTTGGTCTTCGGCGGGGAATTGGAAACACTCGATGGGGTGCGGTTCCGTGATTTGAGCGATCTCGACATCGTCGGCATCTACCCGAATTTCAAAGCCGCACAGGCCGCATGGAAGGCAAAGGCGCAGCAAACGGTCGACAATGCGCATATGCGCTACTTCGTTGTCCATCTCCATCGGCTGCTCGATCCGGAGGAGGACCACTAGAGCAGAGCCCGCCGGCAGTTCGGCAAGATGGCCGAAATAGCGGCGGAGCTTCGCGACTGGTGGTATACGCCGGCATACGGCGAACAGCATGGATGGGGAAACGACAATAGCAAACGTAAGAAAACGCCGACCGCGCATGCTTCAGCGTGTGTGGCGACGTGTGCGGGTGTACCTTCGGCGTTCGCCGGTCGCGATCTATCTCGTGTCGGCTTTTCTGGTTACCTACTTGCGGCTCGTCTACCGGACCAATCGGCTGGTTCATTTCGACAGCGCTTACGCAGACGAGATCGCCGCGACCCGCACGCCCTTTATCGTCACCTGCTGGCACGGCCAACATTTCATGGTTCCCTTTTTCCAGCGTGCCGGTCATCCCTCGGTGCTGATGGTCTCCCGCAGCAACGATGCCGAACTGAACGCTCGCGTGGTTGAGATGCTGGGATTCGACACAGTGCGGGCTTCGGGTGGCCGCGTACGCAGGGCCGCTCACAGGAAGGGCGCAGTCAGCGGTTTGATAGCGATGCGCAATCATCTTCGGGCCGGGCGATCGGTATCGATGATCGCCGACATACCGCACGGGACCGCACGAGAGGCGGGCATGGGTATCATCAATCTGGCCAGAATGTCGGGCGCGCCAATCGTCCCTGTGGCCTATGCGTCGTCGCGCCGGTTCGTGTTTGAAAACGCGTGGGATAAAGCGGCGCTGAACTTGCCCTTCGGTCACGCCGCCTTTTGTATCGGAGATCTGATCGAGGTTCCAGCCGATGCAGATGAAGACACGATGGAAGAACAGCGCGCCCGGCTTGAGGCGGTGCTGAACCGCGTCACGAAAGAAGCCGAATCCCACGTGGAGACGCCCCGATGAGTGAGTTGTGGGCGCGCACCGCGTTGCAGACATATCGCTGGATCGGCTCCGCGCTCTATCCGTTCATCGGAACCTATCTCGCGGTGCGCGCATCGCGCGGCAAGGAGGAGCACAGTCGCCGACGTGAGCGCTACGGACGCAGCCTGATACCCCGACCGGCCGGCTCGCTGGTGTGGATCCATGCCGCCAGCGTCGGCGAGACGGGGGCGGTGATGCCGCTGATCAGCCGCATGCGCGACCTCGGTATCCGCGTGATCCTGACGACCGGGACCGTGACATCGGCCAGTTTCGCGCGCGAACGGCTCGGCTCCGACATGCTGCACCAATACGTGCCGCTCGACATCAAGCCGGCAGTCGGCGGTTTCCTGAACCATTGGAAGCCTGACCTGGCGATCTTCGCCGAGTCCGAGATTTGGCCGATGACGATACTGGAGCTCGGCGCCCGCCGGATCCCGCAAGTCCTGATCAACGGGCGCATGTCGGATCGTTCGTTCCGCAGGTGGGAGAAGCGCATTGCGCTGGCCGAATCGCTGTTCGAGAACCTCGCTCAGGTCGCGGCCCAGTCCGAACAGGATGCGGAACGGTTCTTGGCCCTTGGTGCGCGGCCGGTCACGGTCACCGGCAACCTCAAGGCAGATGTCGATCTGCCGCCCGTTGACGGCCAGGCGATGCAGATATTTGCCGCTTCAATTGGCGATCGCCCCCGCTGGGCGGCGATTTCGACGCATGATGGAGAGGAGATTGCGGCCGCCAAAGTGCACAAGGCGTTGCGCCGTTTGTGGCCGGAGTTGCTCACAATCATCGTTCCGCGGCATCCGGACCGTGTGCCCGGGATCAGAAAGACGTTGACCGAACGTGGATTGAAGGTGCAGTGCCGCAGCGCGGGCCAGCCCATAGACCCGGATACGGATGTACTGATTGGCGATACAATCGGCGAGATGGGGCTATACCTGCGGCTGACCACCATTGCGTTTGTCGGCAAATCGCTGACCGGGGAGGGGGGACAGAACCCGCTTGAGCCTGCCAAGCTTGGCGTCGCCATCCTGTCGGGGCCGAATGTCAGCAATTTCGCCGGCGTCTATGAAAGCCTCGCCGAGGTTCGCGGTGTCCGCATTGTCACCGACGAGGCGATTCTCGCCAAGGCGGTGCACCATCTGATCTCGCAGCCCAACGCCTGTGAAGCAATGGCGCGCGCCGGCGGGCGGGTGATTGCGGAAATGGAAGGTGCGCTCGACTCGACCTGGCAGGCGCTCGATCCCTTCATTTATCCCTTGCGTGTCAAAAGCGCGTTGCATGCGGATCCCGCGGACGAAGATTCGTCCGCCGCTTTCCACGCCGGAGGAAACGGGCGTGGCTGGTCATGAGGCGCCGCCATTCTGGTACGAAGCGCCGGGCTGGCAAACCTATGTGCTTGCGCCGGCGTCGCTGATTTACGGCGCCGTCGCCGGTTTCCGAATGGACCATCACCGGCCGCCCACGGTCGACGCGCCAGTCCTGTGCATCGGCAATCTCACAGTTGGCGGTTCCGGGAAAACACCGACGGCAATCGCGTTCGCCGAGACCGCGCGACAAGCCGGCTACAAACCCGGTTTTCTGACGCGCGGCTATGGCGGGAGCCTGGCGACGACCCACTCGGTCGATCCGGAGCACGACAGCGCCCGCACGGTCGGCGACGAACCGCTCCTTCTGGCGCGCGCCGCGCCGACCATGGTGGCGCGCAACAGGGCGCAAGGTGCGACGGAGCTGGTTGCCGCCGGTATCGACTTCATAATCATGGACGACGGTTTCCAGAGCCGTGGCGTTCACTACGATTATGCGCTGATTGCCGTCGACAGCCGGCGCGGGATTGGCAATGGCGCGGTCATTCCAGCCGGGCCGTTGCGCGCGCCGATGGTTCTGCAGATGCGTCACGCCGATGCGGTCCTGCGGGTCGGGAACGGCGATGCCGCCGATCCGGTCGTTCGCGCCGCAGCCCGCGCCGCCAAGCCGGTCTACCTCGCCGAACTGGTTTCGCGCGAACCCGAGACGGTCCTTGGCCGGCCGCTATTGGCTTACGCCGGTATCGGCGATCCCGAGAAATTTTTCGACGGTTTGCGCGCGCTGGGGCGCGAGATCCCTGAGACCCGCGGCTTTGCCGATCACCACGAGTTCACCGAAGACGATGCAAGCGCACTCCTCGAAGCAGCCACCGCCGCCGGTCTTCAGCTGGTGACCACAGAAAAGGATTTCGTGCGGCTCGACCGTTCCGAAGGACCGCTTGCGGAACTGCAGCGATCTACCCGTCCCGTCGGCGTCGACCTGCGTTTCGAATCGCCCACAGACATGGCGGTCATAATTGAGCGTGTCGTTGCCCGTTTCGAGGAACGCAGGATTTTCGGTGGGCGTTAAGAGGTAGTGCCGCGCTTCAGCGCGTCATGAATTCCAGTTCGCGTTTCAAGGAAGCCTCGATGTCGACATAGGCTTCCTGGCGCGCAACATTCCAGTATTTCAGTTCGTCGAGCGGGATCGCCCGGCCGGTGACCGCGCAACGCACGAAGCTGCCCGGTGACAGCACCTGATAGTCGGCGTCGAGATACCGGATCCTGGCTTCTTGCGCGCCGGGTTTTTCGAAAATGTTCATCGCCACGTCTCGGAGATCACGGGTGTCGGTTCTTCATGCCGCGCGACTGCCGCCGATGTCAATTCCGCGAAATTCAAACTCGACACTCAACGGCGACCGAACAGGCGTTCGATGTCGCTCAGTTGCAACTCGATATAGGTCGGCCGCCCATGATTGCACGTGCCGGATCCGGGCGTTTGCTCCATCTGGCGCAGCAACGCGTTCATCTCGTCCGGCTTGAGCCGCCGGCCGGACCGGACCGAGCCGTGACAGGCCATCGACGAGGCGACGCGTTCGATGTTGTCCCTGATCCTCATGGCGCCGTTTCCCTCGGCCAGATCGTCCGCGAGATCGCGAAGCAGACCCGTCGCATCGACTTCGCCCAACATCGCCGGTGTCGCCCGGACCGCAACGGCTCCCGGGCCGAAGCGTTCGATCTCCAGCCCGAAGCGCGCCAACGTTTCGGCTGCCCCCGTCAACCGGTCGACATCCTCGGCAGGCATATCGACAATGTCCGGCACCAGCAGCATCTGCGAGGCGATCTGCTGTTCGGCGAGCGCCGACTTCAGGGCTTCGAAGACAAGGCGTTCATGGGCAGCGTGCTGATCGACGATTACCAGGCTCTGCGGTGTTTGCGCGATGATGTAGTTCTCGTGGATTTGCGCGCGTGCCGCGCCGAGTGGATGCTCATCGCGGGCAGGCGCGGGACCAGCCTGTTCCGGCACGGCGAAGTCCCGGTAGTCGGCCGATGGCTGGATTGCCGCTTCAAACGCGTGTTGTGCCGGCTCCGCGAAGCCGGGAGGCGCAGCGAGTGGCTGGTCTGCGCCGTGCATGCCGCCATTGATGCCGCGTCCATGATAGGGCGGTGGCGCGGATCTCGGCCGAAACGACTGCGCCATCTGTGTCGCCGCCTCGGTGGAAGCGCGAATGCCCTGGCCGGCCATGGCGCGACGGACCGCCGAGACGATCAGCGCACGCACCAGGCCTGGATCGCGGAACCGCACCTCCGCCTTGGCCGGATGCACATTGACGTCGACCTGCGCCGGGTCGATGTCGATGAACAGCACGCACAACGCATGGCGGTCGCGCGCCAGCATGTCGGAATAGGCGCCGCGCAGTGCGCCGGTCAGTTGCTTGTCGCGCACCGGGCGGCCGTTCACGTAAAAGAACTGCTGTGACGCCGAGGCCCGGTTGTAGGCTGGCAGGCTGGCATAACCGGCCAGGCGCACATGTTCCTTCTCCGCCGCGATCTCGACCGCGTTGTCGCGAAAATCGCGGCCCATCACCTGTGCGATCCGCGCAATCAGGGCGTCGCCGTCGCTGCCTGTCGCCGGCAATTCCAGTGTGGAGCGATCGCTGCCTGACAGCGTGAATGCGACGTCCGGTCGGGCCAGCGCGATCCGCTTCAGCGTTTCGGTGATCGCATTGGCTTCGGCCCGGTCGGATTTGAGAAACTTCAGGCGCGCCGGCACATTGCGGAACAGGCCGGTCACCTCGACCAGTGTGCCCCGGTTGGCGGCCACGGGGCGCGGTCCGGCGACGGTTCCGGCGTCGACGGCGATCTCGAAGCCGCTGTCGCGCTCGTCCATGCGCGAGCGGATGACCAGCCGCGACACCGATCCGATGGAAGGCAACGCCTCGCCGCGGAACCCGAGCGTGGCGATCGCCGAAAGGTCGGTGTCGATCTTCGACGTGCAGTGGCGCGAGACGGCAAGCGCCAGTTCCTCGGCTGTCATGCCGCTGCCGTCGTCGCTGACGCGCATGAATGTCTTGCCGCCGCCGCCCGTCAACACTTCGATGCGGGTTGCTCCGGCATCGAGCGCGTTCTCAACCAGTTCCTTTATCGCGTTCGCCGGCCGCTCGATCACCTCGCCGGCGGCGATCTGGTTGACGACGGTATCGTCGAGTCGGTGGATTCGTGACATGACAGACGAATATAGCCGGCTGCCGACGGCGTGAACACGCGCTTGACCGCTATCCGCCGGTTTTTGGCGCCTTTCGGGCTTTCGTTACGCTTGTCGGACGAGTTTCACGAAGTTTGACGGCTTTTCGCCCGAGCACTGCAGCATGAGCCACTTTGCCAGCTGCCTTGCATCCATCGGATAAGCGATGCCGTAGCCCTGCACCTCGCCGCACCCGATCACCCGCAGCGTGTCGATCTCGGCCTCGGTTTCCGCGCCTTCGGCGACAACAGAGATATCGAGACCATGCGCCAGGTCGACCAGCGCCCGCACGATCTTTCGGTTGTTTTCGTCGCTGTCGATATTGCGAATGAACCGATCGTCGATCTTGAGGCGATCGATTTCGCTGGAGCTGACCCGGGTCAGCGAAGCGTATCCGGTGCCAAAATCATCGAGTTCGACGAATACGCCTGCCGCACGCAGCTGCCGGAGCTTGGCGGCGACCTCTGCATTCTCCTCATGCAGGATCGTTCCTTCTACGATCTCGATCGCAAGCTTCGAGTTCGCCAGACCGTTGGCCTTCGTCTCGGCCAGCAGGAAGGACACGAAGTCGTCCCGGACGAGTTCCGACCATGCAAGGTTGATCGACAGCCGGCCGAAATCGATACCGGCCCGTTGCCATGTCGCAGCCTGCTCGATGGCCGTGGATATGACTTTTCGACCGATGGATTCCAGCAGCCCGGCCTTTTCGGCGATCGGAATGAAGAGGTCGGGCGGCACAAGCTCCTGGCCTTTTCGGTTCCAGCGCGCCAGCGCTTCGATGCCGGTGACCTTTCCGGTCCGCAACGACACCTGAGGCTGGTAGTTGACCGAAATTTCGTTGCGGAGGAGGCTCTGGCGAAGATCGGCCTCCAGCGACCGGCGCACCTCATGCGCTTTGCGCAGTTCGGATGAGAAGAAGCGTACGCAGTTCCGGCCCTGATCCTTAGCCTGGTAGAGCGCCAAATCGGCGTCGATCAGCAGGTCTTTCGGTTTCTGCGCATCCTCCGGGAACATCGAGATTCCGACGCTCGCGCCGCAGCGGAAAACCACGTTGTCGAACTCGATCGGCCGGCTGATACTGTCAATAATCCGGTTCGCAACCGCGGCAATGTCATGTGCCGTTCCGGGCGCGTTCAGCAGTACGACAAACTCGTCCCCGCCCAGCCGCGCGGCGAGATCGGCAGCGCGCACCGTCTCCTTGATCCGCGCACCGATTACCTTCAGCACGTGATCGCCGGCCATGTGGCCATAGGTGTCGTTGATGTTCTTGAAGTTGTCGAGGTCGATATGGAGCACGCCGACATTCTCGCGCCGCCGCCGCGCGTTCTCGATCATGTGCTCGAAATGGTCGGCCAGGAACATCCGGTTTCGCAGGCCGGTCAGCCGGTCATGCGCCGCCAGATAGGCCATATCGTTGCGCGCCCGGGTAAGTTCGCGCGTATGATCCCGGACGGAGCGGATCATCGGCTTGAAAATAAAAACGACAGTTCCCGCCAGGATGAGCAGGGTAGCGCAGAACAGCAGGCGATAGACCACATGCAGAGCCTGGCTCGACCGGTTGGCGCTCTCGGCGAGCAGATCGGAGATCAGCGCGTAGCCGGAAAGCGTCGCGGTCGCGGTAGCCTTGGTGACAGGAACGGCCTCGTCGCGGCGGAGTGGATCGGCAGAGGCGGTGATGAACTTCGTTGCGTCATCGGCAAGCTTGCGGGCAAAGAAATCGACATCATAGGGCGGCCGGTAAACGAGTTCGTCGAGCGCGATCCGGGTCGGCTCGTCCAACATGCTGCCGGTCGCAGCGGTCGAGGCGAGCGTTGCGTGATTGGCGCGGAAGGTGGCGATGCGTTCGCGCAACTCGTTGATGGCCGCAGCATGGATGAAGGTGCGGTCGGCAGTTGCAGCGCTCTGGGTGAGCAACGCGATGCGCTGCGACAGCATCTTCTGCTCGCCTGCGAGATCGACCAGGTTGGTGTCTGATAGGCGATGGCCGATCTGACGGTCCATGATCCACAGCGACGCGCAGGCCAGCGCCGCGACCAACGATACCGCCAGCCAGCAGGAAAACCGGATCTTTGCTGCAACGCCGGCGTTTTCACCTGTTGCGTTGCCTAACTCGTGACGCATGACATCCTGTCCCGGATCACCGTTGCACGGCACTATGGCGCGCCGGTCATTTACGAATCGGGAATCCGCGCCACTGACTTGCGGGATTGGTGAAGAAACTGATAATTCGACTGCACTCGCAGATGGTTGGGCAGTCGCGGGCCGGTAGGTCGGTGGATGCACATCGCTGCAAGCAACAACCGGGAGGAAGAAATGAAATCCACGAAACTTGACGCCGCGTTCGCCGGCTTCAAACGCAGGGGTGTGCTGGCTGCCGCCGTCGCCGGATTGGCCGTACTTGGCGTCATGGCCGATGCCGGGCCAGCGAAAGCGCAGGAAGTGACCCTTCGCATGCACCAGTTCTTGCCGCCGCAAGCGACGGTGCCTGCGAAAATACTGATTCCCTGGGCCGAGAAAGTCGGTAAGGATTCCGGTGGGCGCATCAAGGTCGAGGTTTATTCGGCAATGGCGCTTGGCGGCCGTCCGCCGGAACTGATCTCGCAGGCCCGAGACGGCGCAGTCGACATCGTCTGGACGCTGCCAGGCTATACGCCGGGCCTGTTCAGTCGCGCCGAGGTGTTCGAGCTTCCCTTCATGGCGACCAATGCCGAGGCCACGTCGCGCGCTTACTGGGAAGTGTTCGAGTCCGACATGAAGGATGCCGACTTCGCCGACTTCAAGATTCTCGCGACCTGGGTGCATGGTCCCGGCGTCATCCACGGTAAGGGCGACGGTGTGCGCGAATTGGCTGACATGGAAGGCAAGAAGGTGCGCGGTCCGACCCGGGTCATCAACGGTCTGCTTTCAACGCTTGGGGCGACCCCGGTGGGCATGCCCGTTCCCGCCATTCCGGAAGCGCTCTCCAAGGGCGTCATCGACGCGACCGTCATTCCGTGGGAAGTCACCCGCGCGCTCAAGGTGCCGGAACTCACGGAGACGCATACCGAGTTTGGCGGCGACCGCATGCTCTATACAGCGGCATTCGTGCTGGCCATGAACAAGGCAAAATACGATTCGCTTCCCGATGACCTGAAGGCTGTAATCGACGCCAATTCTGGTGCCGATGTGTCGGCCAATGCCGGTCGTCTCATGCAGGAAGCCGACAAGCCGTCGCGCGATGTCGCCGAGGGACGTGGCAATGCGATCGTCTCCATCGACGGTGCTGAACTGGACAAGTGGAAAGCCGCTGCCCAGCCGGTCGTCGACGACTGGATCGCCGAGATGGACGGCAAGGGCATCGACGGCAACGCCCTCATCGAGAAAGCGCGCGCCGCCATCAAGAAGCATTCGATGTAGCGGCCAGGCGGAACGCTTTTCCGCCAAGCCTCACGCGACAAAGTAGGCCGGGGTGTTGACCCCGGCCTTTCGTTTTCTTGTACGGACGTACCGCGCGCGAGACTACTTACGTGCGACTTCCTCGAACACGCCGCCCTTGACCACCGAAATGACGATGTCGTCGGCACCTTGGTGGCTGTCGGCGGAATACTCGAATTGTGAATCGCCAACCGGATCGCGGAAGTTGAGCGACTCCATGCCTTGCCGGAACGAGTCGGCGTTCAGATCGGGTCCGGCGGCCTCAAGCCCCTTGACCAGGGTCTGCGCGGCGGCATTGCCGAGGATCGCCGCCATGCCCGGCTCCTCACCATCGAACTTCGCCTTGAAGGCGTCATACCAGGTCTTGACCTCAGGATCGCCGAGGCGCGGTTTGTAGTCCGACCAGCCGGCGGCCGCATAGTAGCCCTCGGTGATGCCGCCGGGTTGCGCGGCGATGGCCTCGTGGAAGGCCGCCGAACTACCGATGAAGGTCGCATCGGTCCATCCGATCTTCTTGGCGGTCGCCACCGCAACGATCGTCTGGCGTACGCCGAGAGCCGTTGCGATGACGTCGCAACCGGCATCCTTCAGCTTGGTAAGCGCGCCGACGAACTCGCTCTCATCGGGCTTGTGCGTGGTTTCCGCGCCCCAAGTCTTGCCCAGTTCCTCGGCTTTGGTCTTTGCGCCAGACTGGATCTCCTTGCCGAAGTCCGACGGAATGTACATGGCGCAAACTTCCTCCGCGCCTTTCTCGCCAACCAGGTAATCGACACCAGCGAGCATCTGGTCGTAGTAAGACGAGGTGCCTGCATATTTAAAATCCGTGTTGCCCGACAGCATCTCCTTCGACGCGGTCAGCGGCGAGATGTTTGCGACTTCCTTGGCTTCCATAAGCGGGAAGCCGGCGAGATTCATCGGCGTACCGAGATTGAGGATCATGGCAAACGCCTGGTCGGCATTGACCAGCTTGTTGAAGTTCGCCATCGCCTTGGGCATCTGGTACTGGTGGTCCTCGACAACGAAGCGGATCGTGCGACCATGCACGCCGCCCGCGGCGTTGACCTCATCGAACACCAACTGCGCTGCCTTGATCGCCTGCACGTTGAACGGTGCGAAGATGCCGGACAGGTCGCCATTCGAGCCAATCACGACTTCTGTGTCGGTAACGCCCTGACCGGCTTGCGCGCCGCAGGCAAGCGCCGCCGAGCAAACACCAGCGGCTAGCAGTTTGAGCATATTTGGTTTCATGTGCAGTTCCTCCCTGAGTGCACCTTGGATTAATCGTACATCTGTTCGATCAGAGCGCTGTGTTTCTTTTCGACGAAACCGCGTTTCAACTTCATCGTTGCGGTCAGTTCCTCGTCTTCGGCAGTCAGCAGGATGTCGATCAGCCGAAAATCCTTGATCTGCTCCACCCGCGCAAAGTCGCGGTTCGTTTCTTCGACGATACCCTTGATTAGGGACTGGACTTCCGAGGCCGCGCAGAGCGAGCGGAAATCGCTAAAGGGCACACGCAGGTCCTGCGCGTACTTTTCGACATTCTCCTGATCGATCATGACCAGACAGGTCAGGTATCTCCGCCGGTCCCCGATGATGACCGCATCAGAGATATAGGGCGAGAACTTCAGCCGGTTTTCCAGCTCCGCTGGCGTGATGTTCTTGCCGCCCGCCGTGATGATGATGTCCTTGAGCCGCCCAGTGATCCGGACATGACCCTCTGGCGTCAGTTCGCCGACATCGCCGGTGCGGAACCAGCCATCCTCCGTGAAGGCTTCGGCAGTCTTGTCCGGCTTGCGCCAGTAGCCGGTGAACATGTTGCCTGCCCGATACTGAATCTCGCCGTCATCGGCGATGCGGATTTCGGCCCCGGCGATCGGTCTGCCGACCGAGCCGAGAACGTTGTCGCCCTCGACATTGGCCGAGATGACACCGGTGGTCTCGGTCATGCCGTAGCCCTCGAAGAGCGGAATGCCGACGCTGCGGAACCAGCGCAACAAGTCAGGCGAAATCGGCGCCGCGCCCGACGTGCAGCGCCGCGTGCGGTCCATGCCGAGCATGCGCCGCATGTTGTGCAGCACCGCCCAGTCCCAGAACCGATAGGCGAGGGCCGTCGCTGCCGGCACCGGCTTGCCGGTCAGCTCATGCTCGACCTTGCGCATGCCGGCGGCGACCGCGCGGTTGAATGCCCAGCGCTGCAGCGGCGTCGCGTCGTTGACCAGGATGGTGACGCGCGAATAGAGCTTCTCCCACAGCCGCGGCACGGCAATGAAGGTCTGCGGGCTGACTTCTTGCACGTTGTCGAACACGGTTTCCGGGCTTTCGGCGAAATTGACGGTGCTACGCGCGGCGATAGGCGCAAATCCGGAGAACATGCGCTCGAAGACGTGGCACAGCGGCAGAAAGCACAACTGGTCGTCGGTCGGGAAGTTCGGCGCGATATGGATCGCCGCGCTGAGCGAATGGAAGATGTTGGATTGCGAGATCATCGCACCCTTCGGCGCGCCCGTCGTGCCGGACGTATAAATCAGGAGAGCCGTATCGTCAGGCCGGCACTTGGCGATTTCTTCCTCGAACAAGTCCGGATTCGCTTTCAGGAAGCGGCGGCCCTCATTGTAGAGATCGTCCAGAAACATGACGCCTTTGTGGCTGAAATCATAGAGCCCGTCCTTGTCGAGCACGATCACCTTGCGCAGGTCCGGCATTGCGTCCTGCACTTCCAGGAATTTGTCGAGTTGCTCGTCGTTCTCGACGATCAGGAAGCGGCTTTCGGAATCGTTGACCAGATACTCGAGCTGGGCCGGAGCATCCGTGGTGTACACGCCCGAGACGATCCCGCCGACGCACTGGATAGCGAGGTCGCAATAGATCCATTCCTTGTTGTCCTCGGAAAGGATCGAAACCACGTCGCCGCGTTTCAGGCCCAGCGAAACGAGGCCGAGCCCGATCAGCCGCGTGTGTTCGTAGAAGTCCGTCCAGGAATAGGAAAGCCAGATACCGAGGTCTTTCTCCCGGTGGGCGATCTTCTCGCCGAGGCTCTTGCAGCGGTCGAGGAAGAGCTGGGGCAGGGTGGCATGCCCGTCGATCAGAAATGGCGCCCGCGTGAGATCGACATTGATCCGCAGTCCATTGACCTCATGTTGTTCCGGGGTCGGCTGATGGATATTCATGGCGCAGCCCTCCCTATCGCCACGTCTTCTTTTGTTTCCAACGCTTCTGACCGCGCTGCGACTCCCCCTGCACGCCCAGGTAGAACTCCTGAACGTCCTTGGATTGTCTCAGCGTTTCGGCGTCGCCGTCAATGACGATTCGGCCGAGGTCCATGACGTAGCCATAGTCGGCGACATCGAGCGCTGCCTTGGCGTTCTGCTCGACCAGCAGCATTGTCACGCCCTGCTCGCGGTTGAGCCGACGGATAATGCCGAGGATTTCCTTGACCAAAATAGGCGAGAGACCGAGGCTCGGCTCGTCGAGCAGCATCAGGTTCGGGTGCGACATCAGTCCGCGACCGATGGCCAGCATCTGCTGCTGCCCGCCGGACAGCGTGCCGGCCTGTTGCTGGCGGCGTTCTTTCAGGATCGGAAAGTAACCGAACACGAGCTCCAGATCCCGGGAGATGGCCTTCGGGCCGTCGCGCCTGGTGAATGCGCCCATTGCCAGATTGTCTTCCACGGTGAGAAGCGGGAACACCTCGCGGCCCTCCGGCACATGTACGATTCCGGCGCGTACCACCTGTTCCGGCGCCATGCCGGTGATGTCGCGCCCACGATAGGTAATCTTGCCCTTCTGCGGGTCCATCACGCCGGAAATCGTTTTCATCAGCGTCGTTTTGCCCGCTCCATTCGCTCCAAGCACGGTGACGACCTTGCCTTCCGGCACGACCAGTGACGCGCCGCGGATCGCCATGATCGGACCGTAGAAGCTCTCCAGGTTGTCGACCTTGAGGATCGGGGCTCCACCCGATTCCGCGACAGTTTTGGCGCTTTGTTCCGTCATGCCGCGTCCTCCGCGCCATCGTCGTCGACGCCCAGATAGGCCTCCAGGACTTTCGGATGGTTTTGCACCTCGTCCGGGGTTCCAAGCGCGAGCATGTGGCCATCGGCCATCGCCAGCACCCGGTCGGACACCGACGAGACCAGATGCATATCGTGTTCGACCATTAACACCGTGATTCCCATCTGCTTTTTGATGTCCTCGATCCAGAAGGCCATGTCGCGCGTTTCCTCTACCGACAGGCCGGATGCCGGCTCGTCGAGCAGCAACAGTTTTGGTTTCGTAGCAAGCGCCCGCCCCAGTTCGACCACCTTGCGCACGCCATAGGGCAGGCCGGCGATGCGCTTGTCGCGGTAGTGCTGCAGATCGAGGAAATCGATGACCTCCTCGACCGCGTGGCGATGTACGCGCTCTTCGGTGCGCACGAAGGGCGTGAACAGCAACTCGCTGACGATGTTGGAGCGGCGGAAGCGCTGCCGCCCGACCAGCAGGTTCTCCAAGACGGTCGCCTGATCGAACAGCTCGATGTTCTGGAAGGTGCGCGCCACGCCCGAGCGCGCCAGGTCGTGCGGCGGGTGCGAAAGCAGGCTTTCACCTGACAGGCGGATGTCGCCTTCCGCCGGATCGTAGAACCTCGAAATCAGATTGAAGGCGGTCGACTTGCCGGCGCCGTTTGGCCCGACGATGGCAAAAACCTCGCCCTCGGCGACCTGGAAGCTCAGCCTGTCGACAGCGACAAGGCCGCCGAACCGGAGCGTCACATTGTCGAATTCGAGCAGCGGGCTCATCGCATGCGCTCCGTCTTCAGATAGGATTTCTGCCGGCGGAACATGTTGGCGCGGTAGAACGGAAACAGCTCGAAATAGGTGCGGATCTTGATCCAGCGACCGTAGATGCCGAGCGGCTCGAACAGTATGAAGCTGATAAGGATGGCGGCAAAGGCGGCTGTCTCAAGGCCCGGGATGGCGACCGAGCCGCCGCCGCTCATCGCCGACACGAAGTCGCGCAGGAAGGACAGCGCCTGCGGCAGGAACACCACCACGATGGCGCCGAAGAAGGCGCCGTGGATCGACCCCAGTCCGCCGATGACGATCATCAGCAGCATCTGGATCGATATGATGATGGTGAAGTTCTCATGCGTGATGACGCCGGAAAAATGGCCCATCAGCGCGCCGGCAAGCCCGGTAATCGCCGTCGACAAGCCAAAGGCGGTCGCCTTGGTGCGCGCCACATTGACGCCCATCGCCTGCGCCGAGATTTCAGAGTCGCGCACCGCTGCAAAGGCGCGCCCGAGCGGTGACCGCAGGAGATTGCGGTAGAAAAAGACCACGGCGAGCGTGACCGCGAGTACCAGCCAGTAGAAGGCGTCGGGATCGATGTAGCGGTTGATAGAGTAGCCGAACAGCGTGATGTCGGAGGCGAACATGCCCGCCACGCCGCCGGTCAGCGGTTCGGCAATGACGATCAAGTCCTCGACCAGGATCGATACGGCCAAGGTGGCGATCGCCAGATAGATGCCGTGCAGCCGCGTCGTCGGGATCGCCAGAAGCACGCCGGCCGCTCCGGCAATCAGGCCGGCCAGCGGAAAGCTGACAAGGAACGGCAGGCCGGCGCGCTGTTGCAAGATGACATTGGCGTAAGCCCCGATGGCCAGGAAGGCGGCATGCCCGAGCGAAGCTTGCCCGGACTGCCCGACGAGGATCATAAGTCCCATGCCTGCAATCGCCCAGATCAGCATGTTCGTGACTTCGCCGATAAAGAAACTGCCGGTCAGAAGCGGCAGCACCATCATCACCGCGAGCAGCAATACGTACCAGGCTACCTGCGCCCGATGGCGGAACATGTCGATGTCCTGATCGTAGGAGGTCTTGAACACGATCCGCATGGCGTCAGACCTTCTTGCGGTGGACTTGGGCGAGGATTCCGTGCGGACGGAACACAAGCACCAGGAAAAGCAGCAGATAGGGTGCGATCTGGCTGTAGCCGGCTGCCACGTAACGACTCGCAAACGGCTCGATAACGCCGATGATCAGGCCTCCGAGCAGTGCGCCCGGCAGGCTGCCCATGCCGCCGATCACGGCAGCGGCGAATGCCTTGATGCCAAGCAGACCGGCGGACGGATCGATCGAACCCTTGGAGGCGTAGAGTACGCCGGCAATGGTCGCGGTTACCCCCGCCAATCCCCAGATAAGCGACTGCACGCGGCGCACGGGAATACCCATGTAATAGGCGGCGAGCTGGTTTTGCGAAGCCGCCTGCATGGCGACACCGAGCCGGGTACGATTGAAGAACAGGTAGAGCAGGATGGTCAGGCCGACTGTGGCGAGCACCACTACGGCTTCATCGACGCCAAGCACGACGCCGCCAAACGAAATGTCCTGCCCGGCATAGGGTGTCTCAAGCGACTGCGGCTGGTAGCCGAAGATGGTGCCGGCAGCGAACCGCATCACGAAGCCGAGCGCGATCGTCAGGATCACGACGGCGATTTGCGCCTCGCCGAACAGCCGGCGGATGACGATCATATCGAGGAGATAGCCAAGCACGCCCATCATCACGATGGCCATTGGAACCGCTATCCAGAACGGCAAATCCATATAGGCGCCGTTGGCGAGCCCGAGCGTGATGAAGGCGCCGAGCATCATCATGTCGCCCTGGGCGAAATTAATGGCTTCCGTGGCCTTGTAGATGAGCACGAAACCCAGTGCGATCAGGCCGTAGATGCAGCCATTCGCCAATCCGCTCACCAGGAGCTGAAGATTGTCCAAAGCGTTTCTCCTCCCTGCTTTGAACCGGATGCGCCGGCGCGCGGCGCATCCTTAGCCTATTCTTGTTGTCCGGGTGCGATAAACACCTTTCCGTTTGGTACGGCGAGCGCCGCTTCGAGTTTGCCGACCACCTCGTCAAGTGAAAGGCGCTCAGTCACGTCGGTCGACCAATCCCCGGCGATGAACCGCTTCTGTACTGATTGCACGACGGCCATGATGGTCTGTGGCGCGGTCTCGCGAAACCACTTCGTCAGCCAGAATCCCTCAATGGATTTCGACTGGAAGATCAATTGGCCCGGCTCGGCAATCGTTGTTGTCGTCGGATCGAGCCGCCCGTAAACGACCCAGCGTGCGCCATTGCCCATGGCGCCAAAAACCTGGCTGGCCAGTGGTCCCGTCACCGCGTCCAGGAAAACCTCCGGCCTCTCCTCCTTGAGCACCTCGGCCAACCGCGCATCGAAGTCGTCGGCGGTCACGTTGAGTACATGGGCCGCGCCTTGCTGCTTCAAGATGTCGATCTGGTCGTCCCGCCGGACCAGTGCAATCGGCCGGTATCCTTCATCGCGGGCTAGGCTGGTCAGGAACTTGCACAACTGGCTTGCTGCCGCGCTCATCACGAATGACTTGGCATCCTCGCGCTTGACGAGATCGAACATCGCCGCAGCGGTAATCGGATTGACGATCATGCCGGCGCCATCCTCGTCGCGGACAGCATCGAGCAGGGGGATTACGCCCATCGCGTCGGCAATGACATATTCCGCCCAGGTACCCGAGCTTTGTGCGGTGAATGCCACGCGCTTGCCGACCAGATGTCCGGCCGCTTCAGGATCGCCGCAAGCCACAACCTCGCCGGTTCCCTCGAAGCCGGCCGGCCGGCCCAGCTTGCGTGGTTGGCCGTACATGCCATTTACGAACATCACATCGGACGGATTGACCGATGCCAGCGCAACCCGGATGAGCACTTGCCCCGGTCGCGGTTCGGGAACATCGACTTCGGCCAGTTCGATCAAATCGCGGAAGGGTCTGAGGGCCGCCTCGCCACGGCCGGCATAGCCATCATGCAGCTGGATCAGCGCCCGCATGGTCTTGGGTGTGGGATTTTCACTCATGGGATCAGCACATGCTTTCCTGTTGCCCCGCGATCGAGGATCATGGTGAGTACCTGCGGCGCGTCGGCGAGACGATGCTCGCCGCCGATCACCGGTTTGACACTGCCGGACGCGTACCATCCGAACAGTTCGCGCATATTGTCCGCATAGGTCTGCGGATCGCGGCGCGTGAACTCGCCCCAGAATACCCCCACAAGGCTATAGCCTTTCACCAAGGCGAGATTGACGGGCAGCTTCGGGATATCTCCCGAGGCAAACCCGATGACAAGCAGCCGGCCGTCCCACGCCATGCGGCGGGCCAACGTGTCGAAGGTTTCGCCGCCGACCGTGTCGAAGGCCACATCGACGCCGCGCCCGTCGGTCAATTGTTTCAGCGCGTCGGAAAGGTTCTCGTAGCCGACGGCGTCGTCGGCGCCGGATTGCAGCGCCACTTCGCGCCTTTCCTGCGTCGAAGCGACGGCGATGACCCGCGCGCCCATCGCTTTGCCGATCTGGACGGCAGCAGAGCCAGTGAGGCCGCCCGCTCCGACCACACACAGCGTTTCGCCAGGTTTCAGTTGCGCTCTCTGCTTGAGCGCATGATGGGCGGTTCCGTAGCCGGTCAAAAGCGCCGTCGCGTCGGCGGCCGGGATGCCGTCGGGCAGGGGCATCGCCTGTCGTTCATCCACGGCAACCAATTCAGCATAACCGCCGAGTCCGGCCAGCGCGGCAACACGGTCGCCCGGCTGGAACCGGGAGGCATCCGGACCGGCGTCGACGACGCGGCCAACGACTTCGCTGCCGGGGATGAAGGGGAGCGGTGGCTTCATCTGGTACAGGCCCTGGACGAGCAGTCCCTCGGGATAGTTCACGCCAACCGCTTCCTGCCGCACGACGATACCGCGCCCGCTCGCCGTGGGATCCGGCATCTCGGTGTGCGCGAGTCGGTCGAGCGGGCCGTATTCGCGGGCGACGACAGCCTTCATCAGGACAATTTCTCCTGCGTGTAGCGGCGCAGCTCGCTTCGGGCGATCTGGCGGCGGTGCACGGCGTCGGGGCCATCGGCGAGGCGCAGCGTGCGCACATGCGCCCACATGCGTGCCAGCGGCGTGGTCTGGCTCACGCCTTCGCCGCCATGCATTTGCACGGCTTCGTCAGTGACCTTGAGCGCGACTTGCGGGGCGATGACCTTGATCTGGCTGATCCACGGAGCGGCCGCGCGGGCGTCGCCCTTGTCCATCATCCATGCTGCCTTGAGGCACAGCAGCCGCGCCATCTCGATTTCCATGCGGGCGTTTGCGATGATGTCGTAGTTCGCACCCAGTTGCGCCAGCGGCTTGCCGAATGCTTCGCGGCGCACCGAGCGGCGGCACATCAGTTCCAGTGCGCGTTCCGCCTGGCCGATTGCCCGCATGCAGTGATGGATGCGGCCTGGCCCGAGACGGCCCTGCGCGATCTCGAAACCACGGCCTTCGCCGAGAATCAGGTTTTCCACCGGCACGCGCACGTTTTCGAAGCGCAGGTGAAGGTGTCCATGTGGGGCATCGTCGTCGCCGTAGACTTCCATCGCGCGCAATTTCGAAATGCCCGGCGTGTCGGCGGGTACAAGGATCATCGAGTGGCGCTGGTGTTTCGGATCGTCCTCGCCGCCCGTGCGAACCATGACAATATAGATCTTGCAGCGCGGATCGCCGGCACCCGACGACCACCATTTCTCGCCGTTCAGCACGTAGTCACCGCCATCCTTAACACACGACATGGCGACATTGGTCGCATCAGAAGACGCGATATCGGGCTCGGTCATCAAATAGGCCGAGCGGATTTCGCCCTCCAGAAGCGGTGTCAGCCAGTGGTCTTTCTGAGCTTGTGAGCCAAAGCGCTCCAGCACTTCCATGTTGCCGGTGTCGGGCGCCGAACAGTTGAAAACCTCAGCAGCCAGATGGCTCTTGCCCATTTCCTCGGCCAGATAGGCGTATTCCACCGTCGTCAGCCCGTAGCCCTTGTCGGAAGCCGTCAGCCAGAAGTTCCACAGACCGCGTTCACGCGCCTTTGCCTTCAAACCTTCGAGGATCTCTGTTTGGCACTGGGTGTAACTCCAGCGGTCGCCGACCGCGACTTCGGCGAGGAACTGCTCGTCCAATGGGGCAATTTCTTCCTCGATCATCGTACGAACCTGCTGCAGGATCGGCTGCAGCCTGCCGGTGATCCCAAGGTCCATTTCGCTCATGCGGCTTCCTTCTGATTGAGGCCCGACATGGCAAATTCGACCACCTGAGAGGCGAGCCGGTCGATGTCGGCTTCGGTCTCGCCCGGGCGCGGCGAGTACCAGATGATCGGCGAGTTGAGGCTGACGAGAAACACCTGCAGCACGACAGATGGATTGTCGAAAGCAAAAGTACCCTCCTGCCGGGCGGCTTCCATCGCCGCGCGAAAAAGCTCGCCATAGGCGTTGCGGGTACGAACAAGTTCGTCGAACGCCTCGCGCTGGTCAGGCGTGGTCGCGCCCCGCAGATGCATATTAACGCCTTGCCAGACGACCCGCTGATAGGGCTGAGTTCTGATCAGTTCCACCACATGAACCTGCGCCATGCGGCGAAGCTTTTCGGCGGCCGGCAAGTCCAGTTCCGCAACCGGCCGCACTTTCTCCGCCAACATCTCCATCCCTGCGCGAAACACCGCGGCGAAAAGGTCAGGCTTGGACCGGAAATGGTAATAGATACGGCCCTTGGTAGCCCCGACGCCGCGCGCGACCTCGTCGATCGAGGTGGCCTGGTAGCCACGTTCCTGGAAGCAGCGCGCCGCAACGTCAAGAATATCGGCCGCCGGATTGCTGGCGGATATACGGGCACCGGCCTCCAACAAGTCGCGTTTCCTCCTCCGCAGCCCGCATCCCGCCAATCATCCGGGTTTACGAGTTCGGTAATATGCAACATACTACCGAGTATTATGTCAATGCCGCGTGTTGCCAATTCACCGGCAGGGGAGGACCATGAGCTATCTCGAAAACCTGTTTTCGGTGCGTGGCAAGTGCGCGCTTGTAACCGGCGGCGCCACGGGAATCGGACGCATGATCGCTGAGGGCCTTATGGGTGGTGGCGCTTCAGTCATCATCGCATCGCGCAAGGGCGAGGTCTGCGAAGAGACCGCAGCCGAACTGAATGCGCTGGGCCTGCCCGGGGCCGCCGAGGGTGTCGCTGGCGACGTGTCGACAGAGGAAGGCGTGGCGGCGCTGGTTGCGGCCGTGTCGAGCCGCGTCGACCGGCTCGATATCCTGGTCAACAATGCCGGAGCGACATGGGGTGAGCCGCTTGAGGACTTTCCGTATAAGGCCTGGAAGCGTGTGCTTGATGTCAACGTGACGGGCCTGTTCCATCTGACGCGCGAACTGTTGCCGCTGCTCGAAGCCGCCGCAAGTGACGAAGACCCGGCGCGGGTCATCAATCTCGGCTCGGTGATGGGCACGCAGCCTGTCGCCGAGGGCGCATATTCCTACACGGCCTCAAAGGCCGCCGTGCATCACCTGACGCGGACGCTCGCCATCGAGTTCGCGCGCCGCCGCATTACTGTCAACGCATTTGCACCCGGACCGTTTCGCAGTAAGATGACCGCGTTCGCAACAGGCACCGACGATCAAGCCCGCTGGGTCGGTTCGCGCGTGCCGCTCGGACGCATCGGGGCGCCGGACGATGCAGCTGGCGCCGCGCTCTACCTATGTTCACGCGCCGGCGCCTATGTCACAGGCGCGATCATCCCGATGGACGGCGGTCAGTCGGTTCAACACGGCGTCGGCCTGTTCGCGGAGTAGGGCGGTGAGCACTCCGTCTACCGATTTCGATACCGCCGCGCTCGCCGCCTATCTGGAGGCCAATGTCGACGGGTTCTCCGCGCTTGAAAAGGTCACCAAGTTCAAGACCGGCCAATCCAATCCGACCTATCGGTTGCAGGCAAGGTCCGGAGCCTATGTGCTGCGCGCCAAGCCGGCGGGCAAGCTGCTGAAATCGGCGCATATGGTGGAGCGCGAATATCGGGTGATGGCTGCGTTGCAGGGTACGGCCGTGCCGGTGCCGCGCATGCTGCACTTGAGCGGCGAGGGCGACGACAGCCCGATCGGACGCCGTTTCTTCGTCATGGAGTATCTCGACGGTCGCATCTTCTGGGATCCGGCGTTGCCGGAACTGCCGGACCCGGCGCGGCGCGCAGCGATATACGATCAGATGAATGAAGTGCTCGCGGCATTGCACGATGTCGATATAGGAGCGGCTGGTCTGACTGATTTCGGCAAGCCGGGCAGCTATTTCGAGCGGCAATTGTCACGCTGGACCGACCAATATCGCGCCTCCCAGTCGGGTGAGCTCCCGGACATGGAGGCGCTGATCGCCTGGCTTGCCGAACACGTGCCCGCCGATGATGGACGGGTGTCGCTGGTCCATGGCGACTACCGTCTCGACAACATCATGTTCGCGCCCGGCGAAGACCGCATCATCGCGCTGCTTGACTGGGAATTGTCGACCCTTGGGCATCCCTTCGCTGATCTCGCCTATCAGTGCATGCAGTGGCGGTTGCCGCATGAGGGCGATTTCCGCGGCCTCGGCGGCGTCGACCGTGTGACGCTCGGAATTCCGGACGAGCAAGCCTATGTCGAAAGTTATTGCCGCAGGCGGGGTATCTCCGCGATCCCGGGATTCGGTTTTTATCTGGCGTTTTCTTTCTTCCGCATTGCGGCAATACTTCAAGGCGTCTACAAACGCGCGCTGGACGGCAATGCATCCAACCCGCAGAAAGCAAAACTCTACGGCATGGCCGTACCTGTTGTTGCCAGAATCGCCGTCGAAACATTGCAGGGGGAGTTTGGTGAGTGAGTGCGTTTTCCGGCAAGACTGTCATCCTGTCCGGCGCGGCGGGCGGTTTCGGGCGGCGCACCGCTGAGCGCCTCCATGACGGCGGCGCCAATCTCGTCCTGTCCGATCTGGCCAAGGACCCCGGCGAAGCGGTGGTGGGTTTCGATCCGAAACGTGTCGCCTATGAACCAGGCGACATTGCCCGCGAGGAGACCGGCGCGCGGTTGGTCGCCGTCGCGCTCGCTCGTTTTGGCGCGCTCGATATCGCCATCAACAATGCCGGTATCGTGCACCAGCCGGTGCCGATGCACCTGGTGTCGGCGGCTGACGCGCGCCGGGTGATCGAGGTCGATCTGCTCGGCGTGTTCTTTGCGATGCAGCACCAGATCGCCACGATGACCAAGCGCTTCGCAACCAGTGGCGACGCGGGGATTATCGTCAACATCGCATCGATTGCAGGAACGACTGGCGCGCCGACACTTTCGGCCTATGCCGCCGCCAAGCACGGAGTTGTCGGCCTGACGCGAACGGCAGCAGCAGAGTATGCGCGCCACGGTGTACGCATTAACGCGGTGTGCCCGAGCTTCGCGCGCACCAACATGGCGATCCAGGAGATCATGCAATCGGCCAAGGAACCGTCGGCGGCAGAAGCCAGGATGGTGCGCGGCGTGCCGATGCGTCGGCTTGCCGAGATCGACGAGGTCGTCGAGGCGATCCTGTTTGCCGCGAGTCCCGCCAACAGCTTCATGACCGGTGAGACGATCGGTGTCGATGGCGGAATAGGCGCCGTCTGAACCTCGCTCAGAACACCTCGATCCGTTTTCGATCTTCCCCAATCGGGAATTTCGATTAGAAGGGCCACGACGCCCATTGGGTGCGTCAGGTTTTTCGGAGGGCGGTGTGTCTGCGGATCCCAAGTGCTACGACATTTTCGTGATCGGCGGCGGTATCAACGGTTGCGGTATCGCGCGTGACGCGGTGGGCCGCGGCTATTCCGTCTATCTGGCCGAGATGAACGATCTCGCGTCGGGCACGTCGTCCTGGTCAACCAAGCTGATCCATGGCGGACTGCGCTATCTGGAGTATTACGAGTTCCGGCTGGTGCGTGAGGCGTTGATGGAGCGCGAAGTGCTCTGGCGTATGGCGCCGCACATCATCTGGCCGCTGCGCTTCGTGCTGCCCTATCACAAGGGGATGCGTCCGGCTTGGCTTCTTCGCCTCGGCCTTTTTCTCTATGACCACATCGGCGGGCGCAAGGATTTGCCGGCAACGCGGGTTCTCGATCTGCGCAGTGACGAAGCGGGCAAGCCGCTCAAGCGGGAACTTAAGAAGGCATTCGAGTATTCGGACTGCTGGGTCAACGATGCGCGGCTGGTGGTTTTGAATGCACGCGATGCGGCCGATCGCGGGGCGATAGTGAAGACCCGCAGCAAGGTTGTAGCGGCCGATCGCGGCGCGGACACGTGGACCATCACGATAGAAGACACGATCAGCGGTGCGCGCGAGCAGGTGGTCGCGAAGCTGGTCGTCAATGCGGCCGGCCCCTGGGTCGATGCCGTGCTGACCGATGCGCTCGGCAGAAATGACGCCCGCAATGTGCGGCTCGTCAAGGGAAGCCACATCGTTGTCACACGCAAGTTCGCGCACGAGCGCGCCTACTTCTTTCAAAACGCCGACGGTCGGATCTTCTTCGCCATTCCCTACGAGGGTGACTTCACGCTGATCGGGACGACAGACCAGGACCATGACGGAGAGCCCGGCGATATCGACATTTCGGACGAGGAGATCGACTATCTGTGTGAAGGCGCCAGCACCTACTTTGTCGAACCGGTAACCCGCGACGACATCGTCTGGACCTACTCCGGCATCAGGCCGCTCTATGACGACGGAGCGTCCAAGGCGCAGGAGGCGACGCGGGATTATGTGCTGAAGCCCGATGGCGGCGAGACGTCCGCACCGCTCCTGAACATCTTCGGCGGAAAAATCACCACTTACCGGCGGCTCGCCGAATCCATGCTTTCCCTGATCGAGGCCCGGCTAGGCAGAAAAGGCCGGCCATGGACGGCCGGTGCGACGCTGCCGGGCGGCGATTTTTCGGCGTTGGGATATTGCGAGCAGGTCCGTGCGCTCGCAGCGGAGTTTCCGTTTCTGGGCGACAAGCTATGCGAACGATATGTACGGCTCTACGGCACGCTGGCGCGGCGGCTTGTCGGTTCGGCAGCCAGTCTCGAGGATCTCGGACGTGATTTCGGTGCTTCCCTCTATGAAGCCGAAGTGCGCTATCTGGTTGAGAACGAATGGGCGGTGACCGCCGATGACATCTTGTGGCGCCGGACAAAGCTGGGCCTGACCACCTCGAAGGAGCAGCGTGCGGAACTCGACGCCTATCTCTCCCAGGCGCGAGGCTGAACCCTATATATCCGGATCGATGCCCAGCCGGGTTGCCGCGCCGCTGATATGCGCCCGCATGGCCGACCGGGCGGCGTCAGGATCGCCGGCCGCTATTGCATCGTAGATCCGCTTGTGTTCGTCGATCGTGGTCTCCACGATATCCTCCAGAGGATTGCTTTCCCGCGCGGCGACGATCGACTTGCGCATCTGCTGTGCCAGAAAAGTCAGAAACTTGACGATATAGGCGTTTCCGGTAGCGATCGCGACGCTTCGATGAAAGTCGAGATCTGCATCGATCCCGCCTTCAGACCATTTCTCGTTCCCGGACATGTTTTCGAGCGCCGTCGCGATATTAGCCAGTTGGGCATCATCGCGTCGCCGCGCCGCCAGCCCGGCCGCATCGATTTCCAGGATGGAACGCAGCTCGAAAAGGCCCTTCAGGTTGTCGGCCTCTGCCAGCAGGCTCGAGTCGATGCGGATTGTCTGATGGTGTTCCGGTCCGGTGACAAATGCGCCGACGCCTTGTCGGGAGTCGACCACGCCATCGGACCTTAGGCAAGCGATCGCCTCGCGGATGACGTTTCGGCTGACATCGAAAACCCGCGCCAGTTCGTGCTCGGATGGGAGCTTGTCACCGGGTTTGAAACTGCCACCTTCGATTTCGCGGGCAATGCGCGATGCAACGCGCAGATGCAGCGGCTCGCTGCGGTTCAACTGCCCGAACGCGTCTGTCTTCGACTCAGCCGCCACCCTCGTCCCCCAGTTTGTCGAACATGCAACCGGGATTCATAATCCCTTCGGGGTCGAGACACCACCCAATTGTCCGGAGCAGGGAAATCTTGACCGGATCGGCTTGCGCCAGAAACGCGTCTTTCTTGGCTCGGCCAATGCCGTGTTCCGCGCTGATGCTCCCGCCGAGGCGTTCGACTTCTTTGTAGAGCAGCGGTTCCGCGGCGGCGAGCATTGCGACGTTCGTCGTGCGACTCGCGTTGGCGGGGCCAAGTACATTGATATGCAGATTGCCGTCGCCGATATGGCCATAGACCAGCACATCGCACTCGGGAAGCGCTTCGCTGAGGTTCGCGGTGGCGCGTTCGGCGAGTTCGGCTATCCGCGAAATCGGAACCGAAACATCCGATCTGAAATGCAGGCCGCGGCCCGTCTGCGCTTCGACCATGTCTTCGCGAAACTTCCACATGGCCGCCGCCTGGGCACCAGATTCGGCGATCGCCGCATCGCCGGCCAGGCCCGTTTCCAGTGCTTGTCCGATCCAGACTTCGGCGAGTTCACGCAGATTGACAGCCGCCGAACCGGACAGCTCGGCAAGAACGTAAGCCGTGTGTTTGCCGGCAAGCGGAAATCGTGTATCGGCGACGGTGGCGCGTGCGAAGTCGACGGTCGGCGCAGACATGACTTCGAATGCGCTGATGAGGTCAGAAGCCATGCGGCGGCCGTTCGAATACAGTTCGACCGCCGCCTCGAATGACGGGAGGCCGATAAACAACGTCTCGGTCTTCTCCGGTAGCGGCACGAGCTTCATTGTCGCAGCCGTGATAACGCCTAGCGTACCCTCGCTTCCGATCAGCAACTGATTGATATCGATGCCGCGATTGTCTTTGCGCAGGCTGTTCAACCCATCGAGGATGCGCCCGTCCGGAAGCACTGCTTCTAACCCGAGCACAAGGTCGCGCGTCATTCCATAACGCAGAACATTGAGGCCGCCGGCATTTGTCGCGATGTTGCCGCCGATCTGGCAACTGCCTTGGGCGCCGAGCGACAACGGCAGGAGCAAGTCGTGCTCGGCTGCTGCAGCACGCGCATTGTCCAGTATGACACCGGCTTCAGCAGTGATCGTGAAGCTGACCGGGTCTATCGCGCGGACCCGGTTTAGTCGCTCGAGATTGAGCACCGCGTGTAATCGCCCGTCCATCGGCATGCCACCGCGAACGAGACCGGTTCTCCCGCCCTGCGGAACAACCGAAATTGAATGCGTGCGGCAGATCTCGATGCACTTCGAAACCTCGCGCGTAGTCGAAGGGCGCAACACGCAGAAGGCATCGCCGGTGTGTTCATTGGTCCAGTCGGAAAGGTAAGGTGCAATGTCGGCCTGCTCCGACAAGACATGGCGGTCGCCGACTGTGGCGGCAAACGCGGTCAGTGCCTCCCTGTGCGGACCCGCTTTGGTGGCATCGCGTTTCAACTTGGCCCCTCCACTCGCCGTAGCGCAATTTCACCGGCGACAATCGAGACGTACCGGCCCCGCCTGATTGCGACAAGCGTCGGCAGCGCGCCAATGCGCGCCTCCGTCCTAGAAGCGTTCCTGTTCAAAGCTGCTCCTCCTGGCGTCGTCTTGCGACAATTTCGCCTACGCTGATGTATATCCTATTATTGGGTTGCCCTACAACCGGGCAATATGTCATAGTCGTTTTAAGTTGATTGAATTCGGCTGGATCGCTGGCGCGGGAGGCGGCGGCGAATGGGAGTGAGGATGGCCGACTTGAACGATATGTCGCGGGACTTGCCTGTGCTCGAGGGTCGTGGGCTGACGAAGTCCTATGCGGGTGTCACGGTCGCCAAAGACATAGACGTGTCCGTCCACGCCGGTCGTATTCGGGCGGTGATCGGCGAAAACGGCGCCGGAAAATCCACGCTTATGAAAATGCTTGCCGGCATCGTACACCCCAATTCCGGCAAGATCCTCATCGACGGCGTCGAAGTGACGTTGTCAGCGCCTAGGGAGGCAATCCGGCGCGGCGTGGCGATCGTGCATCAGGAACTGCATCACGTTCCGATGTTGAGCCTCGCCGACAATATCATGATCGAGCGTCCATCGGCCGCGCCACGCGGTCGCCGCGGATCGCGGGTGGAGCTGGGTTTCGCTGCCAAGTATCTGCGTCGCGTCGGCCTCGATGTCGATCCGCGTGTACGCGCCGGCGACCTCTCTGCCGCCGAGGCCCAACTGCTGGAGATCGCGAAGGCGCTTGCTCTCGAGCCGAAGGCAATCATCTTCGACGAGCCGACTGCGGCGCTGCCGCCGAGCGATGTGAGGCGACTTCTCGACCTGATTGGCGATCTGCGGCGGTCAGGCCTCGCGATCCTCTATATCTCGCATCATTTGTCAGAGGTTCTCGAACTTGCCGACGACATCAGTGTGTTGCGGGACGGCGCTTTGGTTGCCGACCTCGCGAACGATGGCGTCGGCGAGGACGAACTCATCCGCGCCATGGTTGGCCGTTCCGTTTCGCTATACGACCTGACGCCTCCTGCGCATGGAAGCGGATCTGTTTTGAAAGTCAGCGGCGCGGCCGGCCCGGGCGTGCGCGGCTTGGAGTTCGAACTCAGAGAAGGCGAAATCCTGGGCTTCGCCGGCCTTATCGGCTCTGGAATGCACGATGCGGCGCAACTCTTGTGCGGCGACAAGCGTCTCGTTTCAGGCACCATCTCTATTCGCGGAAGTTCACTCAAGCCGAACTCCCCGAGCGAAGCAGCCCGCAACGGCGTTACCGTCGTGCCGGAGGAACGAAAGACGCAAGGAATCGTTCCCTCTATGTCCGTGGTGGATAATCTCCACCTCGGGCGATATCGGCGCTATTCCAGCCGCGGGCTGCTTTCGCCACGGCGAATGCGCGACGGGGCGGCTGAGCTGATCCGCAAGTTCCGGGTGAGGGTGGCAAGCCAGGCACAACCGATTTCCACGCTTAGCGGAGGCAATCAGCAAAAGGTTGTCGTGGCGCGAGCGGTGCAGGCCGAGCCGGATGTACTCGTGCTTTCCGAACCCACGCGTGGCGTCGATGTCGGCGCCAAGGACGAAATCCATCAGTTGCTTTTCGAACGCGCGGCAAGCGGCGTGGCGATCATCGTCGTTTCCTCGGAGATGGATGAGGTGCTGGCGCTTGCCCATCGCGTCGCAGTGTTCAGCGCCGGGAAGATGACGGGATTGCTCGACCGGTGCGAGGCAACCCCGGAGCGTGTCATGGCGCTCGCCAGCCCGACCCGAGCGGAGAATGCAGCATGAGCGAGGTCAACGAGATGCCGGTAGCAAATCGGGCAGCCGATGCAGGAAACATGCTGAAGGGGTTGCGTGACATGCCGGAGTCGCGACTCATACTTGCGATTTTGATCGGCAGCCTTGCGTTGGCCTGGCAGTCGGAGGCTTTCCTTTCGGCGGTCAATATCCGCAGCGTTCTGCTCGGATTCTCTTTCATTGCAATCGCCGCACTTGGCCAATTGGTGGTCGTCATCACAGGCCGGATCGATCTGTCGACCGGTTCGACGATGGCGCTTTCCGGTATGGTGACAGCGCTTGCGCTGGTCGCGGGCGCACCGGTTCCGCTCGGTGTGTGCATCGGTATCGCGGTCGGTGGGGCGGTGGGCGCCGTCAATGCATTCTTCTCCGTCGGTTTTGGCGTCAATGCCTTCATCGTCACGCTCGGTTCGCTGCAGGTGGCGCGCGGGATCACCATTGGCTTGACCGAGGGCGACACGGTGACCGGGTTTTCCGATTTGTTCCTCGATCTCGGCTCGCGGACCGTCTACGGCCTTCCGATCCCCGTCTGGATCGCCTTGGCGCTGCTGACCGTGTTTACGGTGGTACTGCGCTATACCGGTTTCGGGCGCGAACTCTACGCCATCGGCGGTAACGAGACGGCCGCGCGGCTTGCCGGGGTCAATATCCGCCGCCACCAGAGCATCGTTTTCATACTGAGCGGCATGATGGCGGGTCTTGCTGGTGTGCTGCTGACCGCGCGGCTCGGCGCTGCAGTTTCCAATGCGGCGTTCGGCTACGAGCTGGTCGTCATCGCCTCGGTCGTCATTGGCGGCGCAAGCCTGTCGGGCGGTGCCGGGACCGCGCTCGGCGTGATCCTGGGTGCGCTTCTGATCGGTCTCGTCAACAACGCACTCGTGCTGCTGGTTGTCCCCACCTACTGGCAGCAGACCTTCATCGGGGCGGTGATCGTCGCTGCCGCGCTGATCGACCGGATGCGGCGGCTTTAGTCCCGCCGCGCCCGGTGTTTCGCGGGCCGTGTGGCCCGAATTGCAAAGAGGAGGAAATGCAATGGCAATGAACAGGCGTAGGTTCCTCGGAACCGCAAGCAGCGCAGTGGTCGCGGGCGTCGGGGTAAGCGTGTTTGCGCCGGCGGTGCCGGCCCGCGCCGCCGGGAGGATCAATCTTGCCTTCGTGCCCAAGGCGCTCAACAACCCGGTGTTCGAGGTAACCCGCGCCGGCGCAGAAGACCGGGTCGCCGAACTGGAAGACGTGGCCTTCCGTTGGGTCGGACCGACCACGACCGACGCGGCCGCGCAGTCTCAGATCATCGACGACCTCGTCGTTCAGGGTATCAACGGTATCTGCGTGTCGTGCAATGATCCCGACGCGTTGATGCCGGCCATCAACCGCGCCGTCCGCGAGGGTGTCACCGTCATTACCTGGGATGCGGATTCGCCGAATTCCAAGCGGATGACCAATGTGTCGATCGACCAGGTGACGGCCGGCGCCCGCGCCGCCGAACTGGTTGTCGAGCGCGCCCCCGCCGGCAAGCTCGCCATCCTCACCGGCACGCCCGGCGCCCTGAACCTGGAGCAGCGCGTCGAGGGCTTCCGCTCGGTGATCGACAAGGTTGACGCCATCGAGGTGATCGCGACCGACCCCTGCAATGACGATGTCCAGCGCGCGGTCGAGATCGTTGAGCAACGCATCAACGCGACGCCGGATCTTGCCTCCTACTTCTTTGTCGGCATGTGGCCGTTCTTCGCCGACCTGAAAACGATGCCGCGTCTGAAGGAGTTCGTCGCCAAGGGCGGTGTCTGCGTGTCGCTCGATGCACTCGAAGGCGCATTGAATGCCGTCGACCAAGGCTACGCCAACGCGCTCGTTGGCTACTCCTGGTACGGCTTCGGCACCACCTCGGTCGATGTGCTGGTCAACAAGATCCGCGACGGCAAGGACGCGCCCGATCCCATGTACACCGAGTTGTTCATCGTCGACGAGAACAACATCCCGGAATACATGGAAAAACAGCGCGCGACCGGCGGTCGTTTCTAAGACTCAAGCGACAGGTAAAGACCTGCCCGGCAAAACCGCCGGGCAGGTCTGCAAGGAGTAAATTCCATGTCAGTTCACAAGCCGGTCGCCGACAGGTTCAAGGGCCGTACCGCAGTCGTTTCCGGCGGCGTGAACGGGATCGGCAGGGCGACGCTGGACGAGTTGCTGAAGGAAGGCGCCAATGTCGCCTTCAGCGATCTCTCCCCCGATGGCGAAGCCCTCGCCGCGGATATGAAAGCGTCCGGCCATGAGGTGCTGTTTCTCGAAGGCGACATGGAGGACGAAGGGTTCTGCGCCGAATTCGTCGACGCGGCGGCAGGGCGTTTCGGCCGGATCGACTACCTGGTCAACAACGCGTTTGCGTTCACCGCCAAGGCGCTCGATGCCGAAGCCGCCGATTGGCGACGCTCCTATACGGTCGGCCCCGTCGGCTTCGCCCGCATGATTCAGAATGTTCGCCCGCACATGGTGCGTTCCGGTGGCGGCGCGGTCGTCAATGTCGGCAGCATTTCCGGCCACATCGCGCAGAAGTGCCGATGGACGTACAACATGGCCAAGGGCGCGGTTGATCAGTTGACCAAATGCGCGGCCCTCGATCTCGCCGCAGATGGCATTCGGGTCAACAGCATCAGCCCCGGCTGGATCTGGACCAACGAAGTTCACAAGGCAGCCGACATGGATGGCGGCGGGCGCGCGAAATGGGATCCGATCTGGGGCAAGTACCATATGCTGCGCCGCTGCGGCGAACCGGTCGAGTGTGCCCGCGCAATCCTGTTCCTGCTCAGTGACGACGCCTCCTTCATTACCGGCGCCGATCTGCCGGTAGATGGCGGCTACCTGTCGATGGGGCCCGAAGGGTTGGGCGAAACAGCGGTCGTTGCCGGCAGTGATTAGGCGCGGAGCTAATGATTTCAATGAGTTCAGTGGTGCAATCCAGTGATGTTCCCGCTTAGATGGCCGGGTTGACGACAGAACGGAGAGAGCTCATGCACCACATCCATTCCATGCTCAAAGATCATTTCGAGGTTTACTCGCCGGACTTCCGGAAGTACGGCCTGTTGAATTCCTATCTCGATACGCTGTGGACCGGCGGCCGCTGGCTCGAGGGACCCGTCTATTTTGGCGACAGCCGCGGCCTGCTGTTTTCCGACATCCCCAACGACCGCATCCTTCGATACGACGAAACCACCGGTCAGGTGTCGGCGTTCCGCTCGCCGGCGCGCAATTCAAACGGGCACACGCGCGACCGGCAGGGGCGCCTCGTCAGTTGCGAACACGGAGGACGCCAGGTCACAAGGACGGAACTCGACGGGTCGGTATCGGTCATCGCCGATGTTTACGAGGGTAAACGCCTGAACTCGCCGAATGACGTGGTCATATCATCGGATAATGCGATCTGGTTCACCGATCCGACTTACGGGATCGACGGTGAATATGAGGGGAACCGGGCAGAATCCGAGATTGGTGCCTCCAATGTCTATCGGTTTGACCCTGCTAGCGGCGCGCTGACAATTGCGGCCGGAGATTTTGTCAAGCCGAATGGGCTGGCCTTCTCGCCTGACGAGTCGACACTCTATATCGCCGATACAGGGGCCACCCATCTTGAAGACGGCCCACGCCACATCCGCAAGTTCCGCCACGAGAACGGAAAACTGGCAGGTGGAGAGGTGTTCGCGATTTGCGACCACGGCCTGTTTGACGGATTTCGTCTCGACGTCGACGGCAATATCTGGACCAGCGCCGGCGATGGCGTGCATTGCATCAATCCGGCGGGCGAACTGATCGGCAAGATTCGGCTGCCGGAAACAGTGGCGAATGTCTGCTTCGGCGGCCCAAAGCGCAATCGCCTGTTCATATGCGCCACCACCACCCTTTACGCGACTTATCTCGGCACGTGCGGTCTTCCGTATTTCTAACCGCGCCTGCCGGTCAACGACTCATCCAACCAAGGGAGGAAATGATGAGAGTGACCAAGACCGGACTTGTAGGCAAGGCAGCCCAACTTGCGTCGGGTGTTGTAATGTCGGCGCTGATTGCCGGCACTGCGGCTACGGCCGACACGCACCGGCCCGAGTGTTTTTCACCGGCGCCAGGTAGCGGCACGAAACAGTATGAAGCCAAGGATGGGCCCTATCGCCTGGCCTTCGTGAATGGCTTTGCGGGCAATGACTGGCGCGTGCAGGCGATCCAGTCTGCCAAAGCTTGGGCTGCGCGGCCAGGCAATGCCGGGAAGATCAAGGAGTTCAAGGTCGTTTCGGTTGGCAATGATGCGGCGGCGCAAATCGCTGCGATCGACAATTTCATCGCCGCCGGCTTCGATGCGGTGACTTTCATCGCAGTAAATCCGACAGCCTTCAATGCAGTCATCTCGCGCGCCGAGCGCGCCGGGACAATCCTGGTCCCGTTCGACAACATTCTCGACACTGATCGCGTCGTGCAGGTCAATGAAAGCCAGACAGCGCTGGAAAGCACTAAAGCAGAAGCCGTGATCGATGCGCTCGGCGGGCGCGACGAGATTTCCGGCAAGGGTATCAAGATCCTGGAGGTGCGTGGCCTTCCCGGTAACTCGACCGACCGTGACCGCCACCTCGCTGTCCAGGATATCTTTGGCAAGATCGACGGCGCGGAAATCGTCGAGGTTGTCGGCAACTGGGACACCGGTACCAGCCAGAAGGTGGTGGCCGACGCGCTCGCAACCCATGGCGAGTTTGACGGCGTCGTCAGCCAGCACGGTACGGCCGGAACCATCAATGCGCTTCTTGCCGCTGACCATCCGATCATCCCGATCGGCGGCGATGGCGAGAACGGTGTTCGCATGCTGATGGCGGAACACGGTATTCCGGGCGTGTCGGCTGTCTATGCGCCGGCGATGTCAGCGGTCGCGCTTGAAGCCGCAGTGGCATTGCTCGAAGGCCATGAACTGCCGCAGTCGATCCACCTGCCGATCCCGAACGACACGACCGAGAACTTCGTGGACGGCAAGACGATGTTCTCCGATCTTCCCAAGACCTTCAATCTGGGAACCGGTTATCCAGATTGCTTCCCGGTGTTCACACCGGAAGAGCTTCTGGGCCAATCTCCGGATAACAACTGACGGCCTTGGCCCCGGACGGTATTCCGACCGGGGCCCTACGAGGGCGAAAGAGAAATGTCAGAACCTTTCATTCAGATAGCCGGGCTATCCAAGTCTTACGGTGCAACCAAGGCACTCGAGGACGTGGCATTCGAGTGCAGGCGTGGCGAAATCCATGCCATCCTCGGTGAGAACGGCGCTGGTAAATCGACACTCATGAAAATTCTCTCAGGTGTCGTTCAGCCGGATTCGGGCAACATTCGCATAGACGGAAATTCGGAGCGGTTCGGCACACCGCGCCAGGCCCAGATGTCCGGCGTGATTTGCATGTTCCAGGAACTTTCGCTCAGCGCGGATTTGAGCGTCGCCGAGAACATCTTGCTCGGTGCACCGGAAACCCGCTCCGGGTTCCTTCCGTCGCATCGGTATCGCGATATGCGGGACCTGCTCGACCGCATCGGCGGAGACAGCATCGATTTGAATACCCGCACTTCGGCGCTGGCGTTGCCCGAGCGCCAACAAGTCGAGATCGTAAAGGCGCTGATGCGCAGACCCCGTTTGCTCATCCTGGACGAAGCGACCTCGGCGCTGTCGAAGACGGTTGTCGACAAGGTGTTTGCAGTGCTGCGTGAGGCGGTTGCGGCCGGTGCCGCAGTGCTCTTCATTTCGCATCGCCTGCACGAAATCGAGGTGATCGCCGACCGGATTACCGTGTTTCGCAACGGACAGAATGTCGGAACCTTCGATGCGGGCGCACACAGCCAGGATGAAATTGTCGCGCTTATGGTTGGCCGTCGGATCACCGAACTGTTCCCGGCCAAGCCCGCACGCGACCCGGGCGAAGTGATACTGGAGGTATCCGGTTTGTCCTGGCTTCCGGGGATGGAAGCCATAGACCTCTGCGTACACCGGGGCGAGATAGTCGGTATCGGCGGTCTCGACGGCCAAGGGCAGAAGGCGCTGATGATGGCGCTGTTTGGTGTTCTGAAGGGCGTCGACGGCTCGTTTCGGACGCAATCTGCCGACCGCCTTCCCGTGTCTCCGCGCGACGCGAAATCGGCTCGTTTCCGGCTCGCATTGGCGCCAGAGGACCGCAAGACCGAGGGCCTGGTAACCGCGATGTCCATTGAGGACAATCTACGCCTCCCCGCTTTGGGGCTCAAAGGCGCATTGGCCAACGGACGCGGGGCAGAGGACGAATTCAAGACCCTGATCGGCGAACTCGAACTGAAGTACGCACACATGGAGCAGCCCGTTTCGGGGTTGTCGGGCGGAAATCAACAGAAGATCGCCCTGATGAAATGGCTGGCGCTGTCTCCGTCCTGCTTTCTGCTTATCGACCCGACGCGCGGTATTGACGTGAAAACCAAGACGCAGATCTACCGACTCCTACGCCGCGTCGCCGATGACGGCATGGCGGTAATTCTTCTCTCCACCGACTATGAGGAACTCGTTCGGCTATGCGACGTCGTGCATATCTTTTACGGCGGTCGTATCAACCGCACGCTTAGCGGCGACAGCCTGAGCCCGGACGCTGTGATCGCGGCCTCGCTGAACTTGCCGACGGAACGCGCCGATGCGTGACTATGTGCGCAACAACATGCGTGAGGCGCTGGCGCTCACGTTTCTCCTCGCCCTGGCGGTTCTCTACTTCTCGACCCATCCGCGCGGCCTCTCCACCTATGTCCTGACGATATGGGCTAACCAGTCTACCATTCTGGCGTTAGCCGCCTGTGCGCAATTTTTCGCTGTTGTCGTACGCGGCCTCGATCTTTCGGTGGGCGCGGTGATGGCGCTGTCGAACTGCCTTGCTTCACACCTCGTCAACGGATCCGAAGTCCAAGTTGCCGCCGCCCTTGCGATCGTATTGCTGGCGGGGATGGCCTGCGGCGCGATCAACGGCTTGATCATCGTGCGCGGGCGCGTGCAGCCGATTGTTGCAACGCTTGCCACGGCGGCTGTCTTTGGCGGAATGGCTCTATTACTGCGCCCGACACCGGGGGGCGAAATCAGCATGTCGCTCTCCGACGCCATGACATACGACCTGTTCGGTTTCCCGACCTCGCTAGTGCTGATAGCAGCCATTCTGGCGCTTGTTTGGGTTCCGCTGCGCCGAACCGGTTTCGGGATTGCCCTCTATGCGGTGGGATCGAACGAACAGAGTGCCTACCATTCGGGAGTCGATTCCGGCCGCGTCAAGTTGGCAGCCTATACGCTTAGCGGACTGTTCGCTTCGGCAGGTGGCCTGTTCGTCGGCTTCGTAACGCTTACGGGCGATGCGGGAATCGCGCCGAGCTATACGCTTCTTTCGATTGCGGCCGTCGTCCTCGGCGGCGTTCTGTTGCGAGGCGGCGTGGGCACCATTCTGGGCGCGATAGCTGGCGCTTTCACGCTGCGCACCATCTCCGCGCTGATGTTCTTCTCCGGCATACCGCCACTTGCACAGCCCTTGATCGAAGGGCTGGTGCTGGCTGCGGCGGTCGGCATCGGCGGCGCCGATGTGTTTCGCCTGCGCAACAAACTCGAGGTGTTCGACCGATGAATGCAAGGCAGTGGGACAGACTGCAGTCGCTGGCGCCTTTGGTTGGCGCGGTACTGCTCGTTTTGGCCGGCTCCTTCTTCTATCCAAAGTTTCTGAGCGCCGGCTATCTTTTGCAGCAATTGCAGATTGCGAGCTTTCTCGGTGTTATCGCCGCGGGCTCGATGATTGTCATCCTGCTGGGCCAGATCGATCTGTCTATTCCGTGGACGTTGACGGGTGCCGCGATCATATCGACCTCACTCGCGGGAACCGGCGATCCGACCCTGACAGCCCTGGCCATTCCGGGCGGGCTCTTTTTCGGAGCGTTTATCGGCGCGGTGAACGGCGTCGGGGTCGCGATCTTGCGGATACCCGCGATGGTCTGGACGTTGGCGGTCAATGCCATGTTGCTCGGCGTCGCTGTGTTGAATACCGGAGGCTTCAATCCGAAAGGCGAAGCATCGCCGCTAATGATCGAACTTGCCGCCGGGCGGTTGGCAGGCATTCCCATTGCTGCGGAAGTCTGGTTCGCGGTTTCTGTTCTCGCACTGTTGCTTTTGCACCGGACGACATTTGGACGCTATTTGATCGCGATCGGCAATTCGGAAAAGGCGACCTACCTTTCCGGCGTCGATACCTTTCGTGTGGTGATTCTGGCTTTTGTCATCAGCGGAACATGCTCCGCGCTTGGCGGTATTATGCTCGCGGGATACGCCAACCAAGCATACCAGTCGATGGGCGACCCCTATTTGATGCCGGTGATTGCAGCCGTCGTGATTGGCGGAACATCCATTCTGGGCGGAAGTGGCAGCTACGTAGGCACGGTGAGCGGAGTTCTCTTCATCACGGTCCTGACATCGATCCTTTCCATCATGCAATTGGCCGATGCATGGCGCCAGATCATCTTCGGCGGAATAATCCTGATGATGCTGTTGATGCAAGGATTGCGGCCGCGTTTGCATTCTTCATCCAGTTAGTGCTGCAAGCTGTTTATTATAGCAAAATCAGTGAGTTAATAGATGGTGACGATCCGGCGTGAGAGTCGCAGCAGATCTGCAACTGATTGAATTACATCAAATCTCTGATGGAATTGATTAACTTCATCACGCATCTTGTCTTCTTCCGTCGTAACATTCCGTCCGGGAGGAGTTCAGTTGAAGAAGACCACCATCCAGGAACTGGCGCAAAAAGCAGGTGTCAGCACTGCGACGGTCGATCGCGTGCTGCACAAACGCCGAGGTGTCAGCGAGGGCTCGAAGCTCAAGGTCAGGGCGGCGATGCAGCAGCTTGGTTTTCGTGGCTATGCCGATGAAAAGCTCGAAGCGCCGCGGCCGCGCCTGCATAACAAGTTCCTGCTTCCCAATCTGGAAACCGGTTTCGCCGAGCAGATGGTCGCCGCGGTCAAGGTGGCATCGGGTGCGGTTGACGATGCGATCGTGCTCAACGACATCCAACGCGTGGACTTGCGCGATGGCAAGGCCGTCATTCGCGAACTCGATGCCCTCGACCCCGCCCAATATGATGGGGTTGCGCTGTTTGCCGTCGACGCGCCGGGGGTGCGTCAGGCGATCGACCGCGCGGTTGATCGCGGCATCAAAGTGGTATCCATCGTAACCGACATTCCCACATCGCGCCGTCACTACTTTATCGGAATCGACAACGCATCGGCTGGCCGGGTAGCGGCCAATCTCGTCGGCAAGTTCCTGCGCAACGAGAAGGGCAAGCTTGCGGTGATCGCGGGTTCGCTGCAGATGCGCGACCAACTCGACCGGTATTTTGGATTCGAACAGGTTATCCGCTCGAGTTTCCCTGGGCTGCGGATTTTACCGGTCGAGGAGGGTGACAGTCTGCGTCGCCGCAATGCGTCGATCACGACGCGGCTGCTCGAAAAACACGACGACCTGATCGGCATCTATTCGGCGGGCGCCGGCAATTCCGGCATTCTCGACGCTTTCGACGAGCTTGGTGTGACCAAGCGCCCGCTGCTGATCGTTCACGAGCTTTCGGATCGGGTCCGCTCGGCGCTGAACGACGATCAGATCGACGCCGTGATCGTTCAGGACGCCGGGCACATTGCACGTAGCGCGGTGCGCGTCCTGCGCTCCTACTGCCTGAAGAAACCGATCCTGGAACCGCAGGAACGCATTCGCATCGAGATTTATCTCGCAGACAATCTGCCGTGACCGAACTGTGCGGCGAAAACTGAGCTCATGACTTAAACCTAGGAGGAACCAAGATGAAGAAATTTCTGGCAAGTTTGCTGGTTTCGGCCGCCGTTGTGACGGTCGCCAACGCCGACAGCGTGGAAGTGCTGTCGATCAATCGCGACGATCCCAAGTGGAAGCAACTCTATCTCGACATGGCTGCAGAGTATGAGAAGGCCAATCCTGGCAGCGAGGTGAACATCACCTTCATGGAGGACGAGGCCTTCAAGCAGAAGTTGCCGACCTTGCTGCAGTCGGATGCCGCGCCCGACCTGTTTTTCTCGTGGAGCGGTGGCGTGTTCTACGAGCAGGCAAAACAGGGTTTCCTGCGCGATATCAGCGATGTCTTCGACAAGGATTGGCTGCAGACTGTTTCGCAGGGCGGTGTCGCTGCGCTGTCGTATGACGGCAAGATGTATGGCGCGCCCGAAGCCTCCCAGAACGTTGCGATCTGGTACAATATCGATCTGGCGAAAGAAGCCGGCGTCGATCCGGAGCAGATCAAGACCTGGGACGATTTCCTGGAGCAAGTCAAGACGGTCAAGGCAGCCGGCCTGACGCCGATCACGGTTGGCGGTCAGGACAAGTGGCCACTGCATTTCTACTATTCGTTCCTCGCCATGCGCATCATGGGTGAAGAAGGCCTGGCCGCTTCGGCAGCCGGCGAGAATGGCGGCTTCAACAATGCAGACTGGGTCCGCGCCGGCGAGGAATACCTGCGTCTGATCGAACTGGAGCCGTTCCAGGACGGTTTCATGGGCGTTAAATACGACCAGGCGGCCGGCCTTTGGGGTGACGGCGGTTCCGTCTTCCACCTGATGGGCGAGTGGGACCTCGGCGCGCAGCGCGCTGCGGCGACCGATGGCGGCCTGGCAAATGAACAGCTCGGCATCATTCCGTTCCCGATGGTCGAAGGCGGCAAGGGTGCTGTGACCGACACGCTCGGCGGTGCGTCCGGCTTCGTTGCCACCAAGAATGCCGATGACGAGGCGATCCGCTTCCTCGAGCACTTCATGGGTCCGGATGCCCAAGTGCGTGCTGCCAAGGAGGCAATCTACATCCCATCGGCTCCGTCGGGCGCTCAATTTGTGCAAGACAGTGTCCTAGCGCAGTTCGCCGAAATCGGCGGCGGTTCGACCTACCACCAGCTCTTCCTGGACCAGTATTTCGGGTCGACGCTCGGCGGCGCCATCAACGACGCTTCGGCGCAGATGGCGACCGGCGACATGACGCCGGAAGAGGCAGCCGAATTCCTCGAGGAAACACGGCAGTTCCAATAAGCCGCTGGGACGCGACAGGCCCGCCGCTTTGTGCGGCGGGCCGGCATGACACGACAATCGAAAGACAGACTGAAGTGACCACCTCCATTGGGATAAACGACCGGTCCTCCCGGAGCAGCAGCAGGCGCAGGCGCGGCTGGAGCAGGGTGCTCGTCAACGAGCGTTACTGGATGGTAGGCTTGTTCCTGCCGCCGGCCCTGCTGCTGTTCACCGTTTTCGTGATGTACCCGATGCTGCAGGCGGGCTTCTTCTCCCCCTACAAGTGGTCCGGATACGGCCCGGCGCCATGGGTGCTCAATGAGGCGACCGGCAACGCTTTCGGTGACTGGGTCGGAACACGCAACTTCGAGCGCATGGCCAGTCACTCGGCGTTTGCAACCGCGACCGCCAACACCTTCAAGATCATCGCGGCCTCGCTGTTGATCCAGCTTCCTTTGGCGCTGGTGCTGGCGCTGATGATCTATCAAAAGCGCGCCGCCAACACCGTGTTCCGGCTGATTTTCTTCGTGCCCTACATTCTGGCCGAAGTCGCCACTGGGCTGATCTGGAGCTTCGTGTTCGATGGGAATTACGGGCTCTCGCGGGTCGCCACGGACATGCTCGAACTCGATCCCGCCTTTTTCCCGCTCGCCGACAAGGCATGGGCGTTCAACACCATCATTGCGGTGATCATCTGGAAATATTTCGGCTTCCACATGATGATCTATATCGCCGCGCTGCAGAACATTCCGCGCGAATTGACCGAAGCCGCGCGTATTGACGGCGCCGGACCGCTGCAGGTCATCTATTTCGTCAAGCTGCCCTTGTTGTGGCCGGCGATCACGGTATCGATCTTCTATTCGGTGCTTGGGTCGCTGCAGGTTTTCGACATCGTCATGCCGATGACAATGGGCGGGCCATCCAATTCCAGCCACACGTTGGTCAGCTATCTCTACAATTTCGGCTTCATCCGGCTGAATGTCGGCTTCGGCAGCGCGGTCGGGGTATTCCTTTTCGTCGTCGGTATCGTCTTTGCGTTGACCTATCGCAGCACTGTCCAGCGGAGGATCGCGCAATGAACACCTTCGGTTGGCGCGACTTCGCGCGCATTATGACTCTTCTCCTGGTGTCCGCGGTCATCCTGATCCCGATTTCGGCCACTGTGCTCGGCGGGTTCAAGACGACCGGCGAATTGCGCACCGAGCCATTCGGCATACCGGAGAATTGGCACTTCGAGTTCTATGGCGAGATCCTCGCCGATGCGCAGTTCTACCGCTATCTGTGGAATTCGCTGTTCATCTCGCTGTTCACGGTCGCGCTGACGCTGCTGCTCGGTGCGATGGCGGCCTATGCCTTCGCGCAGGTTCGCTTCTTCGGCTCGCGATTTCTGTTCAACTACATGCTGATCGGTCTGATGTTCCCGTTTGCTGCGGCGATCATGCCGTTGTTCCTGATCGTCCGCGATATCGGGGTGCTGGACACACCCTGGGGCGTCGTGCTGCCGCAGGCGGCATTCGGTCTCGCGTTCTCGATCATGTTCTTCAGGACGTTCTTCGAGCAGATGCCGCCCGAATTGTTTGAAGCGGCGCGTGTCGATGGCTGCGGCTACATCCGATTCTTCTTCTATTTCACGCTGCCCTTGTCGGCCCCGATCCTGGCGACGATCGCGGTGTTCGTGTTCGTCCAGACCTGGAACAACTACCTGCTGCCGCTGATCATGCTCAACGACCGCGACGGCTACACCTGGACGCTCGGCGTCATGGACTACCGTGGCGAGCGGGTGGCGGAGTGGAACCGCACACTGGCCTTCGTGACGCTGACGCTGGCGCCTGCCGTGGTCTTTTTTCTTGCCGCCCAGAGATACATCGTTGCCGGTCTGACCGGCGGATCAGTGAAAGGGTAGATGATGTCGAAAGTCCGCAATCCCATCCTGCCCGGGTTCAATCCCGATCCGTCTTTCATCCGTGTCGGCAGCGACTACTACATCGCGACATCGACATTCGAGTGGTATCCCGGCGTCCAGATCCATCACTCCACCGATCTCGCCAACTGGGCGCTGGCGTCCCGGCCGCTGGAACGGGCAAGCCAGCTGGACATGCGTGGAAATCCGGATTCCGGTGGCGTCTGGGCGCCCTGTCTTTCCCACGACGGCGAGCGGTTCTGGCTGATTTACACCGACGTCAAACGCCTGAGCGGTTCATACAAGGATACGCACAACTACGTGGTCTGGGCGGATGACATCGCCGGCCCTTGGTCTGATGCGGTCTATCTAAACTCAAGCGGGTTCGATCCGTCGCTTTTCCATGACGATGACGGGCGCAAGTGGCTGGTCAACATGGTCTGGGATCATCGCGGCAGCCTTAGCGACCCGAATGGCCCTCCAGGCTATTTCGCCGGCATCGACCTGCAGGAATACGACCCGGAAAAACGCGCGCTGATTGGCCCGATCGAGCGGATTTTCGGAAACACATCAACCGGCTACACGGAAGCGCCGCATCTCTACAAGAGAGACGGATGGTACTACCTGATCACCGCTGAGGGCGGCACGGGATACGGCCACGCGGTCACTCATGCCCGCTCGCGCGACCTGTCTGGCCCCTACGAAGTTCACCCGCAGCTTCATCCGTTGACTGCTCGCGGAACTCCGGATGCGTCCTTGCAGCGTGTCGGGCATGGCCAATTCGCCGATACCCCGGACGGACGCGTGTTTCACACCTTTCTGTGTTCGCGCCCGCTAACGGGTACGCGCCGTTCGCCGCTCGGCCGCGAGACGGGGATTACCGAGATGCGCTGGGGCGAGGATGGCTGGATGTATGCGGCCGGCAACTCGCAGGCACCGGCCATCGACTTCGAACTGCCAGGCGCCGACGCGCCGGGGCGGGACGAGGAAGTCCGCTACGATTTCGACACAGCCGACTTGCCCGCCGATTTCCAGTGGCTGCGGACGCCCGATAGCGAGCGCATCTTTTCTCTGGCCGAGAAACCCGGCTGCCTGCGGTTGTTCGGCCGCGAGGCGATCGGTTCGTGGTTCGAACAGGCGCTCGTGGCGCGCCGCCAGACCCATCATGTCTTTTCGGCGGAAACCGTGGTTGATCTCGACCCCGCCAATTTCCAGCAGATGGCCGGTTTGGTGGCTTACTACAACCGAAGCAAGTTCCACTATCTGCATGTCGGTCTGGCTGCTGGTGGGCGCATGTTGAGCATCCAGAGTTGCCCCGCGCGTATCGACACCGACCTGGAGTTTCCGATCGGCGATGGCATCGCGCTGCCGGATAGCGGTCCGGTCTGGCTTGGCGCCGATGTCGATGGCGCCTCACTGCAGTTCCGCTATGCGACGCGGGAGGGCGAGTGGCAGCCGGTCGGGCCGGTCCTCGATCACTCGGCGCTCTGCGACGAGACCGGTTCCGGCGACGGCTCGAATTTTACCGGCACGTTCATTGGCATGGCGGCGCAGGATTCGAGCGGCCAGGCGACCGCCGCCGACTTCGGGTACTTCGCCTACCGAGGAACGGAGCAGCCGCAATGACCCACACAACCAGAATACGCATCGACCCGGAGACAATAAGAAATGGCTGAGGTCCGCATCACCAATGTGCAGAAGAAGTTCGGTACAGTCGAGGTCATTCCGGATCTGTCGCTGACCATTCCAGATCGCTCGTTCACCGTGCTTGTCGGGCCGTCTGGGTGCGGAAAGTCGACATTGCTGCGCATGATCGCCGGGCTTGAGGAGGTCACCGACGGCTCGATCCACATTGACGGCGAAGATGTCACCGACCGAGAGCCATCGGATCGCGGGATTGCGATGGTCTTCCAATCCTATGCGCTCTACCCGCATATGTCCGTCGCCCAGAACATCGGCTTCGGCCTGCGACTCGCCAAGACGCCCAAGGACGAGATCAAACGCCGGGTGCATGAGGCCGCCGAAACGCTGCAACTGACCGACTATCTCGATCGCAAGCCGAAAGAACTGTCCGGCGGTCAGCGTCAGCGCGTCGCCATCGGGCGCGCGATTGTCCGCAACCCGAAAGTGTTCCTGTTCGACGAGCCGTTGTCCAACCTGGACGCCGCCCTGCGCACGCAGATGCGTGTCGAGCTTGCCGAACTGCACTCCAAATTGAACGCGACGATGGTCTACGTAACCCACGACCAGGTCGAGGCAATGACCATGGCCGACCAGATCGTCATTCTGGAAAAGGGCGTGATCCGACAGACCGGTGAGCCGGTCGATGTCTATCGCAAGCCGCAAAATCCGTTTGTGGCTGGTTTCATCGGTTCACCGAAGATGAACCTCGTCAACGGCAGCGCAGCGGCCGCGCATGATGCCGAAATCCTCGGCATTCGTCCGGAGCATGTCGAGCTTTCTCGTGACGGCGGCGAATGGACGGGATCGGTGCGCCATGTCGAGCATCTCGGATCGGACACAGTCGTCTATGTCGATGTCGATAATGTCGGTTCGCTGACCGTGCGCGGCGACAGCGAACTCGACGTCAAAACTGGTGAGAGGATCTTCCTCACCCCCAACGCCTCGCACGTTCACCTGTTCAGGGGAGGACAGCGTGTGAACTGAATACCGCGGCCTGCCGGCCGCGGTGAGACTGCCAGATTAACATTTCAAAGGAGGAGACCGAAAATGAAACTGTTAAATCTGAGTGTGGGAGCAGCCATTCTGCTCACTTCAGTCGCACCGGCCTTGTCGGATGATATCGTCAAGGTTCTGTCGATCGTGACCAACCGCCCCGGTGAAACCGACTACATCGCCGGTATCGAGAAATCCTTCGAGGACGCCAATCCCGGCGTCGACGTCCAAGTCGAGTACATGGACGATGAATCCTTCAAGGTGAAGCTGCCGACGCTTCTCCAGTCGAACCAGAAGCCTGACCTGTTCTTCTCGTTCAGCGGCGGCCTCGTCGCCGAACAGCAGTCGCAGGGTGTCCTGCGCGACATCACCGACCACATCAACTCGACCGGCTGCGCCGCGCAGCATTCGGCTGGTGGCATGGCGTCTTACTCGGTCGACGAGCGCGTGTACGGCCTGCCCATGTATGCGTCCAATGTGGCGCTCTACTACAACATGGATCTCGCCGAAAAAGCCGGTATCGACCCGCAGCAGATCAAGACCTGGGACGATTTTCTCGGCCAGGTTCAGGCGGCCAAGGATGCCGGCGTGACGCCTATCGTGCTTGGCGCCAAGGACCGCTGGCCGGCAATGTTCTACCACGCCATGCTGGCGTTGCGCATGGTCGGCCTCGAAGGCTATGCGGCGGCAATGGCCGGCGAGAACGGCGGATTTGCCAGCCCGGAATGGGTCGCCGTTTCGGAGCAGCTTGCCCGTCTCGGTGAACTTGAGCCGTTTCAGTCAGGCTATCTCGACACGACCTACGACAAGAGCCAGACACTGTTTGGTGATGGCGTCGGCATGTTCATGTTGATGGGTGAGTGGCTGGTGCCGGCCCAGGCTGCCACGGCGACCGACGGCAAGGGTATTCCCAAGGATCGCATTGGTGCCGTGCCGTTCCCGGTTGTCGAGGGCGGCAAAGGCGATGCGGACGGGACCTTCGGCGGCATGAATGGCTGGCTCATCTCCGCCGGCGCCTCCGACACTGCGGTCGATTTCCTTTGCCACTATGTCGGCACCGACAACCAGCGCACGGCCGCAGAAGCCGGCTTTTGGCTGCCGGTTGCCAAGGGCACTGCGGACGCTGTCAGCGATCCGCACAACAGCTGGGCGGCCGCACAACTTGGCAAGTCGAGCAGCCATACTGTGTTCGACCAGAACCTTCCTGGCGCAGTTGCCGGTGCGCAGCTTGATGCGGCCGTCGATCTGATCAGCGGTGCAACCACTCCGGAAGACGCACAGCAATTGATCGAAGACGAGCGCCAGCTCCTCTGACCCGCAAGACTCCGGGCGGCGAATTCTGCCGCCCGGTCCTAAGCCTCGCCATATGATTGGGACCGCCATGCAAAAGAGAGTGACGGAACGAACGGCGCATCTCTCGCCGCTGCACAAAAGCTTGCGCAGTGGACGTCTGACGACCGTCCTCTTGTTCCTGCCGCCGGCCCTTCTGCTGTTCACACTGCTCGTCAGCATCCCGCTGGTCGAAGGCGCCTGGTATTCCGGCTACAAGTGGTCCGGCTACGGCGAGCCGTCCGATTGGCGCGGTCTGCAGAATTTCCGTGCCGTGATCGGCCACGCCGTCTTTGAACGCTCGCTGCGCAACACCATCATCTTCGTGTTGGTCGCAGTTTTCGTGCAGATCCCCGTCGGCATGGCGATGGCCTTGATGATCTACGGCAAGCATTGGTCGAACACGGTCTTTCGCCTGGTGTTCTTCATGCCGTTCATTCTGGCCGAGGTCGCGACGGGCCTGATCTGGAGCTTCGTTTTCGACGGCGACTACGGGGTCACCGCCTATGTTGCCGAGACGCTCGGCTCGGAGAAAATCTTCCCGCTGTCGGACAGGACTTGGGCGCTTCCGGTGCTGCTGTTCGTCTTCGTCTGGAAGTATTTCGGCTTCCACATGATGATCTTCATTGCGGCGCTACAGAGCATTCCACGCGAGTTGATCGAGGCCGCCCGCATCGACGGCGCCGGGCGGTTGCAGATCGTGCGCTTTGTGCAACTGCCGATGCTGCGGCCGGCTATCGCCGTGTCCGTCTTCTTCGCGGTCGTCGGGTCGCTGCAGATTTTCGATCTGATCATGCCGATGACCAATGGCGGGCCGTCCAACACGACGCATTCGCTGGTGAGTTACCTCTACACATTCGGATTGGTGCGGCTGAAAGTCGGCTTTGGCGCGGCAGTCGGCGTCATCCTGTTCGTGATCAGTTTCGCATTCGCGGTGACGTATAGGTCAACGGTGATGAGAGCGGGAGATTAGCCATGAATACCTTCGGATGGCCGCAGGCGATGCGTATCATTTCCTTGCTCTTCGTCACCGCGTTGATCGTGCTGCCGCTGAGCGCGACCGTGATGGGCGGTTTCAAGACGCCTGGCGACCTGACAACGAATCCGTTCGGCCTGCCAAGGGTCTGGCATCCCGAGTTCTATGCCCAGATCCTGACCGACCAGAGCTTCTGGCAATATCTCTGGAACTCGCTTTACATCTCGGTGCTGACAGCTCTTTTGACGCTGCTGATCGGCTCGATGGCGGCCTTCGTGTTCTCGCAGATCCGTTTTGCCGGATCGGAGTTCATCTTCGCCTACATCCTGACCGGCCTGATGTTTCCGTTTGCCGCCGCGATCATTCCGCTCTTCATCAAGGTGCGCGATCTCGGCCTGCTGGATACACCCTGGGGGGTCATCTGGCCGCAGGTGGCCTACGGGCTTGCCTTTTCGATCCTGCTGTTCCGCACATTCTTCGACCAGTTGCCCAAGGAACTGTTCGAGGCCGCACGGGTCGATGGCTGCGGCTACACCCGCTTCTTCTTCATGTTCACGCTGCCGCTGTCGATGCCGATCATCGCCACCGTGGCGACCTTCGTCTTCGTGGGCAGCTGGAACAACTACCTCCTGCCGCTGATCATGCTCAACGGACGCGAGGGCTACACCTGGACGTTGGGCATGTTGCAGTTTCGCGGCGAGTATATCGTCGAATGGAACAAGATCCTGGCCTTTGTGACGCTCTCGCTGGCACCGGCGATCGTCTTCTTTCTGGCCGCGCAGAAATACATCGTCGCCGGTCTGACCGGCGGCGCCGTGAAGGGATGAACAAGAGAGGATTGGCATGAAAAAGATCGCTGTTACGGGCGGAAGCGGCGGCGCTGGCGGCGCCACGATCCGCGAGCTGGTCGCGCATGGATACGAAGTGGTCAATGTCGATCACGCCGCGCCGACAGAAACCCTCTGTCCCTATGTCGAAACCGATATGATGGACTTCACGGCCGTTGTGCGCGCGTTCGATGGTTGCGATGCGGTCGCCCATTTCGCCGGCAATCCGCATCCGGACAATGACTTTGCATCGGGCGCCGACCGGTTTTCCGGTAACACGGTCAGTTGCTTCAATGCCTTCCAGGCCGCAGCCGAAGTCGGCATCAAGCGGGTCGCATGGGCATCAAGCGAGACGGTCTATGGCTTCCCCTTTGCCACCAACGTCCCGAGCCATATGCCGCTCTCGGAGGCTGATCGTATCGATCCGCAGACCGCCTACGCGATTTCCAAGGCGGCGAGCGAATTCGTCGCCATCGAGATGCACCGGCTCCACGGCATCGACTTCCTCGGGTTGCGGCTCTCCAATGTTCTGTTCACCGACCCGGACCATCATGCGAGCTACTCGCTGATCCCGTCCTACTGGCCCGATTTCCACAGCCGCAAGTTCAACCTGTGGGGCTATATCGATTCACGCGATACCGGGCGCGCTACCCGGTTGGCGCTCGAATCCGATGTGCGCGGTGCCGAGGTGTTCAACATTGCCGCCAAGGACACGATCATGAAGCAGGACAACCGCCAGTTGCTGGAGGCTGTGTTCCCGAACACAAGGGTGCTGCCCGGTACCTGGGCCAGGCAGGGTTTCCTCGATGGCTCCAAAGCCAAGGCGATGTTCGGTTTCGAGCCGGAACACAACTGGTCTGAAGTCCTCGGCGTCGGTGCCGGAGCCGACCGATGAAGATCACCCGGATAACGCCCGTTCTGGCGAAGGAATGGCGAACCATGCTGTTCGTCAAGGTCGAAACGGACGAGGGGGTCACGGGGATAGGCGAAGCCGGACTGACATCGCGCGAACTCGCGGTGGCTGGCATGATGGAGTCACTGGCGCCACTGCTTGTCGGCCACGACGCCTTTCGCATCGAACATCACTGGCAGCGCATGTGGCGCTCCGGCTTCCATCCGTCCGGCCAGGTGCTGTCCTCGGCGATTGCCGCCATCGATATCGCGCTTTGGGATATCAAGGGCAAGGCGCTGGGTGTCCCGGTCTATGAACTGCTGGGCGGCAAGGTGCGCGACAAGGTCGACACCTATTGCCACATCGGCGGCGCAACGCCGCAGGCGCTTCTGGAGATGGCGAAGGAACGGGTCGCGGACGGCTGGAATTGCATTCGTTGGGAGCCGTTCGCACATCCCGACGGTCTGTTCGAGCCCGCCAAGGCCGTCAGCAGGGCAATCGAAGAGTATGCGCTGCTGCGTCGCGAACTCGGCGATGAGGTCGAGCTGTGTTTCGACGCCCACACCAAGCTGAGCGTTACTGAAGCGGTGCGGCTGTGCCGTGGCATCGAGTCATCGCGGCCAATGTTCGTGGAAGACCCGCTGCGGTCGGAAAACCCGGAATCCTACCGCCGTCTGCGCAATCAAGTGGCCGTGCCGATCGCCGCCGGCGAGCAGTTCGGCAGCAAGTGGAACTTTCGTGCCATGATCGAGGAAGAACTGATCGATTACGCGCGTATCGATCTGTGCATAGCCGCCGGCCTGACGGAGAGCCGCAAGATCGCCGCCTGGTGCGAGACGCATCATATCGATCTGGCCACGCACAATCCGATCGGTCCGGTTTCAACGGCGGCGTGTCTGCACCTCAACGTCACGACGCCGAACATGCTGGTCCAGGAATTGCCACGCCGTCCCGGTGAGACCATGCCGGATGTCATGGTGAGCCACCACCGTTGGCAGGATGGCTGGCTCATCCCCTCCGATGCGCCGGGGCTCGGCGTCGAGGTGGATTGGGACGGATTTGAACGCTATCCGTTCGAACACGAAAATCTGCCGATCCTTCACCGTCAGGATGGTTCCTACACCAACTGGTAGCGTCGAGAACCGGGAGGATGCCATGACGATGCACTACAACGCAGTGGAGATCCGCGGACCCGATGACTTTGGCGTGCGCAGCTTCGACGGCGAAGCGCCGGCCCCGGGCGAAGTCGCCATCGCGGTCGAGGCGGTCGGAGTCTGCGGCACCGACATCGAGATCGTGGACGGCACCATGCCCTACTTCACGAGCGGTGCGGCCTCCTATCCGATTGTGCCCGGCCACGAATGGGTTGGGCGGGTGGTCGAGGCCGGCGCAGGCGTCACGCGGTTTGTGGCCGGGGACCGCGTCGTCGGAGAGTGCTCGGTCGGCTGTATGCGGTGTCATCGCTGCATGGCGGGCCTCTACCACCAATGCGCCAACCGCACCGAAACCGGTATCCTCAATCGGAGCGGTGGGTTTTCCGAGCGCATCGTGTTTCCCGAGCTCTTCCTGCACCCGATCAGTGAAGACGTGTCGCTGAACGCGGCGGCGCTGGTGGAGCCGACTGCCATCGCCTTCAATGGCGTCAAGAAGGCGTCCGTTTCCCCACGTGACCGTGTTGCCGTATTCGGTGACGGGCCTATCGGGTTGTTGTTGATGATGGTGGCCAAGGCCTTCGGTGCCAGATCGGTCGCCGTTGTCGGCGCTACAAAGTCCCGGCTGGCGCACGCGGTTCGTCTCGGCGCTGATCTGGCAATCGACGTGACCGCGCAGGATCCACGCGCCCAACTGCTTGAATATGGCGACGGATCGCTGCCGGACGTCGTTCTCGAGGCGACCGGCAACCCTGCTGCAGTGCCCGCGGCCATTGAGGCGGCGGCACCGGGAGGGCGCGTGGTGCTGCAGGGGCTGTTTGCCGGCGGCAAGGTCCGGGAACTGTGCTTCGACCATCTGGTCGTCAACGACATTTCTCTTCTCGGAGCACTGGGCAGTCCGGGAATCTGGCCGGATGTTATCGCGCTGATCGAGAGCGGCGAAGTCGATCCGGCAGCCATTGTTACGCATGAACTGGCCCTTGACCAATTCGGCGAGGGGATTCGTCTTGTGAAGGCTCGCGAGGCGCTTAAGGTTATCGTGCGTCCATAGGAGGGGTATGTGGTGAAACTCGATCCGGCCATCATTCATGAGGGTCGCGACATGCTGGGCGAAGGGCCGTCGTGGCATCCCCGGCGCAACGAACTCTGGTGGCTCGATATCGAGAACGGCGTGCTGAACGCATGGTCGGACGAAACCGGTCACCGCGTTGTGTTCAAGGCGGACTACCGTGTCGGGTGTTACGGATTTACGGCGTCGGACGATCTGGTGCTCGGAACGGAGCGCGGGATCGAGCGTTGGCATTCAGCGACCGGGCGCTTCGACTTGCTGCACGCGCCGGAGCCGGACGGCCGAACCCGCTTCAACGACGGCAAGGTTGATCCGATGGGCCGGTTCTGGGCCGGCACCATGCCACTCGCCGAGGAGGATTTCGACAAGCCCCTCGGCAATCTCTACCGTTTCGACCCGGACGGATCATTGCACACCATGGAGACGGGTCTCACCATCTCCAATGGCCTGGACTGGTTTGCCGACGGCAAGACGATGATCCTGACAGACACCAAGCGGCTCAGGATTTACGCTTACGACTTTGACATGGCGACCGGAGCGATCTCGAGCCGCCGCGAATTCATCAGGACCGATCCGGACCACGGAATTCCCGATGGGCTGACGATCGATGCCGATGGCGACATCTGGAGCGCCGGTATTTCCGGCGGTTGCTTGCTCCGATATGCGCCAAGTGGCGCACTGAAGGAAAAAATCGACATCGCAACAGCCTCCCCGACATCCGTCGCTTTCGGCGGACCGGCCCTTGACCGGCTCTATGTCACATCGGCCCGGTTTCATCTGAAGCCGGGCGAGGAAGACCGGCTCGCCGGTTCGCTTGCCATGATCGATCCCGGCTGCCGTGGCCGCCCGACAAATGTCTTTGCAGGATAGGTCGGCGCGATGGCACGAATAGCCGTAACCGGCGCGCTGGGCGGCGCTGGCCGAAAGATAGCCGAGCATCTGCGCGGCACCGGTCATGAGGTCGTGGCGATCGACATCCGTCCGTCGCCAAACCCGTTCTTCATGCCGAGCCGCTCAGTGGACCTGTCGAACTATGGGGACGCCGTCGCCAATCTGCACGGTTGCGATGCGGTGGTGCACTACGGTTCCAATCCCTGGCCCGATCTCGACTTTTTCAGCGGTGCCGACCGTTTTGCAAACAACACGCTGGCCACCTTCAACGTATTCCAGGCTGCCGCGCAACTCGGTATCGAGCGGGTCGTCTGGGCGTCGAGCGAAACGGTACAGGGTTTTCCATATGAGGACTGCTCGCCGCTTCGCGTTCCTATCGACGAAGCTGACGAACCGATGCCGCGATGCGCCTACGCGCTGTCGAAACTTGCCTGCGAGTTGCTGGCCCGCGAGATGCACAAGCTGCACGACATCACGTTCATCGGCCATCGATTGGCCAACATCCTGTATCCGGATTCGGCCGACGGTCCCGGCTACGATGATCTGCGGGCCTATTGGGCGGACCCGCATCTGCGCCGCAACACGCTGTGGAAATATGTCGATATCCGCGATGTCGTCTCAGCCGTGCAGCACTCGCTGGATGTCGATATTGCGGGCGCTCATGTCTTCAACATCGCAGCCGCCGACATCATCATGAAAACGCCAACGCGCGAGTTGTTCGAGGCTGAGTTCCCGGACACGTTGATCGACGACGATCTCGGTGCGTTCCAGTCGCCCGTCGCGTTGGAGCGCGCGCGCGCGATGATCGGCTGGGCGCCGCGCCATAGCTGGCGCGATCTACCTCAGTTCAGCTGATTTTCGATATCGACCCAGCGGTTTTCGCGTGCTGACAGGCGGGCCGCGTCGAGTGCTCGCATGTTGGCGAGTGCGTCGTCGATGCCATAGGGCAGCGGCTCGATACCGAGGACCGCCTTGGCCAGTGCATCGGCTTCCAATGCATAGTGGTCTGCGGTTGGAATGACATGTCGCTCCGCATATCGACCGCTGAGATCGCCGGATCCATCGACGAGGACTTCGACAGCCTCGGTTTCCGGGGTGTTATACGGGATGGTGAGTGACAGGTGCTTCTCGCCGCCCATGATGATCACGGACTGGTTGCGCGCGGTCGCCGTCGAGACATGGAAACTGAGATGCCGGCCATCGCCGAAATCGGCGACACCGGTGGTGTCGGTATCGGTGCCGAAATTGTCCGAGTAGCGCGATGTCGCAAGGATGCGCAGCGGCTCGCATTCGAAGATGAAACGGCCAACGACAATCGGATAGCAGCCGACATAGAGCAGCGCACCACCGCCGTCCTCGGCACGGTTGGTGCCGGAAACGGGATCGTCATTGCGGTAGCAAAAGCTGGACTGGATCGCGCGCACCGGGCCCAACTCGCCGGCCCGAACCAGCGATCGCGCGAGCAGCCATTGCGGATGGTGTCGGATCATGAAGGCTTCCATCACCTGCACGTCGCTGCCGCGAAGCGCCGCAAGAAGCGATGCATCGGCGCTGTCCATGGCGATCGGCTTTTCGCACAAAACATGCTTGCCGGCGCGCGCTGCGGCGAGCGTGACCGGCACATGCATGCGGGTCGGCAGCGGATTATAGATCGCGTCGACCTCCGGATCGGCGATCAGTGAGTCGTAGCTGTCGTGAAAGCGCGCAATACCATGGTTTTGCGCCGCCATCCGGGCCGCGTCCGCATCGCGCGAGGCGATGGCCACTACGTCACCGAACTGCGACCGCGCGATTGCCGGGACCATCTTCTCGCATGCCATCATGCCGGTGGATAGAATTCCCCAGCGGATCCGCCTTGCTTCCATTTGCGCGTCTTCCATCTCTTTCGCCTTACGGATTGAGCAGTCGCGGCAACCAGACCGATATCTCGGGAATGGTTGCAATCATCGAAATCACAAGGAATTCCGCGACAAGGAATGGCCAGAGTTCGCGCATCAACGCACCGAGCCCGATATTGCCGATTTTCATTGCGATGAAGAGATTGATGCCGACTGGCGGGGTGATCATGCCGATCGTCAAGGTCAGGATGGCCGTCATCGCGAAATGCAGATCATCAATTCCCAAGCCTCGTGAAACCGGGAGCAGCAACGGTATGAAAACGATCATGATGACCGTCGGCTCCAGAAACAGGCCGAGCAGCAGCAGCATGCCGATGGTTGCGAACAGGAAAAGATGAACGTCATGGCCGAAGACGTCCCGGATTACCTGGGTGATGCTGCCGAAGCCCTCTATGATCAGCACGTATGAGGCAAGCGACACCATCGCGACGAGGAAGAACACTGTCGCGGTCGCTCGCGAGGCGTTGCGAAAGGCTTCCCAAAAGGAGCGTAAATCGATCGAGCGAAACACGACCGTTCCGAGGAACAGGGCATAGATGCACGCCACTCCTCCAGCCTCGGTCGGGGTGAACACGCCGCCGACAGTGCCCCACACGATAAAGACCGGAAGCGAAACCACGAAGGCGCCGTCCACGGCCAGACGCCACATGGGCTGCGTTTCGTCCATTTGCGCGGGGGCTGGAAAACGGCCCTTGATCCCTTGCACATAAATGACAGCGAAGCAGGCCGTGGCCAAGAGAATACCGGGAACGATGCCGGCGACGAAGAGAGACAGGACCGACACGCCGGTCACGGCCGAATAGATCACTGCGCTGATCGAGGGCGGGATGATTGGCCCGATGATCGCGCTGGCGACGGTTACCGCGGCCGCGAATTCCTTGCGGTATCCTTCCTTCGGCATGCCATGGATGAAGACTTGTCCCAGCGCTGCCGTGTCGGCGACAGAGCTACCGGAGATTCCGGAAAAGAACACCGAGGCGAGCACATTCGCGTAGGCGGTCGCTCCGCGGATCTTGCCCATGATGCGCGCGGAAAGCAGGATCAGCCGTGTGGTGATGCCGGACTTGTTCATGATTTCGCCGGCCAGGATGTAGAACGGCGCCGCGAGCAGCGTCATGGAATCGATCGATGTGACGAGGCGGGTCGGCACGACTGCCGGATTAAAGCCGCTTGCCCAGATGCCGACGATGCCCGAAAATCCGAAGGCGATGGCAAGCGGCGTGCCCAAGAGCATCAGTACGGCAAAAAGCACGATGACGACGGTCATTCCGCTTCCTGCTCTTTGTCATCAGGAGCTAACTCTATCAAGCCTGGAAGCCAGGTTGCCGCGAGCTTGTATATCGCCGCGAGCAAGATCAGGACGGCGCCTGCCGGCACCGCTGCATAGGGGATCGCCATGACAATCCCTGCGGACGGCGAACGCTGAGCGAGATTGGCGATCGCACCCCGGGTACCGAGCCAGATCGCTGCAGCTGCCAACAGGATTGCGCATCCATAGCGAAGCGTCGCGGCCGAGCGTTTGATCCAGTGCTGTCTTTGCAGGAACGGCAGTTCGATCGCCATGTGTTCGTCGGCGACGAAAGCCGAGGCCGCGCCCAGGAATGCCAGCCAGATATTGGCGTAACGCATGACCTCCTCGCTCCACGAAAAGGGTGCGTCGAACACATAGCGGGCAACCACCGCGCATCCGTTTATGACGACAATCGCAAGAAGCGCCGCCGCTGCCGCATTGCTGCAGAGCCAGTCGAGGCGGGATATCGCGGCGCTGGAAATCCGCCTGATCATCTCGGTGGTGCCGGAAAGGGAAACCGGGCGGATTGCCCGCCCGGTATTGAACAAAGGACCATCAATCGCCGTACACGCGTGCCTTGGCTATCTCAACGGCATCGAGATAGGCGGCCACGAGTTCCTCGCCGACCTGGCTTTCGATGTATGCCTTCACCGGCCCTTGCGCGGCGTCGCGGAACATCTCCTTCTCGGCCAGCGTATTGATGTAGACCTCGGTCCCCATGTCACGCAGCTTGGCGATCGAGTCATCGATTGCCGCAAGCTTGTTGGCCTGCGAGTAGTTGACGAGCAGATGCGATGCTTCCTGCAAGATCTGCCGCTCATTGTCGGTCAGGCCCTGCCAGAACTGGTCGTTGACGACCAGGAACTGCACGCCGAGCACATGGTCGTCGGCCGAAACGAACTTCTGCACTTCGCCGATGCCGGAATTGGCAATTGTCGGGATCGGGTTTTCCTGGCCGTCGACGATGCCCTGCTTGAGCGAGATCACGATCTCGGTCGCCGGCAGCGGCGTCGGCGTGGCGCCGAGCGACCGCATCAGCTCCATGAAGACCGGACTTTCCATGGTGCGCATCTTCAATCCCTGCATGTCCGCAGGCGTCTTGATGGTGCGCACATTGTTGCTCATCGAGCGGAAGCCGCTTTCCGACAGCGCCAATGTCCGCACGCCGGTCTTTTCGCGCATGTCGTCGGTGAGCTGCCTGGCGAAGTCGGTCTTGAAGAACTCCCACGCCACCGGCGATGTCGGGATGGCGTAAGGGACCGACAACACCTGCACGGGTTTGTAGAAGCCGGCGATCGCCCCGTCCGCCGGGAACGACATCTCGAGCGATCCCTGCATCACCTGTTCGAACATCTCGCGGTCACCGCCGAGCGACTGTGCGAAGAGCCGCACTTCCATCTCGCCGTTGCTCTTCAGCTCCACATACTCCTTGAAAGCCTGGATCGCCTGGTGCTCGACCAGTTCAGGGGCGGCGAACGCGCTCGCAAACTTCACCAGCGTCTTCGCGTGGGCTTCCGCCGAAAGCATGGCAGCCGATACGAGTGCCAATCCCACCACGGATTTCTTGTACCAATTGAGCATCGTCTCCTCCCTTGATGCTATGCGGTCTCGGTGTTGGGCGGATTGCGGCTCCGCCGGGCCGTTAGAAGGCGCCGTAGCGGTCCAGCACGACCTTGATGTCATCGCCATTGCGAATGTCGTTGCGCGCCGCTGTTTCCGTTTCCTTGCGCCGTTCGGCCTCGGTCAGCACCTTGTCGACCATGTCCCTGGGGATGGCGATGACACCGTCCATGTCGCCGACGATCCAGTCGCCCGGCTCGACGCGAACCTGGCTTGTCAGCGCGCCGCGCATGCCGATCGGCTGCTGGTAGCTGTGCACGCGATAGCGCAGCCGCCCCTCGATTGGGGACAGATAGCGCGTGAAAAGCGACCAGTCGTCGATATCGAGAACCAGCCGGCCGTCCCGGCAGCCGCCGTCCATCACCGCGCCGACCGCGCCGCTGGCCTTCGCCGCCGTGCTCATCAACTCGCCCCAATGGCCGGCCTTGTCCTCGCCGCCGGCGGAGATCGCCACCACACAGCCGGGATACATGGCCCGAATGTATTCGAAGTCCGACAGTCCCTGGAATCCCTGCCCGACATACTCCGCATCGGTGACCGGATCGGGATGTCCGGCAATGGTGAAGGCCGGGCCGGCGATGCGCATCGTCGGGTCGATCGGCTTGATCTCCAGATCGAGGCACTGGTTTGAGTAGCCCATCTCCTCCAGGATGTCATAGATCGCCGCCGTGTAGATGTCCCTGAAACGCGCGGCGGTCTCGGCAATCCGCGGATCGATCGCGCTGCCACTTCCGGTCAATGAATTCATTGCGACACCGTATTCAGGCGGTTGAACGATCCGCGTTGCGGATCTCTGCCGCCCGTCCTCCCTGTGATGACTATCAATCCGTATTTGAACAAGTATTGTTCTTATATGGAATGATGCATGCGCGACAGGTCGCTGTCAAGCCGCCACCAAACGCGGGGCCGAACGCGCACTCCGCTCAGAATTCGCCGCTGTCATTCCAGATCGATATGCGGGCATCTTCGCGGTAGGGGTGCTCGGCCGCGACCTCGTCGTCGAGTTCCACGCCTCCCAGCCCAGGAAGATCGGGAACGTCATACGCTCCGTTGGCAGGGCAGGGCCCGTTGCGCACCAGCTTGTGCCTGAGGTCGGCGTCGAACTCGCAGAACGATTCCTGCAGATAGATGTTGGTGACATTCGCATCCAGCTGAATGGCGGCTGCGGTCGCCACCGGACCGAACGGATTGTGAAACGACACCGGCAGGTAGTGCGAGTCGGCAATCGCCGCGATCTTCTTGCTCTCCAGGATACCGCCGACCTGGACAATGTCGGGCTGCACGACATCCGGTTTTCCGGTCTCGATCAGTTGTGGCATCTGGTAACGGCTCCAGCACCGCTCGCCGGTGGCGATCCGCATCCCGCCCGGTCGGTGCAGGCGCGCCAGCATGGCGTGGTTCTCCGGATCGATGGGTTCCTCGAACCAGTGGATGTCGAATTCCGCCATGCGGTGCGCGATCTCGTTCGCCGTGCCCGGCGAAAAGCGCCCGTGCCCGTCGATCAGCAGGCGAGTGCTGGCGCCGGCCGCATCGCGCACCGCTGCGATGATCTCTATTCCGGCGGCGATGCGCGCCGGTTCGGGATCGCGGGCATCCGGCCAGAAAGGATCGAACTTCATGGCGCCGTAGCCGCGCGCCACCACATTCGCCGCCGCTGTGGCCCACTCCTGCGGCGTTGTCGCCCCGGCGAACCAGCCATTTGCATAGGCCGGCACGCTGTCGCGCACCTTGCCGCCGAGAAGATTGTAGACCGGTTGGCCTGTCAGCTTGCCGCACAGGTCCCACATCGCCATATCGATGCCGGCGATCGCGCTGTTCAGGGTCGGGCCGCCGCGGGCATATTCCTCCCGGTACATCAACGCGACCGTCCGCTCGATGGCGAACGGATCGGCGCCGAGAACGTAGCGTTTGATCAGATGGTCTGCCGCCGACGCCACGGTGCGTGCCTGCCATTGCATCGTCGCCTCGCCAAGGCCGGTCATGCCATTGTCGGCATGCAGTCGGATGAACAGGTAGTTGTTCCAGGTCGCACCGACCATGATGGCTTCGAACTTTGTGATCTTGGCCGGTATTGCGGGACTGTTCGGCATGTTCGGTCCTTTTCCAGGCTATCGTAAGGTCATGCTATGTCGGTGCGAAGTCTAAACAAAACCGTTGCCGGTGGCGTGACAACAGTCTAGTGGTTGTTCATATTTGGTACGGTCGGCATCGGGCGCTGCCGATCCGCAAGCGCACAAACCGAGGACACGATGGACGCCAAGGTCGAGCAAGCTGACATCGCCAGCAACGCTCTTGAAAAGAACAAGGTTCCGGCGGTCGACCGGGTCATGGCGGTTCTGGCGATCCTCGAGCAGCGGGCCGACGGCACCAGCATACGCGACCTTGTCGAAGCGCTTGGTCTGCCGCGAACCACCGTCTACAGGGTGCTCAACAGCCTTGAGATTCACGGTATGGTTCGGCGGTCTGCGCATGGCTCCTACACGCTTGGACCGCGTCTGTTGTCGCTCGCCGCGCGTGTTGTACGCGATGAAGGGCACAACGATCTCGCCAATCTGGCGATGCCGCACATGCGCCGCATCAGTTCGACCGTGCGTCAAAGCGTGAAGCTTTCGGTCGTCGATGGTGACAGCGCTCTGGTCATTGCCACATCGGCGAGCGTCGACGCGTTCTCGTTGAATGTGGCGCCGGGCCAGCGCGTTCCGCTGCATGCAGGCGCGGCTGGCAAGGTGTTGCTGGCACATTTTCCGACGGCTGAAATGGAAGCCTACGTTACGGGCGATCTGGCGTCTTACACGCAAAACACGATTGCGGATGCCGACCAGTTGCGCGCCGAACTCGATCAGGTCCGCGAACGAGGCTGGGCGGACGACCATGGCGAGTTCACCCCGAACGTCGAAGCATTCGCCGCCGCCATCACCGACCATGCGGGCAAGACCAAGGCGGCGCTCTCGATAGCCTTTCTGTCCGGCCTGAGCCTTCGCGAACGCGAGATGATCCGTTCGACGGTGATTACCGGGGCGGGTGCGATTTCCGCCGACTTGCCGCCGCCGCGTGTTTCGGGCGCATAGGTCTGGCTTCATTGGCCATCCGTCGCGGCGTCCAGAACTTCGAGCCACGAGTCGATATCCGTGGCGCCTTCGCCATCGACGATCTCCAACCTCTGTTGCATCGTAATCGTCTCGCCCGGTTCGACCTGCGTCAGCGGGCCGACATTCTCGATCTCGGCAAACGCGCCGTCGGGCAGCGATCCCGAACGGAACATCGTGACTGTCGAACCGCCTTCGGGATAGAGCGCGCCCCTTTTGAACTCGCTCTTTGAAACCAGAGCATGACGGCCGGAGATGCAGGCGACCCAACCGCAATTGGCGTCCGTACCGATCTTGAGGTGGCTGCCGCGCGGCGCAATCCTGAAGTCCAGGGCCAGCGCATGCTCATGCGCAACGACCATTGGCTCCGAAAGTTGGCTTGGCGTCCAGCAGACGATGACCTGCCGGTCGTCTTGGCGCAACCGGGTCAGGCCGAGACCGGTTTCGGCGGCCACGGCGGTGATCGCCCAGGCGGCAATTTCGCGCGTCCCGTCATCATGATTGGTGATGCCGTGCAAGATGTCGAGGCGTGGCCGGCTTTCATGAAGCCTGACATCCATCGAAAGCGAGATACGGCTCTCGGGCTCGACATCCGTGCGCAGGTGGACATGCGCAGCTTCGCTCGCCAGGGTGCGCCCGCGCATTCGTGCCGGCAGTCCGGATTGGTCGTTTTGCTCCGGCTCCATGAACCATGTTCGGACGCCGAAAAACTCGTGTCGTTTGGAGACATGCAGGACCGAGCGCTCGCCAGGCAGCCGGAAGTCGACGATTCTCGGGTAGGGGTCGGCGATGACGAACGCGTCCGCGGCTGCGTTGCCGACCGGCCAGCCGCGATATCCTGTGGAGGGGAAACTCATCATCGGGGCTGTCAATGGATGGATCTCCCTTCACCCGGTTCCAACCGCTCTCCGGCAGCGCATTCCAGCAACTCCTCCTGGGTGACGTCGCCGCGCGAGAATTCACCCGACACACCGCCGCCGCCGAGGACGACAATCCGGTCGCTCATGGCCAGCAATTCCGTCATCTCCGAGGAGATCAGGATGATTGCCATGCCTTCCCCGACCCACCGGCTCATCAGTCGGTAGATTTCCGCTTTCGCACCCACATCGATGCCGCGCGTCGGCTCGTCGAGGATCAGGATCTTCGGTTGCGTGAACATCCATTTCGCCAACACAACCTTCTGCTGATTGCCGCCTGACAGGCTCAGTACGCCGGCGGTAACGCCGGGCGCCTTGACAGCGAGTTGGTCGGACAGCTCCGAAGCCCGGGCAATCTCGGCGCGTCGGTCGAGAACTCCGAAATTCGCCAGTTTGCGCAGGCCCGCCAGGGTGATGTTGCGGGCTATGCTCATGGTCCCGACGAAGCCGGATGTCTTGCGATCTTCGGTCAGCATGGCGATTCCATGCGCGATGGCGTCTGCGGGGCTTCTGATCGTCGTCTCGGCGCCGCCAATGGTCACCTTGCCGGCCGCGCGTCCCATATGACGGTAGCTGCCATCGAATACCGCGTTCATCAGTTCGCTTCGACCAGCGCCGACCAATCCGAACAGTCCGAGGATTTCGCCTTGGCGCAGCGCGAGGGAAACGTCTGACACCAAAAGCCGGTCGGCCTTGGTCGGATGGCGAATGTCGATTTTTTCCAGTCTCAGGCACTCGTCACCGACCGATGCTGTTGCATGCGCGTAGAGTGTATCGAGCTGCCGGCCCACCATGTCGGAGATCACGGTTTGCGGCAGGGTGTCGGCCACCGGATAAGTCGCGACGTTGCGGCCGTCGCGCAACACCGTGATCCGGTCGCAGAGCCTGAAGACTTCATCCATCTTGTGAGAAATGTAGATACAGGCGGTCCCGCGATCTCGGATTTTATCAAGCAATTCGAATAGCTTGTCGGCCTCTGCGCCAGTCAGGGCCGAAGTTGGCTCGTCCAGTACCAAAATGGCCGGATCGCGAATGATGGAGCGCGCAATGGCGATCATCTGTTGCTTCGACGTGCTGAGCCCGCGAACGATATCCCGGACGTCGATATCCAGTCCGACCTGTTCGAGTGCCGCTTCCGCGTCGCGGAAGGCGCGCGCCCAGTCGACACGCCCGAAGCTCTTCGTCGGCAGCCGGCCGAGAAAGATGTTCTCGGCAATCGACAGATCGAGGTTGAGGCTGATCTCCTGATAAATCATCTCGATGCCCGCGGCCTCGGCATCGAACGGTGAGTGGAAATGCGCGTCCCGTCCGTCAATCCGGATTTCGCCGTCGAACTCACGGGTCCCGATGCTGCCCGAAAGGCACTTCATGAGTGTCGACTTGCCCGCGCCGTTTTCGCCGCACAGGCCCAGAATCTCACCGCGACTGACGCTCAACGAGACATTCGACAACGCTTCGATCGCGCCATAGCGCTTCGTCACATCCCGCATTTCGAGGATCGGCGCGTGGTCCATGCCGCCCTCAGATTCCGGCGCGCCGGCGGCGCAACTGATCGAGGCCGACCGCCGCTATGATGACAACGCCGACGACGAGATCCTGCCAGTAGACATCGATGCGCAGGATCACCATCGCGTTCTTGATGACCGTCATCATCAAGGTCCCGATGGCCGTGCCAAGGATCGAGCCGGAGCCGCCGAAGAGGCTTGTGCCGCCAATGATCACCGACGCGATGACAAGAAGTTCCATTCCGGTACCGGCGTTCGATGTCGCCGATGAAAATCGTGCCGCGCTCAGCAGTCCGGACAGTGCGGCGGCCGCCCCCGTTAACATGAACACGGAGATTGTCAGGCGCGTGATCTTGATGCCGGCGAGCCGCGCCGTCTCCTTGTTGCCGCCCATCGCGTAGATGTTGCGCCCGTAGGTGGTGTGGGCGAGCACGAAGTGGCCGATCAGCGCCAGCACCACACCGATCACGACCGGGTAGGGGATCGAGTAGAGCGTTCCCTGTCCGAGTATGGTGAACGCGGGCGGCAGCGGATAGACAGGCTGCGCCTGGGTGATGATCAGCACCACGCCGCGGACCGCATAAAGCATGCCGAGCGTCACGATCAGCGCCGGTATCGAAAAGACCGCCACGAGAAACCCGCTCAGGAAGCCGATGAACGCGCCGGTCGCAATCGTCGCCGCGACCGCGATCGGCACCGGCACGCCGGCGATGACCATCATGCCGGCCACGATCCCGCCCAATGCCACAATCGGACCGACCGACAAGTCGAACTGGCCGCCGATGAAAACGAAGGTCATTGCGATCGCGATGATGAACGGGAAGGCGGATGCGCGCAGAATGTTGATCAGATTGGCTTCGCTTATGAAGACTGGCTTGATCAATGCGACAATGGCCACGAACGCCAGCAGGACCAGCAGGATGCCCAGTTCCTCCATGCCGAAAACCCGGCTCAGGTTCTTTCTCGTGAAAAACATATTAAAGTACTGACATTATTGGCAGATCAGGGCCGAAGAAGGCCGTCGCCAAGACGGCCTTCCCGTTGCGAGCATCTGTTTGGGCTCAGTTCTTGTAGGTGTCGATGTTCTCGGCCGTGACCAGCACGGTGCCGGAATCCGTGACCGACGGCACGTCTTTCCCATCCAGGTGGTCGTGAATGAAGCCGACCGACTCGTAACCCATGCGATAGAAATCCTGGGTCATCGTGCCCCAGATGAGGCCCTCGCGGATGGCGCCGAGCGTGTCCTCGACATCGTCGATGGCCAGCACGGTCACGCCGGTTTTGCCGGTCTCGCGCATCACCTGGGCTGCTGCCGGCCCGCAGGCGACCTCAAGGCAGAACACCGCGTCCACTTCCGGGTAGGTCAGAAAGATGGTGCCGATCTTCTCTGCGGCCTGGATCGGGTCGGAGTTGTCGGGCTCCTTGGTCACGATCTTCATGCCGGGATATTCGGCCTCGATCGTCTTGGAAAACGCGGCGAGCTGCTGCACCTGGTTGCCCATGTCGAGCGTCGTCATCAGGACGGCGATATTGGCTTTCCCATCCATCTTCTTTGCGAGATGATGCGCCGCGTTGATGCCATATTTCTCCTGATCGGTGCCGATATAGGCGATCCGCAGGTCCTCGTCGTCGGGCGCATCCAGAATCGCGTTGACGATCGGAATGCCGGCCTCCTGGAACTTCTGGTAGATCGGCCGGAACACGCTCGGATTGGTCGGGCTGGTGATCACCGCGTCGACCTTTTCAGCGAGCGCGATTTCCATCTGGTTGACCATCTCGGCCTCCGAGAACTGGGTCGGGCCAACCCATGAGACGTCATAGCCGAGCTCCTCGCCGCGTGTCTGGGCACCGATGCGCGCCGGTTGCAGCACCGGCAGTCCGACAATGCCGGACACGAAGACGATGCGCTTCTTGTCGTCGGCCTGCGCGGTGGCGGCCTGGCCCAGCGTTGCGATGACGACGGCCGCCGCCAGCAGGCCGCCCGCTCTCTTGATAATGGTCTTCATGGTCTTCCTCCCTGATCGCGGCTCCGCCGCCAATTGCATGCATTTGCAATCAAATTACTTGCTTGGTCGAATATGAAACAATTGCATCCAAATATGAACTATTGTACATTGCGTTACGTCTGTCAATCTGGTGATCGGGGGAGGAGCGATGCCACTACTGTTCGGGTGCGCCCTAACGCGCGAAGATTTGGCGCGTCGCGTCGGGGATTTTTTCCAGCTGTTTGGCGTGCATCTCTATGAATTGGGCGATGGGCCCGAGCGCGGCGTGCGTTGCCTGAAATTCCGCACAGGCAGCGGCCTTGAGTTCGACGTTGCGGTCGACCGGGGCATGGATGTCGCCAGCATGACATTTCGGGGCGTTCCGATTGGATGGCGTTCGCCTGCGGGCCTGCGCAGCCCGAACCTGCACGAGTTCGAGGCTGAGGACGGGTTCAGCTGGGCGCGATCGTTCAGCGGGTTGTTGACCAGTTGCGGCCTGGATCACATCCACGCGCCCGAACGCGATAGCGGCGCGCATTTCCACGCACCGGCGCGGCCGACCATCTGGTATGCCTTGCACAGTCGGATCGGCATGGCGCCGGCGCGGTTGAAGGGTTACGGCACGCGCTGGCAGGGCGACCAGTGCTACCTGTTTGCGGAGGCCGAGATCCGGCAGGCCGCGCTGTTTGGCGAGAACCTCGTTCTCGAGCGCCGTATTGAGGTCGAAGTCGGCGCCTCGACAGTTTCGATACGCGACCGGGTCGTCAACGCCGGGTTCCACGTCACACCGCATGCCTATCTCTGGCATGTCAATCTCGGCTGGCCGAATGTAAGCGATGGCGCACGGCTCATTGCGCCGATCGCGAAAACCGATTGGCAGATGCGTGACGACGAGGAGGGCGACCGCGGTCCGCTCGTCCAGTCGGCACCGCGAAACCCCGCGACACAGCAGGTCTACGATCACACGCTGCGCCTCAACGACGAAGGCACTGCGCGGGCCGCGCTTGTGAACGACGGGTTCGTGTCGCCGGGCGGTGAAGCGGGCCTGGCGTTGGAGATCGCCTATGACGGCAGGGCAATGCCGTCATTGTTCCAGTGGCAGTATTTCCAGGAGGGCGCCTATGTCGTCGCGATGGAGCCGTGTACGACTCATGCCGGGACGCGTTCCGACTGGCGCGTGCGCGGCGAGTTCAAGATGCTCGGACATGGCGAAGCCGTCGACTATCGACTCGAAATGACGCCCCACATGGGTGCGATCGCGATCGCCGATCTGGAAGCCCGGCTTGCTTGATGCTGGATGCCGCCCAACGAGACGTGCTCTCGGCCGGTGTTGCCGCGTCGGCAAGAACAGAGTTAGGCACCCAAGCGGAAAGGGCGAGAAATGGCTGATCCATCTGCAAGAGTTCCATTGGGCCGGACCGGAATACGGATTTCGCAGATGGGATTCGGATGCGCGCCGATTGGTAACTTGCTTTCCGTCGTTCGCGAGGAGGATGCGCAACTCGCCCTCGACGCCGCCATCGATGACGGTATCCGGTTCATCGATGCGGCACCCTTTTATGGCTACGGGCTGGCCGAAGAACGGATGGGACGGGCGCTGGTCCGGCACGAACGCGCCGACTTTGTCATATCGACCAAGGTCGGTCGGTTGATCCGTCCAGGAGCAAGGACCGGGAACGAGGTCTATGGCGACAACAAATCGTTCTATCTCGCCAATGACGACAAGTGTGCGGTTCTCGACTACTCCTACGACGGCGTGATGCGGTCGCTTGAAGAAAGCCTGAAGCGCATCGGCACGAGCCGCGTCGACATCCTTCACATCCATGATCCCGATGATCACTTCGAGATTGCGGTCAACGGCGCCTATCGGGCGCTCGACGAGTTGCGCCGCGCCGGCACGATCTCCGCAGTCTCGGCCGGCATGAACCAGTGGGAGATGGAATCGCGTTTCATGGACCACGGTGACTTCGACTGCTTCCTCTTGGCGGGGCGCTACTCGCTTCTCGATCAGTCGGCGCTGGAGGAGTTTCTGCCGAAATGCGCCACGCGCGGTGTCTCGGTGATTCTTGGCGGTGTCTTCAATAGCGGACTTCTCGCCAATCCCGTCATGGGAGCGACCTACAACTATGTTGCCGCGCCGGATGCGCTGGTCCGCAAGGCGCTCCGCATCAAGGCGGTTTGCGATTCGCACGCCGTCGATCTGAAGGCAGCGGCGTTGCAGTTTCCGCTCGCCCATCCGGCGGTTGTCTCGATCCTGACGGGTGTGAGAAGCGCGGCGGAGTGGCAGGAAAACCACCGACTCATGTCGACAAGCATTCCGCCGGCGCTGTGGAGCGATTTGAAGTCAGAGGGCCTCGTCGCGGCCAGTGCGCCGGTCCCCAAGTGATCCTGAAGGGAGGAAATCAGCGATGCGGATCGATTCCCATCATCACTTCTGGAACCCCGCCAAGCGCGACTACTACTGGATGGGCGGCGATGCGCTGCGGCCAATCCGGCAAGAGTTTACGCCGGACGACATGCGTCCGTTGCTGCGCGCGGCGGAGATCGACAAAACGGTTCTGGTTCAGACCGTTCCCGATGTGGAAGAAACGCGCGAGTTTCTGCGCACAGCAGAGAATGTGGACTTTGTCGCCGGTGTCGTCGGTTGGGCTCCGCTGACCGATGTCGGGCTGCCCGAAATCCTCCGCTCGCTGGCCGAAGGCGAGGGCGGACGCTATCTTTGCGGTATTCGTCACCAGGTTCACGACGAATCCGATCCAGGCTGGATTTCGCGTCCCGACGTGATGAACGGGATTCGGGCCATTGGCGAAGCGGGCCTGGTTTACGACCTGCTTGTCAAGGAGCCGGAACTCGCCGCCGCGATCCGTTGTGTGACCGAAAATCCGGACATGCAATTTGTGCTCGATCATGTCGCCAAGCCGCGCATAGCAGCCGGCGAACTGGAACCGTGGCGCGGCTTGATCACGGCGCTGGCGGCGCTTCCCAATGTTGCGTGCAAGATTTCGGGAATGGTGACCGAGGCGGACTGGGCCGGATGGACGAAGGCCGATTTCGAGCCCTACATCGAACACGTGGTAACCGTGTTCGGGCCGCAGAGGCTGATGTTCGGTTCCGATTGGCCGGTGTGCCTGCTCGCCGGATCCTATGCGCAAGTGCATGGTCTTGCAGCCGAATTGCTGTCCGGCTTCGATGACGAAAGCCGCGCCATGATCTTCGGCTTGAACGCACAGCGCATTTACGGACTCGACTAGGCACCGCCCGGATACCGCAATGAGACTGCCGTAGGGTAAGAACCGTGCAGGCACTATCAATCAACAGTTGCCCTACAACCGGATAATATGCCAAGTAGGGCCGATTTTAGATCGTCCGCCCGCGCGGGCGGCAAAGGGAGCGAAATTCCAGATGCAGAGTATTGTCCCGTCGGACGGCGGTGTCCTTGTCGGCCGGGTTTGGCGACCGGATGTTTCAGGGCCGTCTGTCGTTATGTGCAAAGATGGGCGTGTCCTCGATATCACCTCGAAAGCGGCGCCGACGATGCGCGACCTGCTGGAGATCGATGATCCGGTTGGTTTTCTTGCGACCGTTGCCGGCGAGGATATCGGCGGCCTCGAAGAGATCGCAGCCGCGAGCGGGGCGGGCGGCATGGTTCCGGAGGATGCGGTATCCTTGCTCGCGCCGATGGATTTGCAGTCGGTCAAGGCCTGCGGCGTAACCTTCGCCCGTTCGATGATCGAGCGGGTAATCGAGGAGCGTGCGGCCGGCGATCCGGCACGCGCGCAGGCGATCCGCGCCAAGGTTTCCGGCATCATCGGCGACAGCCTGCGCGATCTCGTCCCGGGCTCGGAGCAGGCGGCGCGGGTCAAGGCCGCTCTGATCGACGAAGGCCTGTGGTCGCAATATCTGGAAGTCGGCATCGGGCCCGACGCTGAGGTGTTTTCCAAGGCGCAGCCGATGTCATCGGTCGGTTGGGGCGCCGAGATCGGCCTGCACCCGGTGTCGCAGTGGAACAACCCTGAACCGGAAGTGGTGCTGGCTATTGACAGCCGCGGGCGGGTAAAGGGCGCAACGCTGGGCAATGATGTGAATTTGCGCGATGTCGAGGGCCGCTCGGCGCTGTTGCTTGGCAAGGCTAAGGACAACAACGCTTCCTCGGCGGTCGGCCCCTTCATCCGCCTGTTCGACAGCGAGTTCGGCATCGACGATGTCCGCGCCGCCGAACTCGATCTGGTGGTCGAGGGTGAGGACGGTTTCCGGCTTGAAGGCAAAAGTTCGATGCGCGAGATCAGCCGCGATCCGCTCGATCTCGTCGCCCAGACAATTGGCCGGCACCATCAGTATCCGGAAGGGCTGGTGCTCTATCTCGGAACACTGTTCGCGCCGATCGAGGACCGCGATGCGCCGGGTCAGGGCTTCACGCACAAGCGGGGCGACCGGGTGACGATCTCCAGCGCGCGCCTTGGTTCGCTCTCCAACACGGTTCGCCTTTCCACCGAGTGTCCGGAATGGACGTTCGGCCCGTCCGCGCTCATGCGTAACCTCGCCCGGCGCGGCCTGTTGTAATCCCAGCTATCGGAAACGACACATGACCCTGCACAAAAACTTGATCAACGGCGAATGGATCGGCGGCGACGCGGTCGCCAACATCAATCCGTCGGATACCAATTCGGTGGTCGGCGAGTACGCCCGGGCCACGGCCCAGGATACGGCCGATGCGATCCAGGCGGCCAAGGCAGCCTTTCCGAACTGGTCTCGTTCCGGCTTGCTGGAGCGTCATGGCGTTCTCCGCAAGGCCGCCGATGAAATCCTGGCGCGCAAGGAAGAACTCGGCCGCCTGCTGTCGTCGGAAGAGGGCAAGACGCTCGCCGAGGGCATCGGCGAGACGGTGCGCGCCGGGCAGATCTTCGATTTCTTTGCCGGCGAGGCATTGCGGCTGGCCGGCGAGACCATTCCGTCCGTCCGCCCCGGCGTAACGGTCGAGATGACGCGCGAGGCGGTCGGTGTCGTCGGCATCATCACGCCATGGAACTTCCCGATCGCGATCCCTGCCTGGAAGATCGCGCCCGCGCTTTGCTATGGCAACACGATCGTTTTCAAGCCGGCAGATCTCGTACCGGGTTCATCGTGGGCCATCGTCGATATCCTGCACCGCGCCGGCTTGCCGGCCGGCGTGCTCAATCTTGTGATGGGCCGCGGATCGGTGGTCGGGCAAGCCATGCTCGACAGCCCGGAGGTCGACGCCATCACCTTTACCGGTTCGGTCGGGACCGGCAGAAGGGTGGCCGCCGCCTCGGTCGAGCATATGCGCAAGTTCCAGCTCGAGATGGGCGGCAAGAATCCGCTTGTCGTGCTTGATGACGCCGATCTCGGTACGGCCGTGGAATGCGCCGTTAACGGCGCGTTCTTCTCGACCGGCCAGCGCTGCACCGCCTCTTCGCGGCTTGTCGTGACCGAAGGAATCCATGATCGCTTCGTTGCCGCCCTGACCGAGCGCATGAACGGATTGAAGATCGGCGACGCACTGGATGCGGCGACGCATATCGGCCCGGTGGTCGACCAAAGCCAGCTCGACCAGGACGAGAAATACATTGCGATCGGCCGCGAGGAAGGCGCGGTACTGGCCGCCGGCGGCGAACGGCTCGACCGCGATACGCCAGGCTTCTTCCTGAGCCCCGCGCTGTTCACCGGGTGCACCAACGACATGCGGTCATCGCGCGAGGAAATCTTCGGGCCGGTGGCCAGCGTGATCAGGGTCAAGGACTACGAGGAAGCGCTTTCGGTCGCCAACGACACGCCATTCGGCCTGACGTCCGGCGTCTGCACGACGAGCCTGAAACACGCGACGCATTTCCGCCGTAACTCCGAAGCGGGCATGGTGATGGTCAATCTCCCGACCGCCGGTGTGGACTTCCACGTACCCTTTGGCGGGCGCAAGGGGTCGAGCTACGGCCCGCGCGAACAGGGGCGTTACGCCGCCGAGTTCTACACCACGGTCAAGACGGCCTACACGGCGGCAGGATGAGCATTCTACGCGCCGGCGCGGTTGGGTTTCCCGCGCCGGGCACGCCTCAGAGTTCCGGCGGCGGGGGCAGGTCGTCTCGCGTGCCGAGGATTGTCTGGTCGAAATCGACGATCGAGCCGGTCATCATGCCGCTGTCCGAAGACAGGATGAACGCGGCAACGCGGGCGACCTCATCGGGCTGCAGCAAGCGCCCGAAAGGCAGCTCTGCCGAGCGTTCGCGAAACCAGTCCTCGTCATGGCCCTGGGCTGCGTGCAGCGCCTTCTCCTGATCGCTTTCCATCCAGCCGATATTCAGCGCATTGACGCGAATGCGTTTTGCGATGACCGACCAGGCGACATTTCGGGTCATCGAAACAAGCGCTGCCTTCGACGCGCTGTAGGGCGTCAGGAATGACTGGCCGCCATGCGCCGACATCGAGGCGATGTTGAGGATCGAGCCTTCGATGCCGTCTCGCAACATCGTGCGGATTGCCGACTGCATCAGCAGGAACGGCGCCCGCGTGTTCAGCGCGAAAATCTCGTCAAACAGTTCCGGTGTCGTGTCGAGAATGCCGCCGCGCGCTGTCGTGGCGGCCGCGTTGACGAGCATGTCGATCGTGCCGAAGTCCCGGCTCGCCTCTGCCATCACGGCCTCGCAGTCGGCGACCCGGCCGAGATCGGCCTGGACAAAGCGAACGTCGGTGCCGGTCGCCTTCGATATGGATCGAGCCACCGCGTTGCCGTTTTCGGCGTTTCGCCCGCAGATCACCAAGCCGGTCACGCCGTCCTCGGCGAGCCGCCGCGCGATGGCCGCGCCCAGGCCCTGGGTGCCGCCGGTAACGATGGCATGCTTGCCTTTGAAGTCCGGCAAAGTCAGCCCTCCCGAAGGTTCGGCGCATTCCGTTGAAGCGCCGGTGCGCGTATGATTCTATCGACTGCGACAAAACTTGTCCAACAATCCCATAAGCAATTATAGTCCGCATCCGTAACGCAGCAGGAGAACGGAATTGCGGTTTACGGATATCGAGGATCTGCGCCGTCATGCCCGTCGGCGCGTTCCGAAAGCCATATTCGATTATGTCGACGGCGGCTCCTACACCGAGGCCGCGCTACGCAACAACCGGACCGATCTTGACCGGATCCGGATTGTCCAGCGCGTCCTGAGCGATGTCACCGACCGCTCGCAGGCTTGTCCCATTTTCGGCGAGACACTGTCGATGCCGATCCTGATCTCGCCGACCGGCCTTGCCGGCCTTGTCCACCCGAATGGAGAGGTCGACGCCTACCGCGCTGCCACCGCCGCCGGCACGCGCTACACCCTTTGCACGCCGTCGATATCGGCGACGGACGATCTTGCGTTGGCGCGCGCGCCGGATGCGCCGCCTTTCTGGTTCCAGATCTATGTGATGAAGGATCGCGGATTCACCGAGTTTCTGCTCGACCGGGCGCGCCGCGCCGGCTGCCGGACGCTGGTCATCACGCTCGATCTTGTGGTCAATGCGCAGCGGCACCGCGACACGAAAAACGGCTTGGCCATCCCGTTTCGGATCACGCCGCAGACCGCTCTCGATGCGCTTTTAAAACCCGGCTGGTTCATGCGCATGACCCGGTCGAAGCGCCGGAGTTTCGGCAATTTCGAGGGCTATCCCGGCCTTGAAGGCGGCGTGCAGTCGATGGCGGCGTGGGTCGCCGAGCAGTACCAGCCATTGCTGACCGCCGAGAGCATTGGCTGGATCCGCGACATCTGGGAAGGACCTGTCGTTTTAAAAGGCATCATGACGCCCGAAGATGCGCGCAAGGCTGTCGACTTCGGTGCCGACGCCATCATCGTGTCCAACCATGGCGGCCGGCAACTCGATGCCGCGCCAAGCCCGGTGTCGGCGCTGCCGGCGATCGCCGACGCGATCAAGGGCGAAATCCCGATCCTTGCAGACAGTGGCGTGCGAACCGGCGCCGATGTCTTCCGCATGATCGCGCTGGGCGCCGATGCCTGCATGATCGGCCGCGCGCATCTTTACGGACTGGGCGCGGCGGGACAGGCCGGGGTCGAGCGGGCGCTGGAGATCCTGCGCGACGAACTCGACGTGGCGATGGCGCTCGCCGGATGCCGGACCCTCGCCGATATCGATACCGGCACGGTGATCGCTGCACCGGGCTGATGTGGCGTCCTCGCGCGCCATACCCCATGGACAGGTCCGGCGGAATTGTGGACAAGACCGCAATCGATACCGCATTGCGAGGGGAAAGCATTGCAACAGCGCGATACCAAGCCATCCGGTGAAGCGCCGACAGGTGCCTTGTCGGGCGTGAAGATCCTCGATCTGTCGAGGATCCTGGCCGGGCCCTGGGCTTGCCAGACGCTTGCCGACCTGGGCGCGGAGGTCATCAAGATCGAGCGTCCGGGCATCGGCGACGACACGCGAAGCTGGGGCCCGCCCTACGTTACCGATGCGAATGGCAACCAGGGATCGTCCGCCTATTTCAATTCAGCCAATCGTGGCAAGGAGTCGGTCGCCGTCGATATCACGACCCCCGAAGGCAGCGATCTGGTCCGCCGGCTCGCCGCCGAATGCGATATCTTCATCGAGAACTTCAAGGTCGGCGGACTTGAGAAGTACGGGCTGGACTATGCCAGCCTGGCGGCGGTCAACCCGTCGCTGATCTACTGCTCGATCACCGGCTTCGGCCAGACCGGTCCCTATGCGGCGCGCGCCGGCTACGACTTTCTGGTTCAGGGCATGGGTGGCTTGATGAGCATCACCGGCCAGCCCGATGGCGCGCCCGGCGCTGAGCCGATGAAGGTGGGCGTGGCGCTCGCCGATGTGCTGACCGGCCTCTATGCCACAATCGGCATTCTTGCCGCGCTGCGCCATCGCGACGTGACGGGCGAGGGCCAGCAAATCGATATCGGCCTGCTCGATGTGCAGGTGGCCGCGCTTGCCAATCAGGCGATGAACTATCTGGCGACCGGCCAATCGCCGATACGGCTCGGCAACGCCCATCCGAGCATCGTGCCCTATCAGGCGTTCCCCACTTCGGACGGCCACATCATTCTCGCTATCGGCAATGACGGGCAGTTTCGCCGCTTTTGCGAGGTCGCCGAGCGCACCGACATCTGCGACGACGCGCGTTTCGCGACCAATCCGCACCGCGTCCGCAACCGCGACGAACTCGTGCCGCTGCTGCGCGGCATTCTCGCGGAAAAGCCGCTGGACTGGTGGCTCGATGTTCTGGCCGAGGCGGGCGTGCCGGCCGGGCCGATCAACACGCTGGACCGGGTCTTTGCGAACCCGCAGGTCATCGCCCGCGACATGGTCATCGAAGCACCCGACGCGGCCGGCGAGCCGGTCCGCATGGTCGGATCGCCGATCAAGATGTCGGCGACCCCGCCGGCCTATCCGTCAGCCGCACCGCAACTCGGTCAGCACACGCGCCAGGTGCTGACGCGCGTGCTCGGCATGTCCGGCGATGCGCTCGACGGCCTGGAACAGCAGGGCACGATCGAAAGCGCGGGCGGCGGAAGCTAAATCGGCGTCCCGTGCCGCAATTGGCCGGCAACAAAAGTGCGTTCCACATTGGTCCGCGTCGCCAGCATGACGACGGCCTGGGCGAGTTCTTCGGTATTGCCGACCGTCTCGGCAACTGGAAGCGGGGCAGCCGGATTGGCGGGGTCGATCACGATAGCATCGAACGCCATGCCTTTCTCGAAACGGCCCGTCGGCAGGTCCAGCACATCCGCGCCGCCCGCAGTCGCCAGATGCAACGCGGTTCTGAAATCGATACGCGAATTCGGCCGCTGCCGGTCGTCGCGGGCCAGATCGGGATCGACGCCTTCCTCGAGCGCGCGCGACGCGACGATGGCATGCCGGCAGGAATCGAACATCGAGGCGCTGGGGCCACCGGAGATGTCGGTCCCCAACCCCACGCGGACCGCCTTTTCCAGCGCCCGCCTGAGCGGGAACACCGCATTGGAGAAATAGAAATTCGAATAGGGGCAATGCGCCACACCGCCGCCGCGCTCGTGGATCAGGTCCATGTCGGTCTCGGACAAGAAGGCGCAATGGGCGAGCACGGAATGCCGGGTCAGCAGCCCGAACCGGTCGAGCGCCTCCGTATCCGAGCAGCCGTAGCGCTCATGGACATAGCCATGTTGCCAGTCGCTTTCCGAGCAGTGGGTCTGGACGTGGCAGGCGTGTTTCTGGGCCAGTTCGCCGAGCCCTTCGAGCGCTTCGTCGGTACAGCTTGGTATAAAGCGTGGTGTCACCGCCGGCATGATGAGACCGTCTTCGTTGCCCGGCATCGAGCGTACAAAGGCGATGAATCGTTCCGTTTCGCTGACGGCCGTTTTCGCGTCGGCGTCGCGGTAGAAATCCGGGCACTGCGCCGGATTGTCCATGGCGACACGACCGATGACGGCGCGCTGGCCGCGCTTGAGACAGGTTTCGGCCAGAATGCGGGTGGCCTTCTGGTGGATGGTGGCGAAATAGACCGCCGTGGTCGTGCCGTTGGCGAGCAAGCCCTCGACCAGTTCCGAATAGACGGCCGCCGCGAATGCTTCGTCGCTGTAGCGGGCTTCCAGCGGAAAAGTGTATTGCTGCAGCCAGGTTTCCAGCGGCACATCGAGCGCCCGGCCGAGCTGCGGCCATTGCGGCGCGTGGAGGTGCAGGTCGACAAATCCGGGGAGCAGTAGCCGCCCGGGTTCAAGTGTCACCAATGTGCCGTCAGCTTTTGCCCCTTCAAGAGCAGCATCGTAGCCGGCGAAACCCAGTCGCAGCACATCGGCAATCACGCCGTCGGCGTCGATGGTGATCAGCGCGTTTTCGGCGCAATCGATCGAGCCGGAAACCGGCGCGTGAACGAATGTTGTCCGGAGTGTTTTGCCGCGAAGGTCTTGCATGCCGGAGGTCGTCCATCTGTTCGTCGGTGCTGAATGCGGCTGGCGCAGCGCGCCAGCCGCCTTGTCTCTAGAGCGTGTCAGGGTTCGATCAGCCGGGGATACGGGTTTCCACGCCCTTGACCAGCCAGTTGATGCCAAGCATGTCGCCGTCGGCAATGGCGTCGCCGTCTGCGATCCGCTCGGTTCCGTCCTGATCGACAATCGGGCCGGACATCGGGTGGAAGCTACCGCCCGAAATGGCATCGACGACGCTCTGGATTTCTGCTTTCTGCTCGCCGGTCAGATCGTCGGAGAGCGAGGCTACGCCGACTGCGCCGTCGGCCATGCCGCCCCAATAGGCACCGCCTTCGAAGGTGCCGTCGAGCACGGCTTGCACGCGCTCGACGAAATGTGGTGTCCAGTCAATGGTCATGGATGCGAGCAGCTTGGTCGGTGCGTATTTCTTCATGTCGGAGGAGGTGTTGACGACATAGACGCCTTCCTCTTCCGCCACGGTGACGACCGACGGCGTGTCCTGGTAGAGCGAGAAGATGACATCGGCGCTCTGCGAGATCAGCGAACGGGCCGATTCCTGCGCCTTGGACGGGTTGAACCAGGAGTTCAGCCAGACGACCTTGACCGAGATGTCCGGATTGACCTTCTGCGCGCCCAGCGTGAAGGTGTTGATGATGCCGACCACTTCCGGAATCGGATAGGCTGCGACGACACCGAGCGTGTCGGACTCCGTCACGAACCCTGCAGCCATGCCGGCGATGTAGGCGCTTTCGTAATTGCGGGTCTGGAAGTTTCCGAAGTTCGGCGCGGTCTTGTAGCCGCTGGCGTGGATGAACTTGACGTCCTCGTTGGACTTCGCCAGCTTCAGGCCGTCATTCATGTAGCCGAACGAACCGATCATGATCATGCCGGCGCCGGTCGATGCCATCTGGTTCATGATACGGGCGGCGTCCGGGCCTTCCGGCACGTTCTCAACCACGACGGTTTCGACTTTGTCGCCGAACGCTTCCTCAATACCCTTTCGGCCCTCGTCGAGCTGGTAGGCCCAGCCGACATCGCCGACCGGCGACGGGTAGATGAAGCCGATCTTCAGCTTGTCGGCGCTCGCCGCGCCGATGCCGACAGCGCCCGCGACGAGCGCGGCGACGGCAGTCTTAACGATGTGTTTCATTGCGATTTCCCTTTCCTCGTCATGAATTCGATGTGTAGGTCAGCCCGAGGCTTGCCGGACTGTTCAGGCGGATCAGCGTCGGATTGCGCGAGATGACCGCGAGCACGATGATCGTGATGATGTACGGCGAGGCCGACAGCAGCTGAGACGGCACGTTGAAGCCAAGCCCCTGGATCGACAGTTCGAGCAGGGTCAGCGCGCCGAACAGATAGGCTCCAAACGCGACACGCGGCACGATCCAGGTGCCGAACACGATCAGCGCGACAACGATCCAGCCACGCCCTGCGACCATGCCGTCCGCCCAAAGCGGCGTGTAGGCCGTTGAAAGATACGCGCCGCCAATGCCGGCCATTGCACCGCCGAAGGCGACGCAACCGAGCCGGATCAGCCGGACTGGATAGCCAAGCGTGTGGGCCGAATGCGGCGATTCGCCGACCGCCTTGATGACCAGGCCGACGCGGGTGTGTTGCAGCACGAACCAGACCGCGACCGTCGCGGCGATGGCGACAAACACCATGATGTCGTGGTCGAAAAACGCAGGCCCGATCAGCGTGATGTCGGACAAGGGGCCGAAGTCGAGCTTGGCGAGCGAGGCAACGGTCGTTCCCTCATGGGACTTGCCGATGGCCGCCGATATGCCGAGGCCGAGAATGCCGATGGCAAGCCCAGATGCGACCTGGCTCGACAGGAACACCAGCGTCAGGACAGCGTGGACCACCGACAGCAGCATCGCCGCCGACGCACCGACCGCAAAACCAAGCGCATGCGAACCGGTGACGGCGACCGTGACGAAGCCGGCCGCAGCGCCAACCGCCATCATGCCCTCGACGCCGAGGTTCAGAACGCCGGATTTCTCGGCCACCAACTCGCCGAGCGCGGCAAACAGCAGAGGCACGGCTGCCGCAAGCGTGCCGGCGATCAGGAAGATGGCGGGATCAACCATTGGCTGTTTCCCCTGCTGTTTGTCGCGGTCTGCTGGCGCCGAAGCGCACCCGGTGGGTCAAGAGCAGCGAACTGGCGAGGTAAAAGACCAGCAGCATGCCCTGGAAGATCGTGGTGACCGCGCTCGGCAGGCCGATCGACAGGCGCGCGAAATCGCCACCGACATAGATCAGCGCCATCAGCGCGCTGGAGATGAGGATGCCGACCGGATGCAGCCCGCCCAGGAACGCAACAATGATCGCCGCATAGCCGTAGCCGTGCGAGATGTTCCGCTGCAGCATGCCGAGCGGTCCGGCGACTTCGCCGACACCGGCGATTCCCGCCGCCGCGCCGCCGATCAAGAGGCAAATCCAAACCGTGCGATTGGCCGAGAAGCCGGCATAGCGGGCAGCGCCGGGCGCCAGCCCGCCGACGATCAGCTTGTAGCCGGCAAGGGTGCGCTGCATCAGCACCCATGCGATCACGGTCGCCGCAAGGCCGAGATAAAGCGATGCATTGACCCGCGTGCCGTCCATGATGACGGGAAACATCGCCGCGTCGCCAAAGGTGATCGACTGCGGGAAGTTGAAGCCCTGCGGGTCCTTCAGCGGTCCGGTGACGAGGTAGTAAAGCAATTGCAACGCAATACTCGACAACATGAATGTGACGAGGATCTCGTTGGCATGGAAGCGGACCTTGAGATACGCGGCTATGCTCGCCCAGGCCATGCCGCCGGCCGCGCCGGCCAGCACCATCAGCGGCAGCAGAAGGATCGAATCCGAGCTTTCGAACATGATCGCGATGGTGCCGGCGAGAATGGCGCCGATCAGCAATTGCCCCTCGGCGCCGATGTTCCAGAGCCGGGCGCGAAAGCCGATGGCAAGGCCCTGTGCGATCAGCAGCAGCGGCCCCATTTTCAGGAGCACTTCACCAATGCCGTAGCGCGACAACAGCGGTTCGATGAAAAAGGCATGGAATCCGGCTGCCGGCGATTTTCCATAGAGCATGAACAAGAGGCTGCCGGCGATCGCCGTCAGAACGACCGCTGTCGCGCTGACGAGAAATGACGCGGCAAGCGACGGCCCGGTTCGCGGTTCAAGCCGGATCTCAGGCATGGGCCACCTCCAGCAGGGGCCGGTCGAGCGCGGCGAAATCGCCGGCCATCGCAGCACCTATGGTCGCTATGTCGGCATCTTCGCGGGCAATCGACGGCGACAGCCGTCCCCGGAACATGACGTAAAGCCGGTCGCAGATTTCCATCAGTTCGTCGAGTTCCTCGGAAACGACCAGAATTCCGGTGCCCCGCGAGCGTAAGTCGAGAAAGCGCTGACGGATCGCCGCCGCCGCGCCGACATCCACACCCCAGGTCGGTTGCGCGGCGATCAGCAGGTCCGGGCCGAGATCGATCTCGCGGCCGACGATGTATTTCTGCAGATTGCCACCCGACAGGCTGCGCGCCGCGCTCGCCTCGCCATTGCAACGCACGTCGTAGCCGCTGATGATGTTGCGGGCGAGGCCGCGGATCGCGCCGAAATTCAGGAAACCGGCCCGCGACAGGCCGTTGCCGGAACCGGTCAGCGCGGCGTTAAGCGCAAGCGACATCTCCGGCACCGCGCCGCGCCCGAGCCGCTCCTCCGGCACCAGCCGGATACCGCGGCGGCGGCGTTTGTCGGGGCCGAGATGGCCGACCGGTTCGCCGCCGGCGATAATCGCTTCGGCTTCGTTGGTCGGCAGCACCGTTTCGCCGGAAAGCGCGGAGATCAGAGCCTGCTGGCCGTTGCCGGAAATGCCGGCGATGCCAACGATCTCGCCGGCGCCAACGCTCAGGTCGACATCGTCGAGCGCAACGGCGAACGGGTCTTCCGGTGTGTGGGAGAGCCCTGAAATCCGCAACACCTCGCCGCCATCGCTGACGGCCGGCTTGCGGTCGGTGACCGGGACATCGCGGCCGATCATCATGCGCGACAGCGACTCGTTGCTTTCATCCGCCGGGTTGACCCGACCGGTCACCTTGCCGCGTCGCAGAACGGTCGCGCTGTCGCACAAGGCGCGGATTTCATCGAGCTTGTGGGAAATGAAGATGATGCTGTAGCCCTCGGCGGCAAGCGCCTTCAGCGTCACGAACAGTTTCTCGATGCCTTGCGGGGGCAAGACCGAAGTCGGTTCGTCGAGCACCAGCAGCTTCGGGTTCTGCAGGATGCAACGGATGATCTCGACGCGCTGGCGTTCGCCGTAGGAGAGGTTCTGGACGGTCTGGTTGGGCTCGACTTCGAGACCGAAGCGCGCGCCGACGTCTCGGATGCGCCTGGTGATGTCGGCCAGCGAGCCGCTGATCGCAAGCGCCACGTTCTGCGCGACGGTCAGCGTTTCGAAGAGCGAGAAGTGCTGGAACACCATGCCGATGCCGAGATGGCGGGCATGCGCCGGATTGCGGATGCGGGTTTCCTCGCCCTGCCAGCGCACGCTGCCGCCGTCGGGTTGGTAAACGCCGTAGATGATCTTGACCAGTGTCGACTTGCCTGCGCCGTTCTCGCCGAGGATGGCGTGGATTTCGCCCGGCCGCACGGCCAGATCGATGCCGTCATTGGCGACGACGCCGGGAAAGGCCTTGCTGATACCCTGCAGTTCGAGGATCGGCGGCTGCGCGCTCATGCTGCGGACCCGGATTGTGCTTCGCCGCCAATGTCATGGGCCACCGGGCTTTCGTGCAGCGGCTGGATGCCCGGCATGGTGATGAAGCCTTCGAGGCGGCGGATGCGGTGCATCCAGTTCAGGATGTATGGGCAGAAGTCCAGTTCGATGCCGCCATCCGGCGCCAGCGCCACGCCCGAAAAGCAGGCGAGGTCGGCAATCGTCGGTTCAGGGCCGGTCAGGAAGCCGCCGGTTCCGCCGTCGGTTTCCGCAAGATGCTGTTCGATGCGGCGGATCAGCTCGGTCGCCGTGGCACGCGCGGCCACGATATCGGCGTCTGCGCCCAGCATGTCATGGGCGCGGGCAACGCCGGCGCTCGCATCGAGCTTCGCGGCGATGGCCAGCCATTCGACGATGCGCGCGGCTGCGGCCGGATCGTTGACCGGGAACCATGACCCGTCGGGATCGAAGCGCCGCGCCAGATAGGCGAGGATGGCCCCGCTGTCGGTCAGCACGACATCGCCGTCGACCAGCGCCGGAAGCGTGCCGAATGGATTGATGGCGCGGAACGCCTCGCCTAGATGTTCGCCGCCCGGATAGGCGTCGACCGGCACGACGGTCGCCGTTTCACCAAGCAGCGCCAGCAACAGCCGCACCCGGTAGCATTCGGTGCTCAGCGGATAATCGTACAACACCGGCATCATGCCGCCTCCGTGCTGGCGCCGTAGTAATAGCCGGTGCGCTTCAGCCAGCGCCGGTAGGCGATGGAGGTCATGTCCGCCCGGGTCGGGATTTCCATCTTCGGGTCGAGCGGCAGCAGCGCGGGAACCTGGTTTTCGAGGATCGAACGGTCCTGCAGGAAAATGACCTGCTGGAACTGGATCATGTCGGTCATCGACGAGCCGTCGTCGTAAAGCGCCATCCACGGCCAGACGTGGCAGATGTCCTCGCCGACCGGCTGCACGAACAGCGTGATGATGTCCCATTCGCCCTCGCGCGCCGGGCAGGTCTTGTAGAGGATCGCGACCGTCGGCGCGGGCACCCGGTACATGTATTCCGTGATAATGCCGCCAGTCGCCGAGGCGGCCGCCTGTGGCTGGAAGAAACGCACCTTGGTCGCCCAGATCTCGTCATTGGTCTCGTCGATCCGGACGTCGTATTTCGCGACTTCGGGATGCTCCTCGACGCCCAGGATGTCGGTGTGGACGAACGGAAAGTGCGCGATGTCGAGGAAGTTCTCGACCGCGCGAAGCGGCGAGCAGCGGACGCGGATGCAACCGCAGGGCACATGCCGCCGGCCCTCATGCAGGGCTTCGGGAATGTCGAACAATTCGCGCTGCGGCTGGCCGGGCGAAGTCCAGACGTGACCGAAGCGAATGACAACCGGCAGCGTGCCGTAGCGGTCGCTGGTCACGGTGACACTATCGCCGGCACCGCGTGTCACGGTCAGGCTGTCGCCCATCAGGATGCGCTCGGCTGCGATGCCGACCGGCAAGGCCTCGATGTCCGAGATCGGGTACCACTGATTGCGTGCGACATCGCTGGTCATGACGCCCCCCGCTCGCTGGCAGATGCCTGTTCGGCGGCGCGGCGTACGGCTTC